>JAISMS010000003.1 GCA_031276565.1 Holosporaceae bacterium | reverse complement strand
AATTACTTTTTTTTCATCGTGATCATGTTCTTTTTCAGATGTTTCATCATGAGAGTGATTTCCTTTTTTTCCCTCAGGACGAAAATGCTGATTTTTTAAGAAAAAAGCGCCGATAACGGTGACAAGCACAATTATTATGCCTAAAGTAATGCATATTTTCTTTTTGCATATCATATTCAAACCTGTTCGATTTAAGGACCCCACAGGCATATGATGATAGATGTAAAAACTTAACGCTCGGTAAAGATCCGTGGATTACTACTTCTTTACTACTTTTTTACATCGACTTCTCCTGAGATAACCCTCTCTTCGCGGTCGCGGTGTTTGCGGCCTTATACGGCTTTTCAGGATTCTATCTTTTAAAAAAGTAGTAAAGGAGTAGTAAAAAACATAGTTGCAAAGGATTTTCCGAGCCCTTTGAATCTTCAATTTTCCTTGAAATTTCAGGTGGTGCCGAAAAGAGGAATCGAACCTCCGACCTGCTGATTACGAATCAGCTGCTCTACCAACTGAGCTATTTCGGCAATAATGCTCCGCGGTCAATATTATCTGGAGTAAAACTCTATGACGATGTTCGGCTCCATCATAACCGGATACGGTACGTCTTCCAATTTCGGAGTACTTCCGAACGTTCCTTTCAGCGCCGCCGCATCCACCTCCAGATAAAACGGACAATCTCTTTCGGTCGATCGGATCGCCTCCAGTACGGTCACATTAGTTTTTGATTTTTCCTTTATTTCAACGACGTCCTTTTCGTTAAGCGTATAGGACGGTATGTTTACGACTTCGCCGTTAACTTTAACGTGACAATGGCTGATCAGTTGGCGCGCGGCAAAAACCGTGGATGCAAATTTCATGCGATAGACAACGGCGTCCAAACGTCGTTCCAGCAATCCTATGATGTTCTGGCTGGTATCCCCTTTCATGCGGGAAGCTCTTTGAAATATTCTTCTGAATTGCCTTTCCGTAAGATTTCCGTAGTAGCCTTTCAATTTCTGCTTAGCCAGCAGCTGAATGCCGTAGTCGGTCGGTTTTCTCCTGTTGCTGCCGTGCTGACCGGGAGCGTAATTTCTCTCGTTTATGGGACTTTTGGCACGTCCCCATAAGTTAACTCCCAATCTTCTGTCGATTTTATGCTTTGCAGCCACACGCTTAGTCATTATTTTCCTTTTTTATCTAACAGCAAACAAACCTACAACTAACGTGCGCATGTTAATATATATTATGTAAAAGTCAATCGCGAATCAATTGCTACCGGCTAAAGCCGGAAGTGTGTTTAGTATCTGAAGATATGCCGAGTGAGGATAAATCCTTCTTATCGTCTTCAAACTTAGAAACACAGACGTTACATTTGAGTTTTTGATATACTTTTTCCTATCTCACACCGGCTGTTTCACTGAGAATCTATTGAACTTTTCTAACTTCTTTGAAGTCCGTAAAAAAGATTGTTAGTTGCACAAATATCGAGGGAGTTCACGCTAAAGCGTAAGGTATATAATCGGCCCATGGAAAATCAAGAAATCTCCGCCGGAGAACCCGCTTCCGCACAAAATGCGACGGAAAGTTTCCCGTCTCTGCGGTGACGTTCCGTCGCCAACGTTATTAATCTGTCCAACAGCTCTCCGTAGGGCACTCCAGACGCTTCCCACAGCTTCGGATACATGCTTATCTTCGTAAAACCAGGAATCGTGTTGATCTCGTTTAAAAACACCTCGGTATCGTTTTTCACGAAAAAATCAATTCTCGCCATACCTTCGCAACAAAGGACTTCAAAAGCTCTGATGGCCGTTTGTTTAATCTTATCGACGACTTCCGTCGATAAATCCGCGGGAATTTTTAGTTCCGCGCCGTCGTCATCGAGATATTTAGCCCTATAGGAGTAGAATTCGTGTTTTTTCAGGAGAATTTCCCCCGGAACCGACGCTTCCGGATACTCGTTTCCCAAAACGGAGCACTCGATCTCTCGGCCTTTTATGAACTCTTCAACGATAATTTTGTTATCGTAGCGGAAAGCTTCTTCGACGGCTTTTTCGAACTCGTCTTTCGATTTTGTTTTACTTATTCCGACCGACGATCCTAAACTGGCCGGTTTTACGAAGACGACTTCCCCAAGAACTGCAACAACTTTATCGTAGTCTGCCGCGTCGGGCGGTCTGTGACGATAAAAGCTTAAATGTTTAGGCGACGGAATGTTTGCATCCCGCAACAGACGTTTAGTTACATCCTTATCCATTCCTATGGCGGATCCCAGTATTCCGGAGCCCACGAAAGGCACGTTGAAGGCTCGCAGCAATCCCTGTATCGTACCGTCCTCTCCGAATTGGCCGTGGAATACGGGAAACGCCACGTCTATAACGTCGGACAGGCGTTCGTCCATTTTCTTCGGCAGATCGGCGCTCTTCTTCTCCGGTAAATCGTATTTTTCGGAAATCGATAATTTTTTGCAAAAGTCGCCGGAAGAAATCTCCTTTTTTCCGAAATGAAAATTCCCTTCCCGATCCGCTCCGATAAGAATGACATCGTATTTGCTTCGGTCCAGATTTTCCACAATATTCTTTGCGGAAATAAGAGAAACCTCATGCTCGGAAGAACGCCCTCCGAAAAAAACTCCGACCCGGATTTTTCTCATTCGGCTATGCTCATTGATCCGAAGGAGGGGTATTTTTCTTGCTCATGGCTATGCCGAGAATATCTCCCAAACTGGCTCCGCTGTCGGATGACCCGAACTCTGCCATAACCTGTTTCTCTTCTTCGATCTCCAAAGTCTTAATGGACAGAGCGATCTTTTTACCGCTTCGGTCGACGGAGATGACCTTCGCATCGACTTTTTCTCCCACCGCGAATCTGTCGACTCTTCGATCCTGCCGATCCTTTGCCAAATCGATTTTCTTTATGAATCCGACGACATCGCCGCCTAAATTCACTTCGATGCCCTCTTCTTTGACGGCTGAAACGACGCAGGTAACCACGGCTCCTTTCTTGAGTTCGGCTTCGACGCGGCCGTAGGGATTTTCGGTGAGCTGCTTGATGCCCAGAGAAATTCTTTCTTTTTCCCGATCGATTTCCAGAACTTTAACACTTATCTCATCTCCGACTTTATACTTCGCCAGTTCCTCTTCTTTACTCTTTCCCCAGGAAAGATCGTTGACGTGAACCATGCCGTCGATGTTGTGATTAACCTTAATAAACAAGCCGAAATCAGTGACACTGGAAATCGTCCCGGTGAAAACATGTCCGACCGGAAAATCCTTTTCCAGAGTATCCCACGGATTCATCTGCAGCTGTTTAAGACTCAACCCCATTCGCCTTTTCGCGGCGTCGACGTCCAGCACCGCAACTTCTATTTCTTCCCCCGGAGCGGCAGTTTTTGACGGAGATATATTTTTCTTCCAGCTGATTTCTGAAACGTAGACCAACCCTTCGACCCCTTCTTTTACTTCGACGAAAAGGCCGTAGTCCGTCACGTTGGTCACTCTACCCTTAATCCGGGCTCCGACTTTGAACTCTTCTTCTATACCGTTCCACGGATCAGGAGCCAGCTGTTTCATTCCCAATGAAATACGTTTGGTCTCTCTGTTGAACTTTATGAATTTTACTTTAACCGTCTGTCCGGGAGTCAGCATATCCGACTGGTGATTAACTCTTTTCCAGGAAATATCGGTGTTGTGCAGCAAACCGTCGACTCCTCCGATGTCGACGAAGGCGCCGTAGCTGGTAATGTTTTTCACCACCCCTTCCACGACTTGCCCTTCTTCCAGATCGGCCACGGCCTTTGCCCTTTCTTCGGCGTTGGCGCCTTCCAGAATGCCGCGACGCGAAACGACTATATTTTCGCGCAGCTTATCCATTTTCAGAATCAAAAACGGCTGCTCGACGCCCATCAGAGGACTTACGTCCTTGACCGGGCGCACGTCCACCTGACTGCCGGGAAGAAAAGCCACGGCTCCGTTCAGATCCACCATAAATCCGCCTTTTACGCGGCTGTACATGATGCCCGTGACGCCGGTCCCCTCCTTGAAAGCTTTTTCGAAGTCATTCCAGGCGGCTTCCTGAAGGGCTTTTTCCCGACTCAGGACGATTTCCCCGTTTTTGCTCTCGTAACGGTCGATGTAGACGTCCGTTTTATCCCCGGGCGCCAGTTCCATCTTTCTGCCGCCATGGGTAAATTCGCTTACGGCTATGCGACCTTCCGATTTAAGGCCGACGTCCACCGTTACAAAATTATCGTCGACGGCCGTCACCTTACCTTTTACGACTTTACCTTCCCAAACCTTGTTTTTGCAGGATTGCTCAAAAAGTTCCGCAAAGCCCGCATCGCAGGCGCCCGACTCCTCTGTCATTAAATATCCTCTTTGTTGTTATTTGTTGTTGTTGTTGAATTTACAGAATACATTACGAAGAAAAAACCTAACCCTGTCTTGCCTTAAAGCGGGGATTTGTTTTGTTTATTACATAGACTCTTCCCTTGCGTCTCACGAGACGACAATTTTTATGCCTGGATCGAACGGTTTTTAAAGAATTAACTACCTTCATGAAAAAACTCCCTTTCGGCTCTGTTACTACGTTTTTTTTACGCAAAAGTCAAGCGATTAATGGAGAAAACGCGTTTTTTTCTCTCCGACGGATCGAAACCGCTTTCCGGAATAAAGTTTTCGATCTTTTTCGAACGACGGCAGGAGGGCGAAAAAAATACTTATTGAAAAACCGCCCGCGTTATGCTATCAGATACTGCTTTTGTTTTGGATTTTAACATGAATACTTTGCAGAATCTCGAAAAAAAATATTCGGAAAAATCAGCGGCGGAAAGAGTCATTCCGGAGTTTGCTCCCGGAGATACGCTGAAAGTATGGGTAAAAGTCGTCGAAGGAGAAAAGGAGCGCATGCAATCCTTCGAAGGAGTCTGCATTGCCCGTCGTAATCGCGGCATGGGATCTTCCCTGACGGTGAGAAAGATTTCCTTCGGAGAAGGAGTGGAGAGAGTTTTCCCCCTGTATTCCCCGAACATCAGAATAGAAACGGTTCGCCGCGGCGCGGTCAGAAGAGCCAAGCTCTACTATTTACGCGAAAGATTGGGCAAGTCGGCCAGAATTGCCGAAAAAAACATCCGAAACAGAACCGCTGACCGGGAAACGGTTTCCGAAACGCCGGAAAGCGCCGAAGCCGATTAGTCGATTTCCGCGACAACTGCCAGTTGTTTCGCATATGTGCCGGTTTTCATATCCGAAGCCAACTCGAAAAAATCATAATCCTTTTATTTCGTTTGAAAAGCTTTCTTGCAAAGATTTACGCGAAAGATCGGGCAAGTCGACCGGAATTGCCGAAAAAAACATCCGAAACAGAACCGTCCGGGAAACGGTTTCCGAAACGCCGGAAAGCGCCGAAGCCGATTAGTCGATTTCCGCGACAACTGTCAGTTGTTTCGCATATGTGCCGGTTTTCATATCCGAAGCCGACTCGAATCGAAAAAAATCCCACAGGTTGTTACGTCCGTTTAATTTCTCAGAAGATTTATGCGGTATTCAATCCCGAATGCCGCCATCTTGATTTTTAACGCCGCGCCGCCCCGAACTCTTCGTGAAAGAGTCGGCAATCGGAGTTATCCCGACGCTCTGCCCATGCGTATGACGGACGATTCGGAGAAAAATCGTATCCGCGGCCGGCGCATCATGCCTTCGATAATAGGGGCATTATCGCGAGCAAAACAGCAAAAAACAAATCGATAACCCGGGACCGCCTGAAATAAATCATCCGAAAATAGCAAGGGACGGTCGCCCTTTACGGTTCGAATTGTCTGATAAGAGGAGACGTTATGAAGCAACTTATGTCGGGAAGCTTAAAAAACCGTTGATCCGACAATTCGTATCCTGCAAAAAGACTCCGCGAATCAATTACTACCGGCTAAAGCCGGAAGTGTGTTTAGTATCTGAAGATACGCCGAGTGAGGATAAATTCTTCTTATCATCTTCAAACTTAGAAACACAGACGTTGCATTTGAGTTTTTGATACACTTTTTCCTATCTCACACAGGCTGTTTCGCTGAGAATCCATTGAACTTTTCTAACTTCTTTGAAGTCCGTAAA
>JAISMS010000077.1 GCA_031276565.1 Holosporaceae bacterium | reverse complement strand
GTTCACTCTTCCTGATTTGATATTTTTTGAACCGAAACATTTGGGGCAATTCATCAAAACTCTCCTGCATAACCGAAAGCTCACTATAAACTAATCTATATCAAATTAGCAATCCCCGTATGGAGCCCCCGCAGTATTCGGATTATTGTTTAAGCGCGTAAAATTATCCGCAAACTTCAGAACACAAACTATTGAAGTGTTGAGAAATTTTATTAAATCTTTATTGTTTTTTAATTCATTTTTGATAAATTTTCGTTTATTTTGCCTGTTTAAAGGCTCAAGTTCATATATTGTCGGTTTAGTTTTTGACATGCCGGTATTGTACAATGTGAGCCCTTCAATTTCTAGTGAGTTATTTTTCATGCTATACTTTTTACCTTTACCGGAATTTAATACATTCTTCAGCCAATATGCGGCTTTGAGTTCCGGAGTGTTCATATTGGGGCTATCTGCGATAAAGATAATTGTATGGGATTCTTTCCCCGAGATATTACGGTAGTCTTGGGGATTGGCATTAATATCGCCGGGATTCCTCAAGTGATCGGCTATATGGTTTATGAGCTTTCGTACGTCGGGATCTCTCCTGTGACTTTCGACTATATAATCGCCCAGCGTACCTTCTTTCAGATGTTTTTCTATTTCGGTTCTTGTGAACTTCGCTGCGTTGCAGCTTTCTGTTGCGGTTAAAAATCCAAATGTACAAACAATGGCGGCAAATTTTGTGTCCATGTTAATTTTCCGTTACTGCGGTAAAAATATGATATTGAATAAAGTTTAATAAATAATAAAAATATTTCCATTTATGAAAAACACAGGAGTCGCTTTTCCGATTAAGTCTTGCGAACGACTGCAGTTTAAAAGCGAAAATACGGGGCCCTTGAGCGGCAAAAATCAGCCGCCGTGCGGCGGAGATCTTGTTGTAATTTTGCCGAGGATAAAGACACGGATTCGGCGTCTGTTTTATGTTTTTATCGTTCTGTCCGCGAAGACGTCGAGGGCGGACGGATCATCGAAGGCGCAGTCTTCTTCCCAGAGGCTGAGTATGCAGCCTCCGAGTCCGGAACCCGCGGGTTTGACGGCGACGGCTCCTTTTTGCCGGAGGATGTCCATGTGAAACGACATGGCGGGAGTGCAGAGCCCCCAGCGGTGAAAGACTTCGTTTGCCAACATCATGCCGTCCCGTAATTTGCGGAAATCCGCATTTTTCAACGCGTCTTCGCAAAGGTCCGAAGCCGATTCCATTTGTTCGTCCGATTCGAGGGCGAGTTTTTCGTTTTTTCGAAAAAATTCCTCTACGATTCTCGCGCATTCGGAGGTGGAGGACGTCTCTCCGGAAGCGGTGAGAAACAACCGGGGTTGAAACTTCGGTTCCAAAAAATACTTTACCTCGTTATTCCGAAAAACTACGGGTTTGTTTTTCAAAACCGCGGCGACATCCAGTCCGCTGCTTTTTTTATGAAATTTATTCTCCAGATTTCTTGCCAGCGCAAATACGTCTCCGCAGGCTCCGCAATGTTCGAACAGCTTTGCGATGTTTACGCAAATTGCCGCCGAACTTCCGAATCCGACTTTTGTCGGGATATTGCTTTCGACGAAGATGTGCCCGGAGACTTTGTCCGGCGTAATTCCCGAAAACTTCGCCGCCGCGTCCAGCAGCCGCGCCACCGTGTTTTCTTCGGCGGCGACGATGCGGCGGTCTCCGCTTTTCTCGAAAACGACGCGGTTTTCGTACTTTTTCAACGGAAAAGCCAGGGCTTTTCCCCCTCTCGTCACCGTATGCTCCCCGGAAAGTATCCATTTCGCGCAACTGCGAAATTCTTCGATCATTGACGGCTCCACAGGGCGGAATTCAGAGTCTGCAAAAATTTTTCATGGGCGGAGATCTCATCTTCCGACGGAGGAAAGTGTCTGGCTTCCCGGAACGGTCTTTTGTTTTTGAGGGTTTTTACGGAATCGGGAGTTTCCGTGTCAAATGAAAGTCCGCTTTGGCGGCCTCCCAGCAGGTTTATGTATACTTCCGCCAGTAATTTGCAGTCGATCAATGCGCCGTGTCTGACGCGGCCGGAGGTATCTATCCCGAATCTTTTGCACAATGCCTGAAGATTGGCGGGCATTCCTGGGAATTTTTCCCGCGCGATTTCCAGGGTGTCGACGATTTCGTTTTCTTCCGGAAGCGACTTTCCGATCAGGGCCAATTCGCCGTTTAAAAATTCCAGGTCGAATTTTGCGTTATGGATGACCAGTCCGGCATTTCCCGTGAATGCCAGAAACTCGTCCGCTATGTCGCGAAAAAGCGGCTTGTCCGCCAAAAATTCATCGGTAATTCCGCTGACGGCCGAAGCTTCGGCGGACATTTTTCTCTCCGGATTTACGTAAGCCTGAAAGACCCTTCCGGTTTGCACATGATTCAGCAGTTCGACGGCGGCGACGTCGACGATGCGGTCTCCGTTTTCGAAACTTAACCCTGTAGTTTCCGTGTCGAGCACAATTTCTCTTACATATCGGGAAATATTCATAATTTTTAAACTTTTTTGTGGCAACCTTCCGATTATACCATATCTGAGGGGGCCGGTTAAGTGGCAGGTTCGGTAAAAATCCTGGTTCTGGACAACGAAGAGGATGCTCAGGATCTTTTTTTGCAAAAGTTTCGCCATAAAATCACCGAAGGCTTCTACGAGTTTTTTTTCGCAAAACATCGGGAGGAAGCTTCCGAACTTCTGAAACGACAGCCTTTCGACATATTTGTATCCGACATAAACGTTGCCGGCTCGGACAGTATAGAGTTTATTGCGCAGTTGCGGAAGGAATATCCGCTGATGAGATCGATCGTCACGTCGGCCTACGGCGACATAAGCACATTGAGGGCGGCAATGCGCGGCGGCGCCCATGATTTCGTCATTAAACCGATAGATTTTAAAGACTTTACCGATACGTTGGAGAGGACCGCCGAGGTGGTCGAGACGTTAAAACGGGCGGAGTCAATCGGTAAAAAATTATCGGCCATTTCCGACGAATTGGACGTGTCGGCTAAACTGCAGAAGAGTCTTCTTCCGGGGAACAGCATCAAGAAAGGAAGCATAGAAATCTGGGCCGATTCCATATCGGCCGCGGAGGTCGGCGGAGATTTTTACGATTTCTTCTGGCTTGACGAGAAAAAACTCGGAATAGTCATGGCCGACGTATCCGGAAAAAACGTATCGGCGGCAATGTTTGCTCTCATGACCAAGACTCTGGTTAAATCGTTCTCGAAAATTTACTCCTCTCCCGCCGAATGTTTTCTTAACGTAAATCGCACATTGTGTTCCGAGAACGTTACATCCATGTTCGTCACCGCCATATACGGCATAATCGATACCGAAAAAAACAAAATGATCTACACCAATGCCGGGCATTTACCTATTGCCATAATAAAGTCTCAACAAAATCCCGAATTTTTGGAATGTGATCCGGGAATGGCGCTCGGAATTTTTGAGGGAGTACAATTCATAGATAACGTTCATATTTTTTCTCCCGGAGAAATTGTTCTTCTCTACACGGACGGAGTACCGGAGGCCGCCGACAAGAACGGGCAGGAATATGATAACGAACGGTTTGCGGAAGTCCTTCGGATAAATGCGGGGGCTCCTCCGCATTTGTTGACAAAAGCCCTGATAGATTCGATAAGAGAATTCACAAAGGGCGCTCCGCAGTCCGATGACATTACTACGTTATGTTTAAAATATAAACAGAGGGTTACGTCCAATGCTTATCAGAATTAAAAACAATATAGAAGAAATAAGTAAAATGTGCGATAAAATCAAAGCATTTTGCTCCGAAAACGGTATTCCCGAAGAAAAATATCACGATATTGTCTTGATATTGGACGAAACGGTTACCAACATTATCAATTACGCCTATCCGGGCGGAAACGAGCAGGAATTTATATTGGATATAGAGAAAAAAAATGAATCCATATTCATAAAGCTTATCGACAGCGGAATTCCGTTCGATCCGTTATCTCTCAACATTCCGGACACGGATTCTTCGATAGAAGAAAGGCAAATCGGAGGCCTGGGGATTTTTATAGTCAAACAGTTGTCGGAAGCAATCGAATATTCGCGCGTCGATGATAAAAACCGACTGGATATAGTCGTGGCAATTTGTAACAAGGAAAAGGAGAAGGAAAATGGAAATTAAAACTTCGGACGAGGACGGCATAACGATAATAACGCCGACGGGCAGAGTGGATACTTCAACGGCGAAAGCCTTTGAAGACGGGGTCATGAAGGCGGTGGACACCAACAACAAGGTGGCGATTCGCTTCAATGAAATCGATTACATATCCAGCGCCGGATTAAGGGTGGTTCTTATGGCGGGAAAGAAAATGAACGCCTCCAAAGGAGTTTTGGTTTTAACGGATATGCCGGAAAAAATATTTGCGGTATTTAAGATGAGCGGCTTCGATAAAATACTGAAAATATGTGCATCAATTGATGAATGTAAATGTTTTTTTAACTAAATTGGAGTTTAATAAGATTATTAAAAAGGAGGAATCGCTATGATAAAGATACCTGTTGAGGGAAAGAAAAAAGATATCAAGGATAATAAAAAAAGGATTTCCATCGCCATGCAGGGCGGAGGATCCCACGGTGCCTACACTTGGGGCGTATTGGACAGACTTCTCGAAGAGAAAGATCTGGTGGTTGAAGGCGTATCCGGCACCAGCGCCGGCGGCATGAATGCCATGGCCGTTGCTCAGGGTATAATGACCGGCGGAAACGAAGGGGCCCGAGGACTTCTGACGAAGTATTGGCAAATCACCTCCGAAGCCGGAAAAACCAGTCCGTTTAAGCCGGGAGTGCTTGACGTTATCATGGGGAAATATACCCTGCATAACTCTCCGGGGTTTCTGCTTATGGATTTCCTCACGAAGGTTCTGTCGCCTTACCAGTTAAATCCGTGCAAGACTAATCCTCTGAGGGGTATTGTCAGCGAATTGTTCGATTTCGATAAACTAAACGCGTTCGATGCGGTGAAGGTATTTTTGGCGGCAACGCACGTCTACAGCGGTAAGTTGAAGGTGTTTTCCAACGTGACCAAAGATTTAAGCGTTGAAGCGCTGTTGGCGACCGCCTGTCTGCCGACGATGTTTACGGCCATCATGGTTAAGGGAGAGTACTATTGGGACGGCGGTTTCATCGGCAACCCGGTCATCTATCCTTTGATCTATGATTGCGAGACTTCGGACATTATGTTGATTAAGCTGAATCCTACCCACAGGAACGAGCTGCCTACCGGGGCTGCCGAGATTTCCGACCGGTTGAATGAGATAACCAACAACACATCCATCATGAGGGAGATGCGTTCCATGCACTTCATTACGAAGTTGATCGACGACGGAATCGTTGCTCCGGGGAAAATGAAGAGGCTGTATGTCCATTTGATAGAAGACGAAGCGGCATTCTACAATCTCGGGTGGTCTTCCAAGTTGAACACGGATAAAGATTTCCTCGACTATCTCTTTAAGGCCGGCCGAAAGTCTGCGGATCAGTGGTTGGAAAAGAACTACGACAAGATAGGCAAGCAAACCACCGCGGATGTCGTAGAGGAGTTTATATAAGTCGCGGCAGAAAGTTAAAGGAACCGATCATTTTTCGAAATGATCGGTTTTGTTTAAAGTTTATTGATAAAGGTTTTGTGCCATGAGTGAGCATTTTATTGACGTATTTTCTCTTTCGTTGGCGTTTTCGCTGATAGGTCTGAATGTGTATATGACGACCCGGGTGCTGAACATTACGGATATTGCGTGCGACGCCAGCGTTACGCTCGGAGGATGTTCCTACGGAGCACTGCTCGTGTTCGGAGTTAATCCGTTGTTGGCCGTCGGCGTGGCCATGTGTTTGGGAATGTTTGCGGGATTTCTTACCTCATCACTTATAACGAATATCGGAATCGAACCGGTCATGGCCAGCATTATAACGATGGCGGCTCTTCAGACTTTCATATTAAAGCTGTCTGCGGTTCACTATATTATTCAAAAAAGTTCAGGATCTTTTCTTACGAGCCTTCCGGCAATCGATAATGCACTGATGGTTTCGGGAATCGTTTTTATTTGCGCGCTTCTGGTCTACAGAATATTAAGTTCCGAATTCGGACTGGCCATGAGGGTCTACGGAGACGGAGAAATTATATCCGAATCTTTGGGTATCAGCACGGGAAAAGTGCTTCGGATCGGATTGGGCATTGCGAACGCACTTGCGGCAATCGCCGGGGCATTGATAGCTCAAGTGTCGGGTAAATTCGGTCCCGCGACCGGAAACGGATCGTTGGTATTCGGTATGGCTGCGGTTATCATCGGTCAAAAAGCGATATCCCCTCAGAATTTTAAAGGAGCGGTCATTGCTTGTTTTGTAGGCTCTTTCGCATACAAAGCCGTAATGGAGGTGGCGACATTCAGCGGATTGGACGTTAAACTCGGATCAGAGTATCAAAACGTCATCACCGCCATCGTGCTGGTATTGCTCATAGCTTTGATGCATGACGCCCGAAGAAAAACGACTCGGTAATTTGGGGAGGAAACAATGATTCGGGTAGAAGATCTGTTTGTGGTATTTATGTCGGGCACTTCGCGGGAGAGAATAGCTCTGCGAGGTGTAAATTTCACCGTTCAGGACGGAGAAGTGGTCTCTTTGCTGGGAAACAGCGGTTGCGGCAGGAGTACCCTGTTAAGATTTCTGGCCGGCCATATTTCTTCCAATTTCGGCAGATTATGGATGGATAAAATTGACATAAGCGTTCAAACTCTGTCTCAAAGATCCGAAATATTCTCTTCGGTGTTTTATGATGAAAACACCGGAACGGCCGCTAATCTTACGGTGGGAGAAAATCTCGCCGCTGCCAATCAGCATCATCGGTCGAGAAGTATTTTCAGGTCGGCACTGACCGCCGAAATGAAAGAAATTTTTACAGACCAATTGAAAGCCCTCGATTTTATGGGTATGGAAGAACTGACAGACGAAAAAGCGGGCAACATATCCAGACCTCAGAGACAGGTTTTGGCGATGCTGATTGCCGTAATAAAAGAAGCTAAGGTTCTGTTGATCGACGAGCACTCGACCGGTCTGGATCCGACAGTTGCGGCCAATCTGCTGGAGACTACGGAAAAGATCATCAGATCAAAAAACATAACCGCGATTATGGCCATAAACGATCCGAAATTCGCCCTCGAAGTATCGGACAGGATCATTGTTCTCTCTCACGGGCATGTGGTGGCAGACCTGAGCGGAAACGAGAAGAAAAACACCAAACTCGAGGATCTCTTTACTCTGTTTAACGTAATGCCGGGACCGATTCAGATCAAACAGCCGAAATTGATATAAGTTTAATCGTAAAACCGACGGCGGTTTTGATTGCGGGGACCGAGGCGCGGATTCGGGTTTTTTCGATCGTCCGCCGTGAAACGACCGAGGCGCCGGGATTTTTAGGCTGCAAAGGCCGGGAAAGATTCCGACGCGGTTTTTGATTGCGGGGAGAGTATAAAGAATGAAGTTGCGTGGCGCCGGGATTTTTAGGCTGCAAAGGTCGGGAAAGATTCCGACGCGGTTTTTGATCGCGGGGAGAGTATAAAGAATGAAGTTGCCATGGCGCCGGTATTGTGCGAGAATGCTTTATCCGTTTCGGCCCGGTCCGCGGAAATGTCGGAGCATAGCTCAGCCCGGTAGAGCACAGCCTTCGGGAGGCTGGGGTCGGAGGTTCGAATCCTCTTGCTCCGACCATGTGTTTTGTGGTTATTGCAGTGAGTGAAAAATGAATATTTCTCTTTCAAAACAACAAAAATTATATATAGTTGCGGCCGCGGTGCTTTTGATCTTTCTTATACTCGGCCTGAGCTTTCTTTTTCAGAGCGGCAAAAAAAGCAAACTTTCGCCTTCACTTCCGTCGGTTACGGTGGGCAGCGCGGCTTTCGGTCCGGTGGCCAGGTATATCGACGCCATAGGCACTCTGCGTCCCTTTGATTCCGTCGTCATAAAATCCGAAGTTAATTCAAAGGTGGATAAAATCCATTTTTCCGAAGGAGCAACGGTGCGTAAGGACGATCTGCTGATAGAACTTGACGATTCGGTCGCCAAGGCCCAGTTGATGGAGGCCGAAGCTCTGTATCGCAGATCAAAAAGCGAATTCGATCCCATAGAAAAACTCGCCGACCGCGGCGTTGCGGCGCGCGTTCAAAAGGAAACCAAGAGAGCCGAAATGGATAAGTGCGCCGCCAGCGTAAATTCGCAGCGAACTCTTGTGGAGAAGCATAAAATTCACGCTCCGTTCGGGGGAACGGTGGGATTAAAGGAGATCAGTCGGGGACAATTCGTCTCTCCGGGCGCCGAATTGGTCAAAATAGTGGATTGTCATCCGCTGAAGGTCGATTTTAAGGTCACCGAGGTCGACATCGGCAATATCTACGTCGGCCAAGAAATAAAAATTATGGTGGGAGGGGATAAGACTCAGGAATTTGCGGCGAAAATTACGGCCATAGATCCGGAAAGCGATCGCATAAGTCACAGCTTCAACGTGAGGGCAATTTTGGACGTTCCGGAGGAGGTGGCGATCAATTCGCAGATTCTGAAGCCCGGAAGATTCGTCAGCGTCAAGATTCCGATCGACGGAAATCAACGGGGAATCGTTATTCCCGAGAGCGCACTGGAAAAAATAGGCGACGAATACACGGTCTTCCGCCTGGCGGACGGAGTTGCGATCCGGACTCTCGTCACCGTAGGGGTGCGCCGCGACGGTAATGCGGAAATCATAACCGGCCTGAACGAAGGAGATTTAGTGATAATAAGCGGCCAGAGCGGGGTTCTGGACGGTCGCGGAGTTTCCGTGAAAAACGAGGCTTTGTTTCCGGAAATTAAAGGAACCCGCCGGCAATCGGCCGCCGAGGAGAATAAGTAAACGAGTTGATGAACGGAATGTAATCATAGGATATAGCTGATGGAATTGACGGAATTTTGTATCAGGAGACCTGTTTTTTCCACGGTCTTGACTCTGATGATCGTAGTGCTGGGAGTAGTCTGCCAGTCCAGACTGAAGATGCGTAAACATCCGCGCGTGGACAGATCCGTAATTTCCGTCGAGGCGGAATTTCCGGGGGCGAGCCCGAAAGTCGTGGAAGCTCAAATTACCAAGACGCTGGAGGGGTTCTTTGCCACCATTCCGGGGCTGGATATGATGCGCTCTCGCAGCTCCAACGAAAAAAGCGAGATAACCCTCGAGTTTACGCCGGACAGAACGGCGGACGGAGCGGCCTCCGACGTAAGAGATCGGTTGTCGCTGGCCAGAAATCACCTGCCCCACGGTAATCCGGAGCCCGTAATCAGAAAAGGGGATTCCGATATGACCGCCGGCATCTACATCGGATTCACCAGTACCCGCCACTCCATTGACGATCTGCGGGACCACGTCGAAAAGTACGTGAAATCAAAGTTTGAAATTCTGCCGGGAGTCGGTCACGTGAATATCTCCGGGGGGAACGTAAAAAGCGTAAGGATATTTTTGGATCCCCAGAAGCTGGCCGCCTACGGATATACTCCGCCGGACGTGGTGGAAGCCATAGGACAACAGCACATACTGAGACCGTGCGGCCGTCTCATAAGTAAAGATCGGGAGTATATGCTTGTGGCCAACGGAGAGCTCTTCAAACCGGAACAATTCGACGAAGTCGTGCTGCCGTCGAACGGGAAGGATAAGATCATCCGCATAAAGAACGTCGGAAAAGCAATGCTGGTGGCGGACGATATTCGTTCCGGCGGCTGGTTTAACGGCGAAGAATGCGTTACTTTGACCATAACCAAACAGGCCAACGCCAATCCGATCGAGTTAAGTGCCGCCGTCAAGAAAGCCATGCCGGGCATAGTCGAAATGTTGCCGAGCGGCGTTAAAGCCGTGATCGCCATGGACGAGGCGGAGGATATCAAAGCCTCCATGAACAACGTCTACAGAGCGATCTTCGAATCAACTTTTTTGGTAATTCTGGTTGTTTTCCTGTTTCTTTGGTCATTTAGGGCGACCCTCATACCGATAATTACGATTCCGGTGTCTCTGCTGGGAACTTTGGTGCTGCTGTATGTTTTTAATTTTTCCGTCAATACTTTTACGTTGCTGGCGATGGTTCTGGCGGTCGGTCTGGTGGTCGATGACGCCATAGTGGTGCTCGAAAACGTGCACAGACATATGGAGAGCGGCCTTACGAAACTCAAAGCGGCGATTACGGGATCGAACGAAATATTTTTCTCCGTCGTGGCCATGACTCTGACGTTGGCGATCGCCTATATTCCCATAGCTTTTACTCCGGGAGAGCTGGGATGCTGTTTCAGAGAGTTTGCGCTGACTTTGTCGGCGGCCGTGTTAATTTCGGGATTTGTCGCTCTTACTTTATCGCCCATGATGTGTTCCAAGCTTCTGAGCATCGAAAGAAGGAAAAAAAGCGTCGGGTTATGGGCAAGGGCTTCGCAGTATCAACAGAACGTTTTGACAACCCTGGAATCGAAATATTTCAACGTTCTTACCGTCGCCCTCAACAGAAAAGCGCTGGTGCTGTCGATCGGAGCGGCCGCGGCCGCTTTGGGCGTATTAACGGCGAATATTCTTAAATCCGAAAGCAAACCGCAGGAGGATACCGGATATGTAAGCATAATCGGTTATCCGCCCATCGGCGCCAGTTATACTTTTGTGGAGGGGACAGCTAAAAAAGTTAATGACATACTGATGAAAGTTCCGTTTTTGAAAAACTGCTCGATTCTGGCCGACACCGCCAAAATAGAGGGGTTCGTGCAGCTGGTCAACTGGAAAGACAGGTCTCTTTCGTCCAAGAAAGTTGCCGACATAATAAATCCGCTTTTGAAGGAAATCACAGAGGTTTCCTGCTCGGCATCGGCCGGATACGACAGCGGCGACAAAGACATGGTTAATTTCGTTCTTCAAACGACCCAGAATTACGAATATTTGGAAAAATACGGTCATATTTTCCTCTGGTATCTGCAGTCCAACTACGGCGGACTCAAACGCGGCTTCACCACGTCTTTGCTGCCGCCTCAGCAGGAGTATGTCATAGACGTCGATCGGGACAAAGCGGCCTCTTTGGGGGTTACGGTGGCGGATATCGTGGGTACCGTCGAGTGTTTTGTTCGGGGACGGAAAGCCGCTAACGTGCAGCGGGAATCCAAGAGAGACGAATTGTTCGTTCAGGCAGAACGGAAACTGCGGAATTCTCCGGAGGATCTCTCCAGGATGCTGGTGAAATCCAAACTTATGACAAGGGACGGCGAGCCCCGAATGGTGGCGGTTTCGGATTTGATTTCGGTGAGGGAGCGCCAGTCTCCCATAGGGTTAAATCGTCATAACCAAATGTTGTCCGCGATCATAAACGCCGAGATCGCCGACGGCTGCAGTTTGGGAACCGTCGTGGAGGATCTTACGAAGTTAAAGGTTGATCATCTTCCGGACGCGATGCAGTTGAGCTTTTTCGGAGCCACGAAGAACTATCTCGAGGACAGCAAACAAATCGTTCTGGCCTTTATTTTGGCTTTGATCTTCGTATTTTTGGTTTTGGCGGCCCAGTTCGAGAGTTTCATAGATCCGTTTATAATAATGCTGAGCGTTCCGTTTTCCGTTACCGGAGCTCTCATTACTTTACAGGCGGTTCCGGACGGAAGTCTTAACATATACTCGAAGGTCGGACTGATAACCCTGATCGGGCTGATAACCAAACACGGTATTCTGATAGTCGATTTCGCGAACAACGCGGTCGAACGGGGAAATGCCGTCTTCGAAGCGGTGAGAGACGCCGCTTTCCGGCGTTTGCGTCCGATTTTGATGACCACCTTCGCGATGGTTACGGGAGCGATTCCGCTGGCGCTCGCATCCGGAGCGGGGGCGGCGTCGAGACGTCAAATCGGATGGGTTATAGTGGGGGGCATGTCCTTCGGAACTCTGTTCACCCTGTTTATTGTTCCGGTAATCTACCTGATTTTTGCGAGATTCAAGCGATTCGACAAAGCCGACCCGGAGTAATCGGGGATATTATTGCCGGGGACCTTTCCTTTCTCTCTGGACTTTCGACGCTTATGTTGCTAAAAATACATTATTCTGAATTGATGTGGAGATTTCAGTGGCTTTAAAGATTCGTTTGGCTCGCGGCGGAGCGAAAAAACATCCGTTTTACAGAATCGTGGTTACGGATTCGCGTAATCCGAGGGACGGCGCCTTTTTGGAAAGAGTCGGATCCTACGATCCGTTTTTGCCTGCCGAAGATCCCGGCCGCGTCGTCGCCAAGGCCGATCGGGTGCGGTATTGGCTTTCCGTCGGAGCAAAATTGTCCGACAGGACGGCGGTGCTTTTAAGCAAGCTTGGTGTTTGCGAAACTCCGATTCCGAAAGAAACTCCGAAAAAATCTTCTCCGAAGAAAAAAGCTTTGGAAAGATTGAAGGCGGAGCAGGAAGCGGCGGCTTCCGTTTCCGGCGGGTAGAGGGGTACTCTTGACGGAAATTTTGCGCATTACGGGCGCCTTCGGAATACGAGGCGCGGTGCGCGCTTTTTCATTTTCGAAAAATCTGTCTCATTATAAGGAAATAGTCGACGCGCGCGGAAATTCATTGCGATTTAAGGTTATAAAATTCTGCGGCAAAGACAGAGTCGTTCTTCTGATAGAAGGCGTAAACGATCGGAATGCCGCAGAGGCTTTGAAGCGCGAATCTTTCTATGTGAGGAGGCGGGATCTTCCCGAAACAAAGCCGAATGAGGTCTACGTCTGCGATTTGGTCGGAAAGGATGTGAAAATCGCCGGTTCTCCGATAAAATGCAAGATAATCGGCCTGGAAAATTTCGGCGCCGGCGATCTGGCGGAAATTTCCTGCGGCGATGCGACTTTTATGGTTCCTTTCACGGCGGAAAATTTTCCCGACGTCGACGGCGAAATACTGATGACGGCGGAAGCCTTCGAAAGGTTTAAAAATTAATGTGGCAGGCTAATGTTTTTACGATTTTTCCCGATGCTTTTCCCGGAACTCTGGGGGTTTCCGTCATCGGAAAAGCTCTGGAGCAAAAAAAGTGGAATCTGAATCTTATTGATTTAAAAAAATTTCCCGTGAAATCCGATCGCATAGATTCGCCGCCGTACGGAGGAGGGGAGGGCATGATTCTTTCGCCCGCGGTTTTTGAACGCGCCTTCCAAACTTTGTCCTCCGAGATGCGGAAATGGAAAAAAATTTATTTTTCTCCGCGCGGAAGGCGGTTAAGGCAGTCGGATTTTGAAGAGCTGGCCCGTCTGCCGGGTATTACGATGCTTTGCGGCCGATATGAAGGCGTTGATCAGAGAATCATAGATTTTTACGAGACGGAAGAGATTTCCGTCGGAGATTTTGTGCTGCCGGGCGGAGAGACGGCGGCCATGATCGTCGCGGAAGGATGCGTTCGCCTTTTGCCGGAGGTGGTGGGCAACGGCGACTCTCTCCGCAACGATTCATTTCAAAATTTTCTGCTGGAGTACGATCAATACACGAAGCCGGAAATATTTAACGCTCTGTCGACGCCGGAAATTCTGCTGTCCGGAGATCATCGAAAAATCGCCGAATTCAGATTGAATCAGTCGAAAAAAATCACGGCGGAAAGGCGGCCTGATCTTTGGGCCGAATATATCGACAAAATGCTTTCGGGGAAATAACTGCCGGCCGCACTAGCCGGAACACTGTTTGCGCTATATAATGTCCCCGGGTTTCAAAAGAGATATACAAATTGTCCGTTGTTTTAAAAAACTTGCATCCGGAGCAGGAGATGCGGGTTTTGCCTCGTAATATAGAGGCAGAACAGTCTCTTCTCGGAGCGATTATGCTGACGAACGAATGTTTCGAGAATATATCCGAATTTCTGCTGCCGATACATTTCGCCACTCCCGTCAACGGAAAAATCTATGAAGCTGTCGGTAAGCTGATATCTCAGGGGTTGGTTGCGGATCCCATAACTCTCCGGGCCTATTTCGAAGAGAAAGAAGAACTGCAAAGCGTAGGCGGAGGGGATTATCTGATTCAATTGGTGAATTCGGTTGTTTCGGTCGCCGGAACGGAAGATTACGCCAAATTAATATACGATTTATACCTGAGGCGACAGCTGATTTTAATCGGCGAAAACATGTCCAGAAATGCCGCTGTTTTTGAGCTGAACGCAACAAACACTTCGGATCAGATAGAAGAAGCGGAGCTGCGCCTGTACGAGTTGTCGATTTCCGACAGACGCGGCGGATTCGTTCCTTTTTCCGGGGCGTTGGAAAATGCGGTAAATATCGCCGAAAGAGCCTACAAGAGCGATAACAGCATCACCGGCGTCACCAGCGGGTTTATCGATCTGGATAAATGGTTGGGCGGCCTTAACAGATCTGATCTGATAGTGCTGGCCGGGCGACCCTCGATGGGAAAAACTGCCCTCGCCGCCAACATAGCCTTCAACGCCGCCGTCGCCGCTCAGAAAAACAGAGAAGGAGGGGGGAAGACGGCTTTTTTCTCTTTGGAGATGTCGTCCGAACAACTGGTTACAAGAATTTTGTCTCAGGAATGCATGATTCCTTCCGAAAAAATAAGGCGGGGCGAGATAAAGGAGGAGGATTTTTCAAAAATCATCGACGCTCAGAAGAGATTGACGGAACTTCCGCTTTTCATAGACGATACCGCCGCCCTGACGATTTCGGCGGTGAGAACCAGGGCGAGGAAGTTGAAACGTCAGCAGGGACTGGATCTGATAGTTATAGATTATCTTCAGTTGCTTCAGGGAAGCGCGGAAAAGCGCAGCGAAAATCGCGTGCAGGAAATTTCCGAAATTACCCGATTGTTGAAGGCTCTGGCGAAAGAGCTGGACGTGCCGGTGTTGGCTTTGTCGCAGTTATCCAGGGCCGTTGAGGCGCGGGACGACAAACGTCCTCAGCTGTCCGATCTGCGGGAGTCGGGGTCCATAGAGCAGGATGCCGACGTGGTTATGTTTGTCTATCGGGAAGAGTACTACGAATCAAGGCGCGAGCCGTCCCCCGGCACCGATAAACATGCGGAATGGCTGAACCGCATGGAAAAAATCTATAATATGGCAGAGGTGATTATTGCAAAACAAAGGCACGGTCCGGTCGGAAACGTCAGATTGTTTTTCGACGGCAGATATACAAAATTTGATGATTTATCCGACGGCAGAAAGAGCGGGCATGAAAGCTGAGACTGCGGAGGTGTTGGCCGGGACGGAAGCGTATGTTCCCGCGGTTGCCGTAATTAATTTGGACAATCTCGCCGAAAATTACGCGAAAATAAAAGCGCAAGTTCATCCGAAAACCGAATTGATAGCTGTGGTGAAGGCCGATTCCTACGGATTCGGCGCCGTTCCCGTGAGCAAGAGACTCTATCGGGAAGGATGCCGGAGCTTTTTCGTCGCCGTTTTCGAAGAAGGGCTTGAAATAAGAGAAAATTTGCCGCCGGATACGACAATATTCGTTCTCGGCGGGCTGCTGCCGGGAACCGAAGACCTCTTTGTCCGGCATAATCTTATTCCGGTTTTGAACAACGTCGACCAATCGGATCTTTGGCTGCGTCATGCCGAAAAACTGCATAAAAAGTTAGACGCCGTTCTGCACATAGACACTGGGATCTTTAGAAACGGCTACATATACCGGGATTTCGAAAAAAACGTCGACGACATAACGAAAGGCCTGAATGTGGTGTTGATCATGAGTCACCTGGCATGTGCCGATATTCCCGATCATCGCTTGAACGAACTTCAGCTGGCGCGGTTCGAAGAAGTCGCGTCGGCGTTCAAGGGCGTTCGGAAGTGTTTTGCGGCCACCAACGGAATGTTTTTGGGAAAGGAGTATTTTTTCGACGCGGTCCGGCCGGGTAAAGCGCTCTACGGATTTTCGGTTCGCAAAGACAAAGTGGGATTCATGATTCCAGTCATGGACGTTTTTTCCAGAATCGTTCAAATAAACCGTCTGAACGTCGGTGACAGCATCGGATACGGAGCCACATTTACCGCCGACCGCGATATGACGGTCGTTACGGCGGCGATCGGATATGCGGACGGGTTCATGAGAAAATTTTCCGGTTTCGGACACGGATTTCTGGGGGGAAAGAGAATGCCCGTCATCGGTCGCATATCCATGGACTACACGACTTTTGACGCGTCCGGGGTTGAAGAATCTTGTCTGAAAATCGGAAATTGGGTTGCTTTAACCGACGACGGGGATTATACACTTGAGAAGTGGGCTTTGGAGTTAAACACCATTCCGCACGAGATTTCGTGCAGATTCGGCCGGAGGGTAAAAAAAGTATACGTCGGAGAGGTGCGGTAGAATGATCGGATCGTTGGCAACTCTTGGAAGATACACCGTTGCGACGCTGGCGGAGGTGGGGCATGTTTTTATTTTCTCCGTGAAAGGCCTTAGAAGTTGCTTCATACCGCCGTTTTATTTTAGAGAAATTATTCGCCAGATGAAGGTCATCGGGTTTTATTCCGTCCCCATAGTCGGCCTGACCGCAATCTTCGCCGGCATGGTGCTGGCTCTGCAGACGCATGTCGGTTTTACCAGATTTGATGCCGGAGACGCGGTGGCCTCCGTTGTGGTCATATCGATTACCCGGGAATTGGGACCGGTTTTTGCGGGACTGATGGTGGCGGGGCGCGTAAGCTCCTCCGTTGCGGCGGAAATCGGATCCATGAGGGTCAGCGAACAGATCGATGCCCTGACCGTCTTGGGCGTAAATCCCTTTAAATTTCTGATCGCTCCGAGAATCATAACCGGCATTCTTACGTTGCCGCTGCTGGTGCTGGTGGCCGATGTCATCGGCGTGATGGGGGGATTTTTGGTTTCCGTCACCATGCTGAATTTTTCGACGGGGGCTTATATTTCTCAGACCCTGCATGCCATGCAGAGTATAGACGTCATTTCCGGGTTGGTGAAGGCGGCGGCCTTCGGATTTTGCATAACGACTCTCGGATGTTATCACGGATTCTACAGCGATCTGGGCGCAAGGGGCGTCGGCAACGCCACCACCGCGGCCGTAGTATTTTCCTGCATCACCATATTGGTTTTTAATTATTTGTTGACGGCATTGTTTTTCGGGGCATGAAGAAAAAGATAATTCTAAAAGACGTTTATAAGTCTTTCGGCGAAGGTCTCAGGGTTCTGAACGGTATTTCTTTGGAAATAGAGGACGGAGAATCCCGCATAATAGTCGGCAGATCCGGATGCGGAAAGTCGGTTTTGCTGAAATGCCTGCTCGGGATAATGAAAATCGACGGCGGAGACATTCTTGTGGACGGAATCGGAGTCGGAGATAAAAAGCGTTTTCCCGAATATATGCGTAAATTCAGCATATTGTTTCAGGGAAATGCGTTGTTCGATTCCATGACAGTTCTGGAAAACGTCACTTTTGCTTTGGGCCGAACCGAACGGGATAAATCGCTGCGGAAGCTGAAAGCGGAGGAGAAATTGGCGGCCGTCGGGCTGGAGAAAAGGGTTTTTGACCTGTATCCGGCGGAAATATCCGGAGGAATGCAAAAGCGGGCGGCTTTGGCCCGCGCCATTGCCGTCGAACCGGAAATTCTACTGTTCGACGAGCCGACCTCCGGATTGGATCCGGTAACGGGAGGGGTAATTTGCAATCTTCTTCGGGATACGGTCGAGCTTCTGGGCGTCACCTCCGTCACCATAACCCACGACCTCAGAGTTGCGGAGTTCTTATCGGACAAGGTATCTGTCCTGAATGAGGGAAATGTCGTTTGGACCGGTCATACGAGAGAAATGGAGACCTGCGGCAATGAATTTGTGAAGAATTTTCATCGGGCCTCTAACGTAATATCGAAAGTGCGACGCAATTAGTTTTGGGGAGATGTTTTGTCGAGAATTTTAGGAATTGATTCCGGATTGCGGATTACCGGCTGGGGAATCTCGGACAAGGCGTCTGTCCTGAATGAGGGAAACGTCGTCCGGACCGGTCATACGAGAGAAATGGAGACCTGCGGCAATGAATTTGTGAAGAATTTCATCGGGCCTCTGACGTAATATCGAAAGTGCGACGCAATTAGTTTGGGTGAGATGTTTTGTCGAGAATTTTAGGAATTGATCCCGGATTGCGGATTACCGGCTGGGGAATCATCGACCGGGACGGATTTCATACGCGGCATGTGGCGCATGGCACCATCGTCTCCGAGACTTCGGAAGAAATCAGTTTGCGGTTGAGTCGTATTTTTCGGGAATTGTCGGACGTCATCGAAAAGTATTCGCCGCACGAGGCGGGCATAGAGGATGTTTTCGTGAACAGGAATCCGTTTTCCTCCCTGAAACTCGGAATGGCGCGCGGAGTCGCCGTCTGCTGCGCCGGTTTTTTCGGATTAAAAATAGCCGAATATTCGGCGAATAAGATAAAGAAATCCGTAGTCGGATCCGGGCATGCCGAAAAAAATCAGGTCTCGATGATGGTTCAAAAATTATTGAATTGTGATAGTGTAAAACAGGACGCGGCGGACGCCCTGGCGGTGGCGATCTGCCATGCGCACCATAATTCGTTTTATGCGGCGGCGGGAATATGATAACGCACCTGAACGGCAAAGTCGTAAAAGTCGAAGGAAATTCGACGGTAATAGACGTTAACGGCGTGGGATATTCGATAATCTGTTCCGCCCGTACCGCGGACGAATTGAGAAACAACCCGGGAGAGGTTCACCTCTTTACCGTGTTGAACGTACGGGAAGATTCCTGGACTTTATACGGATTCGTCTCGGAAAAGGAAAGATTTTGGTTTAATTCTCTCGTATCCGTTCAGGGAGTCGGAGGCAAAGTGGCCGTGGCGATTCTATCGGTCCTTTCGGACGAGGACATGTACAATGCATTTCTTGCGGGCGATAAGGATGCGTTCACCGGAGCGGACGGCGTCGGTCCGAAGCTTGCTGCCAGGATAATCAGCGAATTAAAGGATAAAATTATCGGGAAAGCGGAATTGATCGGCTCTGCGGCGGCGGCGAGAATTCCGGAATCGGCCGTCGTGTCCGACGTGATTTCGGCCGTTTCCAATCTCGGATACAACAAAGCCGACGTTTTGCGCGCAATTTCGTCTTTACAACCGAAAGCCGATGAAGCATTTGATATTTTGTTGAAGCGAGTTTTGGTTAAGATATCTTCCGGAGTATAGCGCATGAAGAAAAACGAATTAAATCCGGAACCTTTAGCTCGGGAATCGGCCGAATATTCTCTTCGCCCGACAAATCTTCGGGATTTTATCGGCCAGGAATCCGTGAAGAATAATCTGCGCACCTTCGTCGAATCCGCCAAAAAACGCTGCATCGCCATGGATCACGTGCTGTTTTTCGGACCGCCGGGATTGGGAAAAACCACCCTTGCCCGCATAGTCTCCAATGAATTGGAAGTCGGATTTAAGGCAACTTCCGGCCCGATTTTATCCAAAGCCGGAGATCTCGCGGCGATCCTCACCAATTTAAAGGAAAAGGATGTTCTGTTCATCGACGAAATTCACCGGATGAACCGTCTTGTGGAGGAGATCCTTTATCCGGCCATGGAGGATTTTCAGCTGGACCTGATGATAGGGGAAGGGCCGGCCGCCCGTTCGATTCGCATCGATTTACCGCATTTTACTTTGATAGGAGCCACCACCAGATCCGGGATGTTATCTTCTCCTTTGCGGGACAGATTCGGAATTCCTTTAAGGCTGGAATTCTACACCAATGCCGAATTGCGGATAATAATCTCGAAGAACGCGGATCTGCTGGGTATTCCGGTATCTTCCGACGGGGCGGAGGAAATTGCCGGAAGATCGCGGGGTACGCCGCGGATTGCCGTGCGTCTGCTGAAAAGAGTTCGGGATTTTGCCGTCGTCAACGATATGAAGGTCATCGATAAAAAGATCGCCGACGTCGCTCTGAAGAAGCTCGATGTGGACGAAAACGGTCTTGACTCAATGGACAGGAAATATTTAAAATGCATACTTGATTTCTATGGGGGCGGACCGGTCGGAGTCGAAACTTTAGCCGCCGTGTTGTCCGAAAAAAGAGATACCATAGAAGAAGTAATCGAACCGTATATTCTGCAGAAGGGGCTTGTGCAGAGAACTGCCCGGGGACGCGTTCTCTCGGTCGAGGGATATAAATACCTGGGAGCAGCCGTGCCCGTCGGCAGAACATATGATCCGTACGAAGGGGATTCGCCATGAACAATGTTGAAATCGCAGAAACGGTCGGCAAAGCCTGCGGCCATGATTTGTCTTTATTCGGTCTTTTCGCTCAGGCTTCGTTTACCGTAAAATTTGTAATTATCCTGCTGGTCGGATGTTCCTTTTGGAGCTGGACGATAATTTTTGCAAAAACGACATTGCTGAGAAAACTGAAGTACGCCGCCGACAGATTTGAAGAGTCGTTTTGGAATAGCGGGTCTGCGGAATCGTTCTACGACAGCATGAGCGGCAAGGCAGAGGATCCGTTTCTTTCGGTTTTCGATTGCGGCATGCAGGAATGGCGGCGGGCTAAATCCAAAGTAAAGACCGCCATAGGGGGCATTTCCTTGAACGACAGAATAAGTCGCATGATGAGCGTGACCATAAATCGAGAAATCGGCTGTCTGGAGCGGCATCTGGGATTTCTCGCCACAGTGGGGTCGACGGCGCCGTTCGTCGGGCTTTTCGGCACCGTCTGGGGAATAATGAACAGCTTCGAAGCAATAGGATTTGATCAAAACACGAGTCTGGTTTCGGTGGCGCCGGGAATAGCGGAGGCGTTGTTTGCGACGGCGTTGGGATTGGCGGTTACGATTCCGGCCGTGGTCGCCTATAACAAAATATCTTCTGAAATCAACCGATATCAAAGCCGGCTGGAGGCTTTCGCGGATGAGTTTTCTTCGATTGTAGCCCGCCAGATCGAGGATTCGGAGGTATAAATGGCCTTCGTTGTTCCGAAAACAAAGAAAAAATCCGCCAGACCTCTTATGAGCGATATGAATGTTACCCCCATGATAGACGTCATGCTGGTGCTGCTGGTTATTTTTATGGTCACGGCGCCGCTGTTGAGCGTCGGAGTTAAAGTCAATCTTCCGAGCGCCAACGCTCCGAACATTACCGGCAACGAAACTCCGATAATGGTGCACGTTGACGGCAACGGCCGCGTTTTTATCGGAGAAATCGAGGTGGACCTCGAAACCTTGCCGGCAAAGCTGCAGGCCATAACAGGCGAAAACTCTGCCGCCGCAAAAATTTTCGTCAGGGCCGATAAATCGCTTCCCTACGGAGCCGTCATGGAGGTTATGGGCAGCATAAGCTCTTCCGGATTTAAAAATGTCGTTCTGGTGACGGAACTTCCCAAAAAGTCGAAACAGAGGCCGAATGCGTCGAAAAAGATTTGATCCTCTGTTGAAAAGGGCGGTCGTTTTCTCTTTATCGGCGCATGCCGCGGCGCTGCTGCTTTGGACGACTCCGATTTCCGGCCTGAAAAGGGACGATACGCTGCTGGTGAGCGTCGGGATCGTCGGTGAAACGGAAGCGGACATGCCGTTCGTTCCCCTGCAGAAAGTTTCGCAGCCGAAGATTGAGCCGGAGAAAATAGAGCCGGAAGAAGTAAAACAGGAGGAAGAGATCCCTCCGGAGGAGAATATGGAGGAAGAGATCCCTTCGGAGGAGAAGATGGAGGAGGCGATCCCTCCGGAGGAGAAGATGGAAGAGGCGATCCCTCCGAAAGATGAAACGGAACCGGAAAAAAATCTTCCGGAAGAAACGCAACGAACGGAGGAAATTGCTCCGCCGTCGCTGCCGCCGGAGCCGCCGCGAGAAGTCTCCGAAAATAAAACGCGGGATGCGACGGAAGATAAAGCGGAGAATAAAATTGAAACCGACGAAGGGCCTTTTCCGAAATTTGAAGAAAAGCCGCCCGAAAAAAAACTGCCGCCCGTTCCCAAAAAGATTCGAAGGCAAAATCGGGAGTTTATATCTAACCTCATCAAAATAGCGGACAGAAGGAAGGCAAAAAACAAAAAATTAAAACAAATGCTTGAAATCGCGGAAAAAGAAGAGTACAAAAAGAAGACGAATCAGGATTTTGACAAAATGCTAAGCGGAAGCATTGCTGCTTTCCGAAAAAAACCCGCCAAAAGCGAAAACGGCGGCGAAAATTTCGGAGTAGAGGGGAATGCGATCAGCGAAGATTTTATTGCGGCTTCGATAAACAGTCGGATAAAATCCCACTGGATCGTTCCGTCCGGCGTTAAAGACGCCGAAAACGTCGCCGTCGACATACACGTACAATTCGGTGACGGCTGGCAAGTCAAGGAAGTAAGGATTTTGGACGAAAAAAGATATGCGACGGATCCCGTTTTCAGAGCGGCCGCAGACAGTGCGCGCAGAGCGATACTGGAGATGGGGGCGTTAAAGATATCGGGCGGATTGCCGAAAAATTACGGAAGTTTTACGTTTCATTTTGATCCGAGAAAAATGTTAAGGGGGCACGGTGGTTAATTTTATAAAAAAGTCGATTTTGGTATTGGCGGCGACATTCGGGTTTTTCTGCAATGCGTCCGTTGTCATAAATATAAATGAAGGCGTTATGAAACCTGTGAGCATAGCCCTGAATTTTTTTGATCCCTCTAATAATAATCTGAAGGCTGATTTTTTGGACGTTATAACCGCTGATTTGGAGAACACATTTTTGTTTCGAAAAATTCCGGAGCGCGCATTTATGCAGATGCTTCACGGCATCGATCAAAAGCCGACTTTTTCGCTCTGGAAAACGATAAACGCCCAGTATCTGATGAACGCGGAATTGAAAATCGAAGACGGCAAAGTATCGGCGTCGTTTGTTCTCTACGACGTGTTGTCGGAGACCGCAGTCGGAACGTTTCGGGCCGCCGCCGACGAGGCAAACTGGAGACAATTGGCCCATGCCATGGCCAACGCGGTCTACGAGAGAATTACCGGCGAAGCCGGCTATTTCGATACCAAAATATTGTACGTGGCTCTTCAAAAGCAATCCCGCGGGAGAAAAACATATCGTTTGGCTTTGATGGATCAGGACGGGTATAATCACAGATTCCTCAGCAACGGAAGTACGATTGTGCTGACGCCGCGTCTTTCTCCGACCGGGCGGGAATTTTCGTTTTTCTCTTACCGCGATAAAATCGTAAACGGCCGCAGAATTCCGCTTTCCGCCAGCGTTTATCGCTATGATTTGGAGGAGCAGAAGACGGAGCTGTTGGCGAATTTTGAAGGCATGACCTATGCTCCCAGATATTCTCCCGACGGAAACTCGCTGATATTCAGTCTTTCTCGCCGCGGTTCCTCCTCTATTTACACTCTGGACCTTGCTACGAAAAAAATAACCCGGCTGACGAAAGGCAACTGCATAGATACTTCTCCCTGCTATTCTCCGGACGGAAGACACATAGTATTTAACTCCGACAGAGGCGGGGCGCAGCAACTGTATATCATGGACGCCGACGGAAGTAACATACGAAGACTCTCCTTCGGCAAAAAAAAATACGCCACGCCGGTCTGGTCTCCGCGGGGTGATTGGATTGCGTTCACAAAATTCGGTCGGGACGGATTTTTCATAGGAGTGATTCGTCCGGACGGCTCCGGAGAAAGAATGCTGGCGTCCGGCCATCTGGTGGAGGGGCCAACTTGGTCTCCGAACGGTCGGGTAATAATGTTTTCTCATCGGGATTACGCAAACAACGACAGAATTTACAGCGTGGATATCACCGGCTATAACAAGCATCCGGTATCAACTCCGCAGAATGCAATTGATCCCGAATGGTCCGCAAAAAGTACGCTGCTCTGATCGGTGGATACAAAAAATAGCGTCGGCGATCAATCTTCGCCCACTCCCCACAGGTCCTGTTTTCTGATCCACCCTTTGATGTTGGCGGCTTCCGCTTTTACTCGTCCTCCTTTGTCTTTTTGCAACACGCGGACTATGACGTTTTTCTCCGCCCTTGCGACGGGACCGGGACCGGAGGCGTGTTTATAGATAACCGCGTAGGGAACGACGACGATCGCCGTATTTTTCGGTGAAATCATGTTTTGGTGAATCCAACCTTCGATTCCGTCCGCGAACTTTACCTTTCTCCATTGTTCGAATTCGGCCGTAAGCATTGCCGGGAGTCCGGATTTGACGAATATCCAGCTGACCGGATATTCCTTGCCGGGACCGACTCTCAAATTCGCATTGGAGGATTTTAGACTTACAAAGACCGCAGCCGAAGCGTGTTCGGCGACGGCCAGCGCTAATATGCCGGCGAGAATTTTTCGAAGCACGCCCGCATGTAACGATCTTAACTTTTTCGAAAACATCGGCAATAATTCCTGATAGTCCGAAAAACCTGTAAATGATAGCATAAACCGCAACCGAAAGTGAAGGGAAAGAATAGTCGCTTACCTGAAAGACAAATTTCTGAAATCCGTTTGACTGAGGACAAACAAAAAGGCGGCCCGAAAATTTCGGACCGCCGGGCATTTAAGCCTTCAACCGCTCGCAAAATCTGCGATTAGTGGAACAACTTTACGTGCCAGCAATACATCAAACGAGCCGTCAAGCCGAACTTCTGGGTCAGCTTGGTACGATGTCTGATAGAGTATGCAGGGATCTGACCGACCGCCGCGGCGCCCTCATCCTTATGATTTTTAGTCCAGGCCTTGCCCCATATGCCGTCCAACTCCAGTCTGAGGCTTTCGTGCTGGCCTATCAGCTGTTCGACTCCTACCGTTACAAACGGTCTGAAACTGGACTTCGGAAACTCGCTGTGTCTGCTCTCGTCTACCAGCAAATCACCGGCATCATTCAGAATTTCTCCGGTATACTCTTCTTTGACTCTCGTATAAATTCCTCCGAATCTGGTATAGACCAACACCGCACCGTGGCCGTTAAAGATACCGGCCCTGAGTGCGACATACGGATTAATGCCGCCGGAGGTCAGCCTTACGCTGGAAAGCCGCGCAACAGAAGCCATCGCCTCGCCCGGAGTATTTTCGGCTTTAGGTCCGAAGTCCAAGCCCAAATCAAGGCCTATATAGCCGCGCTTAACCGCCTTTCCGATGCCGCACACGAACGAACCAGCCAAAACCGTCTGACTTGTTCCGGCCTCTCTGTAAGTGTGAGAGACGGCGTCGCCGGTAGCGTCTGCTGTCGCATAGGAATCGACTTCGTAACGGTTATCCAGAGTAACCGTTCTGGCCGCAATACCCAAGCCGACGAAAGGTCCGGCGAAGGCCTTGTGATCCTTAATATGATGTCCTTTATGATGTTTGCCGCCGTGATGTCCTTCTTCGGCGGCGCCCGGATGCCCGTGATGCTTTTCCCCGTGATGCTTCTCACCGTGATGCTTGTCTCCGCTTGCCGTTATTGCGCCGAACGCAAAAAACGGAACCGCAAGTATTGCAGAAAACACAATCCTCTTCATTATTCTCTCCCTAAACCATAAAAACCACGCGCCATCACCATGACAACGCCTAAAACCGTTGAAACATCGCCGAAAAACAATGTCCCGCACAGAAAATTACAGATTCCTCATAAATCAATGCGGACGTCTGTAAATCCGCTTTAGAAAGTATGTTTTTTTTACAAATATGTCTATCTTTATGCTGGCATTTTGCGGATATTGTGATAATTTTACAACTGTTTTTGCGGTTAAAAGCTGATATTTTTGAAAAATCAAAATACGGGCGGTACGTATCACCGTGTGTCGACGGAGGGCTCCGCGGCGCTTTCGATACTCTTTCCCGAAGCTTTGCTTCTTCAACGTCCGCCGCCTTGTTGAACCGCAGCCGCCGTTATAGTAGACTCTTCTTCAATAGGAATTGAAGGCTCGATGGGCAAAATAAAGGAAAAAGTAATTTCGCTGATTTCGGAGGTTATCGGAAAAATCGGCGGTCGCAATCTGCTTCTTATGTTTCCGGGCCTGTGGATAATTTTGTTTTTCATTTGTCCCTGTCTGATTCTGGTGAAAATAAGCTTTTCGGAGAGTGTTATCGCTTCTCCGCCCTATACTTCGCTTTTGGACTGGATTTCCGGGAACGTGCTGCAAATTCGGATAAATATCGGAAATTATCTGGCGCTTTTTAAAGATGAAATGTATATACGCGGATTCGTAAATTCGGTGCTGATAGCCGGAACTTCGACCGTCTGCTGTCTGCTGATCGGATTTCCCATGGCCTACGCCATTGCCAGATCTTCCGCAAGATTTCGCGGCATTTTACTGATGCTGGTGGTGCTGCCCTTCTGGACGTCGTTTTTGATAAGAGTCTACGCCTGGATCATGCTGTTGAGCCAGGCCGGCCTGATTAACACTCTGTTGCTGAAGCTGCACGTGATAGATGCTCCGTTGCCGCTGATGCATAATTCTTTCGCCGCCTGCCTCGGCATCATCTACGCCTATCTGCCTTTCATGATATTCCCTTTATACAGCGCCATAGAAAAGATCGATTACTCCCTGATAGAAGCTGCCTACGATCTCGGCGGATCTCCGTTGACCGCGTTTTTCTCCGTGGTAATGCCGCTTTCGGCGCCGGGTATATATGCGGGTTCCGCACTGGTATTCGTGCCGGCACTGGGGGAATTCGTGATCCCCGAGCTGCTCGGAGGGGCCGGTACGCTGACCGTCGGCCGGTTGGTCTGGAATGAATTTTTCGGCAACATGTCCTGGCCGGCGGCGGCGGCATTGTCCATGGTTCTGCTGATGTTTGTGGTGTTGCCCATTGTGCTCACCCAAAGACGCCGGGAAATAAAACTTTTGTCGAGGGATTAGATGCGATTCAGGCGGACAAATCTCATTCTGTGTTTGGGCTATATGTTCCTGTATCTTCCGTTGATCTGCGTCGTCGTTTATTCTTTCAACGAATCCAGACTGGTGGTTTCCTGGACCGGATTTTCGCTGAAATGGTACAAGGCTCTGCTGTCGGATCCGATAATACTCAGAGCGACCGTCACCAGCATCAAGGTTGCCGTTCTTTCGGCCACGGTTTCGGTGGTGCTCGGTACGCTGGCGGCCATCATCATTACGAGATTTAAGATATTCAGAGGAAAAACGCTGTTTGTCGGAGCAATCACCGCCCCTTTGGTTATGCCGGAAGTGGTTATGGGGTTGTCGCTGCTGATGCTTTTTGTCGGCATGGAGAAAATTTTCGGTTGGCCTTTGGGGAACGGCACCGCCACCGTAACCATAGCTCATATTACCCTGACTCTGTCCTACGTGACCATGATAGTGCAGGCGAGGTTGCAGGATACGGACATGGCGATCGAAGAAGCCGCGCTCGATCTCGGAGCTTCTCCCATAACGGTGTTTTTTCTGATAACGCTGCCGATAATTTCTCCCGCCATTATTACCGGATGGCTGCTGGCCTTCGCTCTATCTCTGGACGACGTGGTCATCGCCAGTTTCGTGGCCGGTCCCGGCGCCACGACGTTGCCGATGATAGTGTTTTCCGGACTGAGGTTCGGAATATCGCCGGAAATAAATGCGCTCGCAACAATTTTAATGACGGTTCTTTCGATCGGTGTCGTAATATCCGCCGTTTTGATTTATAAAAAGAAGATTTAAAACGGAGGAAGCGAATGAAGCCTTACGTTATTGTCCTGGGGAACGAGAAAGGCGGCACCGGAAAGTCCACGGTGGCCATGAACATTGCCGCCTGTCTTCTGAACGCCGGATTTAAAGTGGGCACCGTCGACGCGGACGCGCGCCAGGGAACCTTCACGAAATATTTCGAGTACAGAAAAAACGCCGGAGTGATAATGCCGGAGCATATATCCCTTCCGCTCAATAACGATAACGATCGGGAAAAGGCGCACGCCGTCGATACGGAGTCTTTTAACAATGCCATGATAAAACTGGCGGACGGCGATTTCATCGTAATCGACACTCCCGGAAACGATACCTGTCTGTCGCGATTGGCTCACTCCCACGCTGATACGCTGCTTACTCCTCTGAACGACAGCTTTGTGGATTTGGACGTGCTGGCGAACGTATCCGGACAGAATATGCAGACTCTCCGTCCGAGCATTTATGCTGAAATGGTGTGGAATCAAAGAAAGGAACGCGCCAAAAGAGGGGAGAAACCCATAGACTGGATAGTAATTCGCAACCGTCTGACCACCCTTTACACGAAAAACCGGAGAGATATCAACGTCGTGCTGGAAGCCCTGTCCGGAAGAATGGGATTTCGCCTGGGCGTCGGGTTCTGCGACCGCGTCATATTCAAAGAACTCTTTTTGTCGGGACTGACGCTGTCGGATTTGGAAAAATCCGATGTTTCCCTCAGCATATCCCACATTTCGGCCAGGCAGGAATTGAGGGAGCTGATAAATTTTATGAAATTACCGAATCTGTAGCCGCCGGAGAAGCTTTATTGACCTGTACAGTTCAAAAGTTCGGAGGAACCACGGTTGCCACTCTTGAGAGAATAAAACACGCGGCTGATATCGTGGCCCGTTCCCGCAGAAACGGCAATGACGTCATAGCGGTCGTTTCCGCCATGGCCGGAGTTACCAACAAATTTGTCGGATATGTCAGAAATCTCAACGCCTGCGAGGGAGATCCCGAGTACGACGGCGTTGTGTCGTCCGGAGAACTCATTACGGCGGGATTAATGGCCATTGCTCTGAAGAATCTCGGGCTTAAGGCAAGATCCTATGCATCCTGGCAGGTGCCGATTTTTACCGACGAATGCCACGGGCATGCCGTTATCCGAGAAATCGATCCGCGGAGCATAAAAAAGGACGTCAAAAACGGCGTAATTCCGGTGATATGCGGATTCCAGGGAGTGAGTCCGTCGAACCGCATAACGACGTTGGGAAGAGGCGGATCAGACCTTACGGCCGTCGCCGTTGCCGCCGCCGTTTCCGCCGATTTGTGCGAGATCTATTCGGATGTGGACGGAGTTTATACGGTGGATCCGAACCTCTACCCGGCTGCCCGAAAGATCTGTGCCGTCAACTATGACGAGATGTTGGAAATGGCTTCCCGAGGGGCGAAAATCCTCCAGGAGCAGTCGGTGGATTATGCCATGAAGCATAAAGTGGTCATTCGGGTCGCCTCCAGTTTTATCGATAACGGCGGCACTCTTATTGCAGAAAACGTACCTCCGGTAAATTTTCGCGGACTGGCGGTAACTCCGGGTCTTCTGCACGTGAGAGTTTCGCATGAAGGTCCGCCGGATCGCATCATTGATCTTCTGGAGAAGAATTTCATAAGGGCGGAGATGCTGAAAGGCGATGACGACGGAAAACTCGACCTTTTGGCAGATAAAAAGAAAGGCGCCGTAGTTTTAAGCATACTGAAAAACTGCGAAGACGTTCGAAGCGTTAAACAGATCGTGGTTCGTCGTCCCTATTCCCGAATCAGCGTCGTGGGGACTTTCGCCTCCGCCGAAACGGCGGAAGTTCCGGCAAATATCCTGAGGGAAAAAAAGACGGAAGCGCTGACGACGTCGTCCTCGAATCGTCGAGCGAGTCTGATCGTTCCGAGCGACAAATTACAGGAATCTATAGCTTTGTTACATAAATATTGCGGGTTGGAAAAATGAAAAATTCGACTGAAACGGCGCGGGAACGGCTTCAAAAATTGATGGTGCGCGGATCAGAAATACTCGGGTCGAAATATCCGATATTGGGCGGCGCCATGACCTGGATTTCCGAGTCCGATCTGGTATCCGCCATGTCGAATGCCGGCATATTCGGCGTTCTTGCTTCCGGCGCCATGGACGGAGATCTTTTGAGAAATGAAATCGAGCTCACTCGGCAAAAGACCGCAAATAACTTCGGAGTAAATATCATACTGATGAACCCGAAATTGCACGATTTGATTGACGTATGCGGAGAACAAAAAGTTTCCGGCGTTATTCTGGCGGGAGGAATTCCGGATCGGAGCATAACGGATAAAATCCGTGCTTACGGTATGAAAGTCATCGCCTTTGCCCCTTCTCTGACGGTGGCGAAGAGATTGTTCAAGCACGGCGCGGACGCTTTGATTCTTGAAGGCAACGAAGCCGGCGGCCACGTGGGACCGCTTTCCGCCATGGTATTGATCCAGGCCGTTCTGCTGAACATGAAAGATTATCCGATATTCGTCGCCGGAGGCGTGTTCAGGGGAGAGATGTTCGCCTCTTTACTGCAGTTGGGCGCCGTCGGTTGTCAATTGGGAACCGTTTTTGCCTGCTGTCGGGAATCGACCGCCCATAAAAATTTCAAGGAAGCTTTGCTGAAGGCCGACGGAAGAAACGCGGTCTTACCGGTGCAGCTGGATAAAAGATTTCCGATTGCTCCGGTGCGTGCCGTCGAGAATGCCGGAACCGAGGAGTTCATAGCCAAACAGCGGGAAGTTCTGGCCAAATTCGACAAAGGAGGCATATCGGCGGAGGATGCAAAGCTGACGTTGGAACATTTTTGGGCCGGCGCCCTGAGAAAAGCGGTACGGGAAGGGGACGTCGAACGCGGCTCTCTGATGGCGGGACAAATAGTCGAACTGGTGAAAGAAGAACGATCCGTTCGGGAAATCACGGACGCTTTTCTGACGGAAGCCGAAAACTTTTTGGCGGCGCACGGATATCCGGGTTAGTGCGATTTTTTCGTCGATTTAAGCGACGTTTGGCGCATCGGTTTGACCGGCGCGGCGGATTTGGTCAGACGGAGGTAATATAAACGATTTGCCGCGCCTGACAGGAGCGCCAGTCTTGTCGCGAGCATTATTGCCGACATAATGCCTAATCCGATCCAAAAATCGAGGGGTGACGAGCGCACCGATTCTGCTAATATCGCTTTTGTCGGTAATAAGTTTAAGACAGACCAAAGCTTTCCGGGAAGGACTTTGCTTACGAAAATAAAGTAGGCTGCCGCGTCGGAGAGCCAAAACAAAAATCCGTACAAATACATTTTTCTGTATATGAACCAGCAAGAATTGCCGAAACACGCCGCCCAGTTGAGACTTATTATCTTTCCGTTTTCTATCTTTTTAAACTCTCGCGCATAATAATCCGCAGATCTGATCAAAACGGCGGCGTTTATATTCTTTTCGGTCAAATCGCAATCGAGCGGAACTCCGGATTCCAAAGTCTTGCGCAGCAAACGTTTATCATGCAGCCATGTTACGAACGCCGCCACGGGGTTTAAAATATTGCAGGTCAGGTACAGCAACCACGGAGACACGGGATTATATTTATCGCAAAGATGATAGCCGGCTTTTATGTTTTTCTTTACCCTTCTGTAGTAAATTTTATTTCCGAAAAAACCCGGATAAATATTTACGATGAGGAGAGTCATAAATACACAGATCGGGTACGAGAAGTGACAGACCTTAAATGCGAAGAACAAGAACGCAAGTAAAAACATATAAAGCCAGGCGAACATATACATTTTTCTGAAATGCAGCCAGTACACTCCTCCGAAAAATGCTGCCCAATTCCAGGTGTTTTTGCCTTTTTCCGCTTCGGCAAACGCGGAAACATAATAACCCGCAAACGGATCTCCCGCCGATTCCGCAATTTTGTTCTTATCCGTCATCTCGTCCCCTGTACTGAAATATACTCCGTAAGAATACATCAACGAGGCATTTTGTCAATGCCTCAGGAGAACTGTGCGCATATTTTTGCCGGCGGATTTATTTTTCACCCGTCTTGTCATATTGATATTGCATATATTTTTAAAATTATATTGCTTTTTTGCGGTATTCGCATATATAGTATCCTGTAGGCTTTAATATATTCTAAATTTAAGAGAGGAGAATAAAATGAAAAAGTCAGTTATATCTTTTTGGGTGTTTTCGATATTGTTTTCGTGTGCTTCAGCCATGAATCTTACTCAGGACGGGAGCAGTCCGGTTCCAAGCATTAACGGAGCTGATGACGGATCTTCATCCGAAGGCAGCCGCTCTTTTAGATTCCGGCCTATTCCGCGAGATGATGACGAGTCTTCGTCCGAAGACGGTGCACCTGTTACCCACAAAAAGGTTTTCAGGGATCCGGCCTTAAGGGTTAGAGACAAAGGCGTCGGAAAGCCGCAGCGGACAGTCGTTGATCCAGCGGCAGCACGCCGCAGAGCTGCAGCTGTCACTCCGGAAATATCTTCTGATGGTGAATATTAAAAGTTCGGATTATCTTGGAGTTTGGTATTTAACGGAGGCGTTTTACGCCTCCGTTCTTTTTTATTGCGGCGTTCGTTTTCGGAAGAGGAAGGGGTGTTTCGGACAAAATTCGCGATCCGAAGGCCGATATTCTTGTTACGAGAGACGAAACGCCTTTTCGGCAACCGGCCGTTTATCATTGCGTTGCCGTCACTTTAAATTCGCCTGATCAGCTGACAATCATCTGTTCTGATTTTTTTAATAATGTCATCGTGAAAATACGCCGTCGCATTCTGTTTCAGACCGTCCGAATGATATATTTTATTGTAAAATGATTTTATGTTTTCTCCAATATTCGGATATTGCTTTTTTTGTTATACCCATATAGTGTATCTTTTATGAGCTTTAATAATGTTTCTAAATCTGGATAAGGAGGATAAAATGAAAAAGCTTGTAATGTCTTCTTTGGCGTTACCGATATTATTTTCGTGTGCTTCAGCCATGCAGCTCCCTCGGAGCGGCGTTCGGCAGTCTCGAGAAGACAAAACACTTAGGGTTTTCAGGGATCCGGCTTTGCGGGCCCCTCGGGGCGGCGGTCAGACTCGATCCCAAGACAGAACACTTGAGGTTTTCAAGGATCTGGCTCAGGGCGGCGTTCGGCAGTCTCGAGAAGACAGAACACTTGAGGTTTTCAGGGATCCGGTCTTAGAGGTTAAAGAGAAGAGCGCCGGAAAGCCGCGGCTTACAGCTGTCGCGGATGAGGAGGCGGCAGCGGGCCGCGAAGTTGAATCTGATCTTCAGTATGAGGAAGAGGAGACTTCTGTCGCATCTTTGAATCAAAGGGCGTCGTCTGTTTCGTCTGGTGAGGAAGAGGAAAAGGAGACTTTTGTCGCACCTGTGAATCAGGGGGCCTCGTCTGTTGCGTCTGATGAGGAAAAGAATCGGCACAACGAACAGCAGCCGCCGGCAGCAGGTATTGTTGACGGAGAAGCGCTTAAAGAAGCGCCTGCCGATGAGGATCAGCAGCACTAACAGAAGCTGCCGACAGCAAATGTTGTTGACAGAGATGCTCCTGCAGAGGAGCCTGTAAAAGAGTCCGCTGCTTCTTAGGGGAACGGGATCGGAGTGTTTTTTAATAGTCCGGATTGAGAAGAGGTGCTTTGGCGCCTCTTTTCTTTTTTTAGTATACGCACATCGGCCGAAAAATTTTTAGAATACGGCGGTCGGCTTTATTTTTGTCGTCGCATTATGTAGATATTGCCTAAATATATATGATATATCAAACAAGTGCTATTATGTGTTTATGTTGCAAGAATTGTAGTTCAGATACAGTGTGCAAGAGCGGATTTGTGTCAGGCAACCAAAGATATTTATGTAAAGTATGCGGCACAAATTCCGGGAAAGGAGACGGCGGGAAGAAGCATTCATCCGGAGTCACAAGAGCAGCCGTTGACTTATACGCCGAAGGCAACGGATTTTGCCTAATATCAGGACTTTTGAAGAAGATTCTCAATGTTGACGTTTGTTATTAATCGGATAAAATCAGCTGCCGAAAAAACAGATCTGATACGACCTGAATCCGGCACGCCAAAGAACAAAGTTCCATTGACGGAACTCGACGAATTGTTTTCTTATATCAAAAAAGCAAATCAAAATTCTTTTAACGGTATGTTGCTTTTTTTGTTATATTCATATAATATCCCCGTTGTGAGCTTTAATAATATTTCTAAATTTGGAAAGGAGAATAAAATGAAAAAGCTTGTAATGTCTTCTTTAGTGTTTCCGATGTTGTTTTCGTGTGTTTCAGCCATGGAGCTTCCTCAGGACGGCGGTCAGAGTTCCGAAGGCAGAACACTCAGGGTTTTCAGGGATCTGGCCTTAAGGGTCAGAGACAATAACGCCGGAAAGCCGCAGCGGACAGCTGTCGTGGATCCGGTGGCAGCGCGCTTCAAAGCTGAATTTGCCGTTCCTGCAACAGCGCCTGAAGCTCTTGAGGAAGAGGAGCAGCAAGTAGAGCAGCCTGCAGCAGAAGAGCCTGTTGCAGAAGAGCCTGTTGCAGATCCTGCTTAGGAGAACAGGATCGGAGTGTTTTTTTAATAGTCCGGCTTGAGAAGAGGCGCTTTGGCGCCTCTTTTCTTTTTTAGTATATGCACATCGGCCGAAAAATTTTTAGAATACGGCGGTCGGCTTTATTTTTGTCGCCGCATTATGTATTCTTGTACTTTCGTTTACGGAGGAATGATGTTTCAGGTGAGAATCCACGGCAGAGGAGGCCAGGGGGTCGTTACGGCAGCCGAAATGTTATCAATAGCGGCTTTTCTGGAAAATAAGCATGCCCAGGCGTTTCCGCAGTTCGGATCCGAGAGAATGGGCGCTCCGGTCGTGGCCTTCTGCAGAATTTCCGACAAAGAAATACGTCTGCGGGAGCCTGTTACGGCTCCGGATGCGGTCATAGTTCAGGATAAGACCCTGAGGGCGATCGACGTGTTTCCGGGAATCGTCTCGAACGGTTTTGCCATCATAAATTCTCCGTCCGAGATTAAAGATTCTCCGGATAATGTTAAAATAAAATGCATAGAC
>JAISMS010000027.1 GCA_031276565.1 Holosporaceae bacterium | reverse complement strand
TTTCTTTTGTCTTCGGATATGCCGCCGTCCAGTATCCAGACGTCGTATTTACGATTTCGGCTTGAATTATCGATCAAAGACCGCAGCGCCACCGTCAGATACATGGCGTAGTTATCGTCGCTGCCGAAGACCACAGACACGCTGTTGCCGCCGAAGGCGGGTTTCGCCTCCTCGACGGATGAGACGACTTTTACTTCGCTTCTGCCGAAGGCTTCCGCTCCGACGAAAAATACCAGCACCGCCGCCGCGATCCGAAGGATCGCCCGCAGTTTAATTTTCCGCCGGATTGTTTTCATTTTCCTCGTCTTTCCGCAACGTCGTCGAAAGAATAACGGAGGTTCGTATATTTTCCGTTAAAAAATTTATCCGCCGGGTGTCGGAGCGCATAACGCCGTTCGCCGGAGATATGTTCCGACTTAAATTTTAATTGTACCGCCGCCGGTTTATTGCGGATGAAAATTACACAAAACAAGCGTTAACGATAAGATATATCGCGTTTTTTTTAAAAACTCGACATACGATTCGTTGTATGATACAAGAATGGCGTTTTCATCGGGCGCCTAGCTCAGTTGGTAGAGCAGCTGACTCTTAATCAGCGGGCCAGAGGTTCGAGTCCTCTGGCGCCCACCATATGAAATCCGACTTCATTTTTTCGAAGAGCGATTTTAATCGATGCCCAACAGACCGATAATCATTATCAGGATAAAGAGCCACATTCTTTTCTGCCACTCTCTGTCATTTTTTTCCAACAAGTTCTCTTTTGATTCTATTTCGTTCATTTTATAGCCTCCGACGCTAATATCACAACAAGTTTCGATGCCTACGCTCTGATAATCTCAAAAAAGCATTAAATTTTTGTAAATACGGAAGATAAATCATGAAAAAAATTCCATGGGAAAAAATAGCCCGTAAAAATCAGATCATGCCGCCCGGAGATTGGAACGTCTGGATGATTCTTGCCGGTCGCGGCTTCGGTAAAACCAGATCCGCCGCGGAAGCCGTCAGAAAATTGGTTTTGGAAGAGGGCTACGGGAGGATTGCCCTGATCGCAAACACCATACAGGAGGCCCGACAGGTGATGGCGGAGGGGGAAAGCGGTCTGCTGTCAATCTCCGACGAGGAAGAGAAGCTGCAATTTTTCCCCTCTCGGCGTCTTCTCCGATGGTCCAACGGCGCGATCGCCACTCTCTACGGCGCCGAAAACTACGAACAACTGCGCGGTCCTCAATTTGATGCCGCCTGGATCGACGAGTTTGCGAAATTTCAGCGTCCGCGGGAAACCTTCGAGCAGTTGTCATTCGCCCTTCGTCTCGGAAAGAAGCCTCGACTCGTTCTGACAACGACCCCGCGCCCGATTCAATTTATAAAAGATCTGATGGCCAGAGACGATGTGGTGACAGTGCGCGGCACCTCTCTCGAAAACGTCGAAAATTTATCGCCGACTTTTCTGAAGCAGTTGGAATATCTGCGGGGGACCCGTCTGGAATCCCAGGAAATCTACGCGGAAATAGTGGAAGACAAACGGAATACGCTCTGGTCATGGGGGGACATAGAAAATTGCTACAAAACGCCGCCGCATTTTTTGAGCAATGTTATGATCGGCGTCGATCCGGCTCTGACTTCCGGTCCCGAAAGCGACGAAACCGGGATAATTGCGGTCGGCTCGGACGGATACGGCAAAGGATACGTGCTGGACGACCTCAGCATATCCGCCCCTCCGGAAGTTTGGGCCCGCCGGGTCGTTGAAGCCTATCACAAATATTCCGCCCGTCTCGTCGTGATAGAGGGCAATGTCGGCGGAGAGTTGCTCGAGAATCTGCTTCTGTCGACCGACGGTTCTGTTAAAGTGAAAACAGTACGCGCCCGCACCTCCAAAATCACCAGAGCGGAACCCGTCGTTATCCTTTATCAGAAGAAAATGATGTTCCACGCTCGCCAATTTCATAAGCTTGAAATGCAGATGGTAAACTATGAGCCCGGAAACCGATCTCCGGATCGACTGGACGCATTGGTTTGGGCAATAACGGAGCTGTTCGGCATATCCGAGGACACCCGTCTGCCGTCCGTTCTGCTTCTGTAGGAGGAGTCGGCAATATACCGATCGGAAAAGCCGTCGATTCCGGCGGAATTGAAGTCTTTTATTTTTATTGCCGTAATTTGTCTGAAAATATGCCAATTTAAAAAAATAATTTTTTTTTATTAATATAGGACTTGCATGCGATGACCGCATATAGTATGGTAATTAGTATCGGCGGTTTTTATAACGGTCGAAAAAGAAAGTGAATCGTCGGTCAATACGGGAAGACGTTTTCGGGATTAAAAAATATGTTCGGGAGATAAAATATGTTTAAAGGAAATATGCGCGGTATGTTTTGCGGCGCCTGCTGTGCGGCAATGATGCTGTGCGGCGGAGATATCAAGGGAATGATGCAGCGGGAACGCGACGGATCATATTCGATAAGCCTGAGTCTTTCCGAAAAAACTCCGGTTTTCGGTTTGAAAAAAGACGGCAAGAATTATAAACCGGTATTTACTTGGGGAGATAACGGACCTGAAGCGACTTTTAAAGAGTATTGCAAATTTAATCCCTGCAATCTGCCGACCACCCGGCAGGAATTGGACGACTTGTATTCTTCGTATCTGTCTATTGTGAATGCGGGAAACGATCCGAATGATTCTTATTTTTTTTACCGACACGCTGGCAAAATCTCCATGGAAATGGAGTTTGCCTGTTTTGAAAAACGGCTGCTTCCGTCGGCGTTTGAGCCGAGGATTCGGGCATTTATCGCCTTACTCGCGCACGCGGACAGCGGTTTTCGGAATTATGTCATTTCACAATTGAATGTCTGTCTTGCCGGATCGATTATGGGATTGAAGGCTTGTCGTGCAAAATGCAAAGATAAATTTTATGTCTCCGCTCTGGCGGAGTATAACAAACTGTGTCAGCTGTTGAACAATGCCCGTTGAAATGTGATCTTTCGGCACAGTTATTATAGATGGGGAGAGGGGCGCTCGCCTGTCGTCATGCTTTTTGGTTGCTGTAATCAGGCTGTAGGCGGTTACAGTTATATTTTTTAAAGCTTAGAGTTTTATCGAGTTCTGCTGCAGTAATTTTCGCCTGTTGAAACAGTTTAATCTGGCGACGGAGTTTCGGTTAAGTTTTTTCGCTTCGGCTAAAAACAATCGTTTGCTTTCGATTTTTATTCTTAAAGCCAGTTTTCCGGATAAGCACTGCCGCCGTATGGGGATTGCTAATTTATTATAGTTTTTAATAAATCATGGAATATGAAGATATTTAGGGATGCGACGAGCATGTGTATGGATTTTGAATAACATTTAGTTTTTCTTACTAATCTTGCGA
>JAISMS010000042.1 GCA_031276565.1 Holosporaceae bacterium | reverse complement strand
GCTGCGGCCGACCGATCGCAGACCCGGTTCCCGGCGGTTCAAAGTATTTTTACGGCCCTCCGTCCGACGGCTGCCGGTGGCAAAACTTCCGCCGCGACCGACCGATCGCAGACCCGGTTCCCGGCGGCTCAAAGTATTTTTACGGCCCTCCGTCCGACGGCTGCCGGCGGCAAAACTTCCGCCGCCGCGGGCGGACGAGGCCGCGATTTATGTCGGTCTGTGTATTTGCGGTCTGTATATTTTACCGACATTTTGTTTTGAAATATCAGATAACGGGGTCGAAGCCGGAGACTGCAATCGCTGCTGACTCTCATCGTCGGTTTGAGATTTTATATTTGCGAGCTCGAATGCCTCCACTGCGGACTGATATTTCGATATCATTTTTTTCACCGTTTCTTCCGCAGTCGCTACATTCTTCTTTGTCGGAGATTTCAATATTCCCGACAATGATTTTTTCACTTCTTCACAATCCGCTATCCGCTCCTTCCACTGTTTGATGAACTTTATATACTGTAACATACGCGGTTCATGCAATTTTTGATTATTTGGATTCGCAGTCGTCGATTGATGCAGCTGCAACGCGCTATTCTTCCAATACGCCATTATTTGATTCATTCTTGCTGTCAGCCCGTCCAATTCGCTGATCAGCTCTCGGATTCGGCCATCATCCGTCGAAACAGTTTCCTTTGATTCCGTCGACGATGTTTTCTCCAGCGCCGACGTCGCTTCCGTAAAGACTCCGCCGCACAGCATCATGCAGCAGCAAACGTAGGCAAACATTTTTCCCGTCATCTTTATTCTCCCTAAGTAAAATGTAATCGCATTATTCTTTCATAAAAACATAAAAAATCGGTTAATTTTCCCGGGATTGATAAAAAAATGCGGGCGGTAATCGGACACCGATACCGGTTTCCGAAAAAAGAGTGAATTTTGCGGAAAAGATTTTTCCGATTCTAAACCGAAATCGGGAAAAACCCGAACGGTGAACGCTACAGGGATTGAACCTGTGACCCCTACAGTGTGAATGTAGTGCTCTGCCGCTGAGCTAAGCGTTCACATTAATTTATTAGCACAAAAATCCGGGTTTTAAAATCGAAAAACACAACCGCCACATTTTCGGGAAAGCAGCCGCCGGTAATCGGACACCGAACGGTGAACGCTACAGGGATTGAACCCGTGCCCCCTGCAGTGTGAATGCAGTGCTCTGCCGCTGAGCCAAACGTTCACATTAATTTATCAGCACAAAAATCCGGGTTTTAAAATCGAAAAACACAACCGCCACATTTTCGGGAAAGCATTTGCGAATGATTCCGAAGCGGAGTCGGCCGATTTTAGAATCAGATCAACAGACAGCAGGAAGAATCCGGAATCCAGTCGCCATTCGAAATGTACGGCGAAACTCCCGCCGCCGAAGACGTCGCAGTCGCAGATGCTGCAGGTGAAACTCCCGCAGTCGCAGACATCGCAGACGAAATTTCCTGCGGCTCAAATATTTTTCCGTCGTTCTGTTCCGCAACATCTGCCAACGGTGCTCTCTCTGCCCTCGGCCGAGGTTTGATCTTTCCTGACAGAAGATCTCCTATTCTGTCTATTCGGGCCATGCCTGAGGCAATTTTCGCCATAAGCGGTTCGGCTTCTTTACGTATATTTGCGCTCTCGATCTTCATTTGCTTCATGACTCCTTTCAGATGAGGACAATAAGCGGCGTACAAATCATCCGTTTCCGTCGATTCCGACAAAGATAGAAATGTATCGCTCGAATGCTCCGCCGATTCCGACGAAGAAAGAAACATGGCGCCCGAATGCTCCGCCGTCATAAAACTCAACAGGTATATTAACATTATCTTTTTCATTATGATCTCCTTTATTTATTTCCTTGTGTCAAAATATATATTGGATAAATTTATTTTTAATCAACATATTTTAAAAAAAATATTTTAATTAACTGTTCCAAATGTTTATTTGCGATTTTTTACTGCGAACATACTCGCATCCGATCCGATCTGAAATGAGTGTGTATCGGCGCATTGATTTAACAGCCGCGCATCCCGGATCGGGCGACGCCGCAATGTCGATGAACCATTCCTCCCATAGGAGCCATAGCCGACAGGACTGATACCTGCTTGTTTATTTTGTTGTTTTTTGACAATCGACAGCCGTTTCCGTTTTTTCGGCCCGCGCCGTCACAGCCGTTAATTTTTCATCCGGCGCCGATTAAAATCCGTCGCTTTCCCTATCGATCTCGTTCGTCAGAGCTCCCGATTCGGCAAGCATATTCGTTCGCATATGCATGTTGCTTTCACTTCCGGCTTTATCCGTCAACGCTTCCGATCGGATGCGCGCAGTCATACTTATGTAAAGCTTTCACTTCCGGCTTTATCCGTCGACGCTTCTGATCGGATGCGCGCAGTCGTACTTATGTAAAGCTTTCACTTCCGACTTCATTCGTCAACGCTTCCGAGTCGGCCGATTCTGCTCTCGGACGTCATGTCTTTTATAAAAATCCGTCGCGGATTTTACATTTTGGCCCCTCGGAAAATAACGCGCCGAATGCGGTAACGCCCGGCAAACCGCCGTTATTATTCTCCGTTGCAGTCGTCATGTCATTAGAAATTCCGCGCAGGGAAGAGAATTCGGTATACCGTAACGAAAGCTGTTATAAAAACATATAGCTGTTTTTAGCCAGTCGCTTTTGCCTTTTCAGTTGCCTTTTAGCTCCGCGCTTTTCTACTTTTGCTTCTGATTTTGCAAGTTTTTGGCCTGCTTTTACGTACTGTTTTTTAATTTTTTCCTCTTGTTTTGCGTATATTTCGGTCTCACTTTTTACATTTGTACTTCCGGAGTTTGTCGCACTTTCGTTTTCCTCTTCTTCTTCATCGGAATCCGCCATAAGCAACATATTTGAATCTCCGATGCAACATAAGGCAAAAGATAACATAATATAGACGGCTGTTTTCTTCATAATGTCTCCTTTTTCAAAAACAGTATAATTTTAAAACAATTATATTAATAAAGGATTAATTTCATAAAACAGGTGCTTTGAAAAACCGAGTTTATAAAAATTCCCAAATCGTCTCGGCATTCTATAATTTTTCGGAAACGTCGACGCCGGATCTTTTATCTAAAACAGACAAATCATACAATCGAATAAGCTCCGATATCAGCTGCACGTATTTTTTATCGGAGCCGTAGTTTTTTAGCAGCGGCGCCAATTGCAGCCCGTCCGCCGTGCCGGTTTTCGCGATCATAATCGCCCGCTGCTCCCGAAATTCTTTATAGTTTTCATTGACGTTCAAAGTTTTTACGTAGGCAATGGCGGCATTAAATAAATTGTCAAATTTAATCAAATAATCGGAGGCTTTCATCAGCCCGAAATAGGCATTCAGACGACGAATGGTCCGATCGCCTCCGTATCTGCTTTCCAAGACCGCCTGCGCCACGGCAAGAGAGAGCGGAACCGGCGCCACCCTCAACAGCAGTTTTGAAATATTTTTCGTTTGATAAAAACGGCAGATTTTGTCAAACAGCTCCGCTTCGTTTCGGGTTAATTTTATTGATTTTTCACGTTTCTTTGCAACGGACAATACGATTTTACGATGTTCCTCCACGATGTCGTTCACCTTCCCCGCAACGGAAGCGATCACCTTCATAAAAAATCTTTTTTCTTTCGAAGAATTGAGGCGAGTAAGCGGAATTTTTTTCAAGGCGAAGTGGGGTATTTTTTTCAGATCGGACTTCCGCAGAATTCCGTAACAAACCGAATCCGGAGGGGTATCGGCCGAATAACGTCCGAAAATTTCGTCCCTGATAAGCAGCCGGCGGTATTGAGGCCGCACAACCGATGCGACGGCCGTTTTCTTTTCGACGGCAACTTCCCGGGCAGCTTTATCATAATTGTATAAAACAACCGCAAGAAAGCAGAAAAAAATTACGGCAAGCAGTCGGATTATCATTCAACCGGGATCACAAAAATGTCTTTCGACACCAGGCGACGCAAAGTCGCTTCAACGCCGTATCTCAATGTCTCGCCGGCGCGCGGACAACCGCTGCAGGCACCGTGCAACCTCACGCATAAGGCATTCCCCTCCAGTGAAACAATTTCTAAATCACCGCCGTCGGCGTCGAGAGACGGCCTTATGTACCGGTCGACGACTTCGGATATTTTTTTCAGTAAAGCCTTATCACAACTCATATATCTTATTCTCCCTCTACTGCTTTGATTGTAGCGGCGAATACGAGACTCCGCAAGATTGAAGTTCGATTTATGCCGTGCCGTTAGGATTTTATTAATCGCTCCGATTTATAATAGGTTCAGATAAAGTGCAGAGCATATAATGACACTTAAAATTTTTGCTTTTATCCGCAAATTCATAAAGACTCCGAAAGGAGCAACCCTCATAGAATATTCCATAATCGCGGCGCTGATAGCCATAGTCATAATAGCAGGACTCAAAGCAGTCGGAAATGTCACCGGCAACATTTATACCAATATCGGGAATACAATGAACGAAACGACCTGATAATGCTGAAGATATTTCTTAATTTGAAAATTATATGTTCTATTTACAACGGTTGCATCGAAGATGCCCTACCCGACATTTTTTTCAACATTTTCACATAATCCGCCGCAGAAATTTCCTCGGCGCGCGCGTTTGTGTCATATCCCAGCTCCGACAGCACTTTCTCGGGATTCGGAAAAAAATCCGACAGCGCTTTTACAACCTTTTTTCGACGATGCATAAAAACCTTCGCAAGCAAATGCGAAAACACATCGAAATCCTCCGGCGTTTCCTCCCGGGAGCGGGGCGTAAATTTTATCACCGATGATTTTACCGCGGGAACCGGGAAAAAACTGCCGGCTTCCAGATCGAATGCCTTCTCCGCCCGAGATTTCCACCGAGTCAGAACCGATAATTTTCCGTAGGCGGCGCAAGCCGGTTCGGCGCACAGTCTGTCGGCAACTTCTTTTTGAAACATGAGGACAAGAGTTTCATAAAGATCAAACTCCCTCAGCCATTTAAACAGCAGCTGCGTCGAAATATTATAGGGTAAATTCGAAATGATTACGTCGGGAGCTAAGGCTTTAAAATCGAATTTCAAAGCGTCGGCTTCAATGACCTCCAAGCGGCTGCCGAACAGCGGGCTCAACTCTTTCCAAACGGCAACCCATCGACGATCCAATTCCACGATGTACGCTTTTCTAACGCCGGATCGCAGAATTTCCAAAGTCAATCCTCCGGGACCCGGCCCCACTTCAATCACTGTCTTTCCCGTCAGATCTCCGGCAACGCCGACTATTTTTCGATTGATTTTGGGATCAAAAAGAAAATTCTGCCCCAGTTTTTTATCTGTTTTTCCGCGGAAAAGATCGAATATTTTTTTCGCCGAAAGATTTTCGGAACTCTCAAGCATTCGATTCTAAACGGTATTTTTCATCTGTTTTTATATCGGATTTTTTCCTCAGATCGCGAATCTCCCGGTCGGAAAAGACGGACAGACGCTCATTCATTTTTTGGCTTTTTATTTCGGCCGCCGTCGGCTCCGGAATTTCTCGAGTCTTTTTATCCAACAGACAAAATATAACAACGGCTCCGGGAGCCGTGATCGGATCCGACGCGCATCCCGGCCGCAGCGCCGCAATCTTCGACCGAAACTGCGGCTGCATTGCCTCCAGAGCAATCGTAATCGGTTCGGAAACCGCGCATATGCCCGAATCCCGTGCGTTCTTTATGAGTTCCCGACAATCGCCAGAGATTCTTTTTAAATTCACGGCATAATCCGTTAATTGCCGCAATTCTTCCTCGGCGGGAGCAGACTCTCCGAACGGAACGGCGACTTGCACGACCTTCACGGTCGTTAACGCCGCCGTGCCGGCTTCCTTTTTATCCTGTAATAACAAAATCGCGTACCCGCGACTGTTCCTCACGATCGCCGTTTCTCCGACCCGCATTCCGGCCAGTTTTGCATCCTCTTCGGACGACAGTTGTCCTCGAAATATCCATCCGATTTCGCCGCCCCTGCCGGCGTCCGGGCTTTTGGAAAACTGCACCGCCAGACTGCCGAAGTCGGTTCCCTTCGCAAGCATTTGTCTGAGGTTGTTGGCGTGAGACAGAACGGCCGCATCGTTTTTGGCGTCGCTCACGGGAAAAAACATTCTGCGCACGCAGTAGAATTCCATATTACGCTTCTCTTTGATGTCCGCAAGCGTCCTTTTGATTTCCGACTCGGAAATATTGATGAATTTGCCGTAACGGGCGCTCACGTAAGCACTCCAGGCAAGATTCACGCGAATTTGCTTCAAAAGAACATCTTTATCGATGTTTTTTTGCTTGAGCATCTTGCAGAAACTTTCCCGATCAAGCCCTCCGCGTTTTGCGATGCTCGAAAACACGGCCTCTGTTTCTTCGTCCGTAGCCCAACCTCCCGGAGGAGCATACTTCATTGCGCATTGCCATTTTAAGTGTTCGTTTATCATCTCCCGCAACACTTCCCGGGATAAACGGGAGCCTGCCTCGGGAGACGAAGAGTTTTCCCCGATCGAAAACAGAGTCCATGCCAATCGTTTTTTCAAATCGGAAGACGTAATGACGTCGCGGTTTACAATGGCAACGATTCCCTCGTATTCCTTAGACGAAAAAGAATCATCCCGGGCCGAAACAACGCGGAAACAAAGAAACAACGCCAAGGCGCCGAAACGGAAAAGTAATCTCAAAGCAGTCTCCGACTTTAGCAAGAGCATCTATGTTCCCCAAAATACTATGAAAAAGAATAGAAATCAAACACAGGGATTAGTATACTTTGCCGAAAGGAATTCACATTGCAAAGTTTAACGGGCGTAATATTTTTCCGGATGCTGAGGACAACCGTTTTCTCCGCCGTCGCCATGGTTTTTTGCGCCTGGATCGTGCAATCTTCCAGATATTTGCCGATTCTGAACGGCGGCGGCGTAGGATTCGGAAAATTCCTGAAGTTTACGTCGTATCTGTCAACGGACATATTCGCGGCAGTTCTGCCGATGGCGCTGGCAATTTCCGCAGCCTTCGTTTATCACAGGCTAAAAGAATCTAACCAATTGACGGCCCTGCAGGCGGCGGGATTTTCTCCGCTGGTAACGCTGATTCCCCTGGCCTATATGACGGCCATCGTAACCGGCGGCCTTTATTTCATAAACGCCCAGGTTTCGCCCTATGCCTGGAGACAATTTCGTTCCCTGGAATTCAAAATAAGGAATAATCTTGATCCGCCCGAAAAAGCAGGGGAGATTTTCTCCGGCAACGGATTTTCTGTATATGCCCAAAAATATGTCGGAGATTTGTGTTTCGAAAATTTATTTTTGGCGGACACAAGAAATCAGGATAAAATTTGCGGCTGTTTTGCCGCAAGCGGGATCATCCGGGATAATGTATTGATCCTTACGGAAGGAGAACGGACGGAAATTGATTTTAAGAACCGAAAAAACTCCGTCATAAAATTTCGATCCCATAATTATGATCTGAAAGAGATTCTGAAAATCGAAAAAAAATCGCTGCACCCCAACGAAAAATATCTCGACGAACTGTTGATTCCGGATGCGGACGAGTCCGTAACCAAAACACAAACGGCCCTGTTCCATCAAAAAATCACCTCTCCGCTTTTGGCGATAATATTCGCTTTACTTTCCTTCATTACGATCGCGGCCGCCCCCTACAGCCGCAAATCTTCCCTGGGACGCATAGTAATGATGTCGGCGATCATTCTTACGTTTCAGGGAGTTTATTTCTGGATCGCCAACGTTTCCGCAAAAAATCCCGAATACATTCCGTTAAACTATGTTCTGACGATTGCCTCGCTGATCGGAACGGTCGTTCTAATTGCAAGGAGGCCGTAATCCGGAAATGAACAAAACGATCTTCAAATATATCTTCCGAATACAACTGAAGACGATGCTTCTCGTATCCGCAGCCGTATTTTTCCTGATTCTGCTGTTTGATTTCGCGGAAGTCGGCAGAAAATATCCGCTGTCAACGCTTTCGGAAACGTTGTTTACGATCAAACTGTCTCTTCTGAGAGCTCCGTCCACCTTTTGCGAAACGGCGGGATACGTTTATTTTATTACGGCCGCGTTCACCCTATGGAATTTATGCCGATCCCATCAGGTGACCGTGCTGAAATCCGTCGGCCGTTCTCCGCAGCAGATTTTATACCCTTTTCTGAGCTTTGCGGCCCTCGTCGCCGGCGTTTGGCTGTTTCTCATGCATCCGGCAGGATTATTTCTGGAATCGATGTATGCCCGCAGCGTTTTCGGCGTCGCCGCCGAGGCCAATCGGAACATCTGGATCGACGATCGCGAAAACGATCAGATGATTTTCATAAAAAGCATCTGCGACAACAAAATCGACGGACTCTGCGTTTTCAATCTCAAAAACGGCTCGAGAATTTTCGCCGAGCAGGCGTACGCGGAAAAAAAGATCTGGTTTCTGAAAAATGTTACGACGACGGACGAAAATAAAACGCAAAACATCGAAACCGCGGAAATACCGCGACGAGTTTCCCCGAGGCTGATAAAACTGCTCGCAAAATCTCCCAAAAAGCACAACATATACGGCCTCTATAAAATCTATAAAATTCGAAAAAAAGATCGAGTGAGCGTCAGATTGTATGAATTGGAGCTGCATCGACTGCTGGCAAACGGATTTGCCTTTTTTTTGTTCGCGCTCCTGGCAGCGGTCATTTGTTTTCCGATAAATCGCTACAAAACCAAGACAGACGTTGCGATAAAGGCTATAGCGTCGGCAGTGTTTTTAAGATTCGCCAATAATATGTTCGAATCCTTTGCCTACGGAGACGTTCTGCCGGTACAATTGGCCTCCTGGGCGCCTTCGTTGATTTTCGCCTGCGTTGCGATGGCGCTGTTAATTCGGAGAGAAGCGTGAAACAAACCGGAATTTTTTGTCGACGAGTCTCGGCTTTCATCCTTTTTGCGCTTATGCTGTCCGAAAACGTCCGTTGCAAAGACATAACCTTCGTCAATGCCGACATGACGCAATACGGCAAAGACTTTGTTCGCTGCAGCGGGCGCGTCGTTATCGTATACGGCGGCAGAATCATTTCCGCCGACGTTATCTCCTGCGATTTAAAGAAAAAATTCGTTACCGCCGAAGGAAACGTAATCATAAAGGACGAGAGGAAGAATACTTACTTCCTGGACTCGCTGTCCGTAGGCAAGAATTTCGCGTCCGGAGAGGGCCGAAACCTGAAAATTATCATGCGGGATAATTCCAGGCTGGCCGCGGAGAAATGCATTCTCAAAAACGGCGTATATGAGCTTAAAAACGTCATCTATACCCCGTGTTACAATTGCACCGACTTCGGAGAACTGACCTGGCAAGTAAAAGCGTCCTCCGCCTCTTTTGATCCGGAAAAATATACGGAGTATTCGAACGCCCGCTTCGAACTCTTCGGAACTCCGATTCTGTATACCCCGTATATGTCCCATGTGAGCCCGAAAATAAAAAGAAAGAGCGGCCTTTTGGTACCCCGATTCTCCACGTCCAGCAAAAGCGGAATAGGCTTTCTCCCGCAGTATTTATGGTCGATTTCCGATTCGGCGGAACTTATATTGAAACCCATTGTTACGTCAAAAATCGGCAGCGTCGGATGGGCTTTCTACGGTCTCAGATTCCCCGGGGGAGAGTTCAACGTCGATGCGAGCATTGCGGGAGTCAAATCGGCTAAAAACCGATCGATAAACGGAGAACAAGAAAATAAAGTCATTCGCAAGATAATCGATTCCGGCTACAGGGGTCATTTGTTCTCGAAAATGAGATATGAAATAAATAATCTCTGGAGATGCGGATTTGACATAAACCTGGCCTCGGACAGATATTACCTGAAAAAATTTCCGTTTTTCGCGGATTGCGATCGAACCCTAAAAAGCGATCTGCGATTGGAAGGATTTGAGGGACGCAACTACACTTCCGTAAAAACAGCCGTATTTCAAGGGGAAAATTCCGATTGCATTCCACGTTTGCTGCCCATGATCGAACGCAATTACACAAGAAATTTATTTTCCGGAACGTTCGATTCGGATTCCTACTTCGTAAATCTGGATTTTAACAAACACCGATCCGCCCAAAAAATCGTATCAAACGCTTCGTGGAGAAAAGAAGCGCTGCTCCCTTTCGGCCATTTGATCGGATTCAAAGGTATTCTATCTTTCCGGGGATTGCGGGTTTCCGAAAGAGTGAACTCCGATTACGATTCGTCGTTCAGAATCATACCGCAGCTGAATCTTTTCTGGAAATGGCCGCTGGTTCTTTCATCCGACTTTGCCGGCAGCGCCGTTTTTATTCCGGTATGCGGACTGATTGCGGCGCCGGCCAAAAAAGTTTCGGATGCTTTTGAAGATCCCTTTTGCGAAATCACGGACATAAACTTTTTGTCCGGTAACAGGTCCGTTTCCCCTTATAATCTCGATTACGGCAACAGAATTTGCTACGGTTTCAAGCTTTCCGGCTATCGAAAAGGGGAAAATTTTTATCATTTCGTCGCGGGAAGATCCGTAGAACTCACAAACGTCTCGTACGGATCGGAGACTGCAGATTTAAAATACAAAAATTCCGATATCGTATTCTCCGCCGACTTTTTTCTCTCAAATAAGTGGACATTTATTTCCGACTGCAGCTATTCTCCGCGATCCAAACGCTGGAGGAAAATTGAAACCAGATTGAATTTTTCGGATCAGAAATTTTACTTCGATCTCATGCTCTTTAAAGGGAAGCAATGTTTCTATGATCCGTTTTCGACCGCGAATACACTCGATAACAGGAAAACTCAAAAATACCGGGGGATAATGTTGAATGCCGGTTGGCAGATCAGCGGATCCGTTAAGATAAAAGGCGGTCTGATCATCGGAAACGAGCGCGATCCCGTCGACGATAAACAGGAAGGCTGTTGTCGTTTGGTGAGACACGACATCGGCGCGGAATATAAAAATGAATGTCTCACGGCGGAGTTAATTGCCGAAAGAAAAAATTTCCGGGGCGGCGATTTGAAACCGGAAACCGTTTTCCGTTTCGTCCTTCACTTGAAAAATTTATGAATTCGAATCCTTCAGACAGCTTTTGACGAACGCCGCCGTCAGAGATTTTTTCCGGCGAAGAGAAAGTTTGTTGAGGGTTCTCAACACATCCGCCACCGCGGTTACCCGACGGTCTATGATATTCAATATGCAAAGCATAACGTCGTCGGAAAGCGTCATTCCCAAATCACCGGCTATTTTTTTCGATACTTTAAGCAGCAAATCGTCTTCCGGAGGACGAATGCTCACGCAGGGCAGAGCAAACAGACGCGATTTCAAATCCTCCGGTTCGATATCCCGGGCGGACGGATGCGTCCGGCTCAATATCAGGAAAAATCTGTTTTTTTCAACGGAGATGTTTAAAAAATCGAACATCCACTCGTAATTCTTGCGGCCGGTAAGATCGTCAAAGTTATCTATGACAAAATTGCATTCGGCTTCGAACAAATCTCTGGGACTGTAATTTAAGCTCTCTTTCAGGACGTAAACCGCGCCGGCCGTCTGCGCCCACAGCGCCGCCAGATGGGTTTTACCGGTTCCGGATTCTCCGCATATAATAAGGCCGTTGCCGCTCCAATTCGGCCATCCGGCCAAATACATAATCGCCTCGCGATTTTCTTCGCTTTCGATAAAATCGCTCCAGTCCAGTCTCACCGCTTCGGGAAAATCAAAAATTTCTTGTTGCTTCACTGTTTGTAGGCCTGACTTCCTTTAAATTTGCGCATGGTAAACCCCGCTAAATTGCGAATGACGGCGGCCAGAGGAATCGCGATCAACACGCCGATAATACCGCCCGCCTGCAGGCCGGCAAAAAACGAAAAAAGAATCCATAACGGATGCAACCCGATTCTTTTGCCGACAAACCTGGGAGAGAGAATATATCCCTCCAAAACCTGCCCGGCCAGATAGGTCGCTATTATTACATAGAGTTTTGTAAGAGTCAGCATCGGGGCACTCATGAAAATCACCAGCAAACACGAAAACAGAGCGCCTATGAAGGGAATAAAAGAAAACATTCCGGATAAAATCCCCAAAAATATACTGTTGTTTACGCTGATGACCCGCAGAACAATGATATAGCAGCAGGACAGTATAGCCACCACGTATAATTGTCCGCGAAAAAACTTCACGAACGTTATGCGAATAATGGTAAATGTTTTAATCACGGCTTGTTTATGCCGAACCGGAACGCATTTTTCCATATACTCCGTCATTCTGTTCCAATCCCGCAGAAAATAAAAAAATGAAATCGGCATTGTCACGAAAAACGAAAAGAAAGCGGCGATTATATCTCTTTTGGAGGCAATTTGCTCCAGCACGGACGCCCAAATATAGACTTTGCGGTCGAGGTATTTTTGAATTTCGCCCTTCAGGAGAGCAATTTCGGATTTATATTCGCCCAGATCGAGAAAAGGAAACGCTTTTTCCAAAAATGCCGCCAGACGGTCGTAGCAGGCCGGAGCATTGTTGGCGATAAACAGCAGATATTCCTTAAGACGGGGAATTAACTCGACTCCGGCCCATATGAAAACACAAACCAATCCGATCGTCAGTGCAAAGCTTATCAGCGTGCGATTAACGTATCGCGAAACTTCATTCGTAAAGGGAGTGCAAAGATAGGCCAGAACGAATCCGACCGCAAACGGAAAACAAACGCCGGAAAAACTCAAAAAAAACAAAATAAAGGATGAAATAACGACGGCCCAAAAAATGAACCTACCGTTTAAAAACCTCATCTTTAATCCAGCGATATCTTCGCGCATAGTCCGCCCCGGAAAAAACCGTGGAAACGACGACAATTATTCCGAACGATTCCGGAAGATATGGTACATATATCGGCAACAGCTTACAAGCAATAACCGAGCCTATGTAGATCAGTTGAACGGCCGTGTTGATTTTGCTGGACATGAGCGGCCGTATTTCCAGATGCGCGCCGGAAACTTTGCAGGCTAAAACGGCGGCAAGTATCAGCAGGTCTCTTCCGATAACGACCATCGCCGTATATGCCGGAATCAATTCCGCCTGCGCAAAAAGCAGATAAGAAACCGTTATCAATATCTTATCGGCCAAAGGATCCAACATGGCACCGGTTTCCGATGACGCTTTTAATTTCCTTGCACAAAAGCCGTCCAAAAAATCTGAAACGGCAGCCAAAGCAAAAAGAAGCGCCGCTGTTTCGAAATCATTCCGAATAATCGGCGCAATCAAAAAAAACGCCAACAATATTCTGGAAAAAGATAACATGTTCGGGATGAATTTTATCATGTCGCCTGCACCGCATATTTTATACGTAACTTAAGAAAATCATCGATGCGCCCTTGATTCAGGCGAAACATGATTTTATCGTCGGAAAATTTTTCGACAACGGCGTTCATTTCCCGCAATGCATTCGAGTTAAGGATAAAATCTTCCAAATGAACAGCCAGTTTGACCGAAGTATCTTTCTCCCCTTCCCCGTCGTCTCCGACGTCCGCCTCAACGCCTAAGGATTTCAAAAGAGACACCAGTCTGTCTCTGCGAAATCTGTAGGAAATCCTTCCTATGTAGACGGAATCGGAGAACTTTTCCTGGTCAACGGAGTAATCGTACAGGCAGTCCTGAATTTGTCGAACCGGAGTTTGAAGGGCGGATCGGGGAAGAACATCGGATACGACTCCGAGGGCTTTCCGGAACGCCTGATGCAGCGCCGCATCCAGCGCGCTCTGCTTTGCGGCCACCGAATTCTTTCCCCGTTGTTTTACTTCTATATCTTTAACTTCCACATAAGGAGAGCCCGCCGAAACGCCCAAAGTCGTGCAAAGCAATAAAAACGGGAAAAATCTTCTCATAAACCTAGCCGACTATCTCCATTCTGCCGAAAAAGAATCCGATCTCGATCTCGGCGTTTTCCGGACTGTCGGATCCGTGGACGGCGTTGTGCTCTACGCTTTGACCGAAGTCTCGGCGAATAGTGCCGATCTCGGCGTTTGCCGGATTGGTGGCGCCCATGATTCTTCTGTTTTCGGCAACGGCATTTTCGCCGACCAAAACCTGCACCACAACCGGAGCCGAAGTCATGTGTTCGCAGAAACTGTCGAAAAAGGCCTTATCCCGATGAACCCCGTAAAATTCCTCAGCCTGTGCCTTCGTTAATCTCAATCTTTTTTGAGCAACGATCCGAAGCCCTTCTTGTTCCAGCCTTGCATTGATGGCGCCGGTGAGATTTCTGGACGTTGCGTCCGGCTTTATGATCGAAAGTGTTCTTTCAACGGCCATTTCTTCCTCTCTATACTGCTTTTTCCCAACCTTTCGGCGATTGTTTCCAGTAGTTTACATTTTCTCCGCTTTTTTTCAAGTCATTACAGAGGGCTTTCGCGATTTCGGCCCGCTGTTCGTCCTCAAAAACCGGAATAAACCTTTCCACTCCTCTCCAGGCCGCGTAATCAAAGGTGTCCAGCAGCATCACCGCCTTCGCTCCGTTGGGATTCTCGACCCGAGCGGTAAAGTAGATCGGCTGCAAATCGCAAAATCCCGTATCCTTATCTCCGTGGGGAATGAACGCATTCGTAGAAAAAGTCCACAGCGCTTTGTCGACGGTCTTCACCCGCTCCTCCAAAGGACTGAAAAAGATACAACGCAGTCCGGACGCATAAATTTTTTCCAGAAGACGAACGGCGGAAGAAACTAAATTACCCTCGGCCGTCTGATAAAAACTTACTTCCATCCGTTATTTCGCATAGTTTTCGCGCAGAAAATCATACATGAGATGCACGCCGAAACCGGTCGCCCCTCCTTTTTGGCAAATAAACAGATCTTCCGAGGCGGAGGTCTCCACCCCGGCTATGTCGATGTGAGCCCATTTCTTGTCGCCGACGAATCTTTTCAGAAATTGAGCGGCTGTTATGCTGCCGCCGCGCACGTCGGGCTTGCCTGTGTTCTGCATGTCGGCAATATCGGAATTGATTCCTTCGTCGAAATGCTTCGACATCGGCATGCGCCACAGCTTCTCGCCGGTCGCGGTCCCGGATTTCGATATTTGCTCCGCTAAAACGTCGCAGTTGGAAAAAAGACCTGCGAACTCGTGTCCCAACGCCACGACGATGGCCCCCGTCAGAGTGGCGAAATCCACCATGATCTCGGGATTGAATTTTTCCTTGGCGTACCAAAGGGCGTCCGCCAACACCATGCGCCCCTCGGCGTCGGTGTTTAACACCTCTATTGTTTGGCCGGACATTGATTTCACCACGTCTCCCGGACGTTGAGCAGAGCCGGACGGCATGTTTTCGACCATGGCCATCAAACCCACGATGTTTACGGGAAGTTTATTCAGAGCCGCCGCCTTCACCAGACCCAGCACCGTGCCGGATCCCGCCATGTCGCAGCGCATTTCGTGCATGCCGTCTCCGGGTTTCAAGCTTATGCCGCCGCTGTCGAAGGTCACTCCTTTACCGATAAAAGCGATCGTCGGAGCCGAAGACTCGGATTTACTTCCGCCGTTCCAGCGCAAAATTGCCAATCTCGGCTCGTTTTGGCTTCCCTGGGCAACCGCCAAAAGCGCGTTCATTCCTAATTTTTTCATCTCCGCGGTTTTTAGAATTTCAACCTCTGCCCCCAACGGAATCAGCTCGTTTTTCGCCACTTCCGCCAGACTTGTCGGATAGATTACGTTCGCCGGCTCCGATACGACCAGACGAGTCAGAAATATGCCCTCCGCCACGTTTCGTAGTTCGGCGAATTGCTTCTCCGCCGCCGTCTTGTTTTTCGACAGCATCTCCGGCCGCCGCAATTTGATTTTATCGTCCTTTTCGGACTTATATTTATCGAAGTTCCAAGATTTTAGAAGTGCGCCGAATGCCATAAAAGCGGAAACGCAGCCGTCGGAAAAGCGCACGTCTTCTTCGTTTATGGCGACGATGACCTCTTCGTCTAACTCGGCCGAACCGCTCCAAACGGCCGCTCCGAGTTTTTCCGCCTCAAATCGCGCGTATTCCTTATCGCGATCGCCGAGACCCGTAATTATGACGTGATTGCGGTTGTCGTCCGGACAAACGAAAGAGCGGGTTTTAAACTGCGTTTTTACTGCAAATCCCGGTTTTTTCAGGCTTTTGGAAATTATTCCGCCGAGATCTTTGTCGATCTTTGCGGCGTTAGGAGATAACGAACCGTCCGCATAAACTCCGACGACGACGCTGCCGCCTTTGCGTATTTTATCCGTAAACGTAATCTTGTCCGGAACCATAATCATCCTCCGTATCAAACCTGCTCTCGCCGTTTATACCGGGCGAATCGCGGAGATACAAGTATCCCTCAGACTTCGGTTATGTCGCCGTCGATTGCATTCTTTCGGATCGGATGAAAACTGTCGACGATTCCCAGTAAAACCACGCAAACAATTGTCGGAAACGTCAGAAAGAGCAGAGCGCATCCGAAAAAGACGTTCCAGGTACGCTCCCATTTTTGCCCTCCGGAAAATCCTTTGATCACCGAAAAACCGCATATCATGGGGGCAAACAGCCCCGCGACAAAAATTCCGGAGCACACAAACGACACGCTCGGAAACAACAAAGCCGCCGTCAGAGCGACCAAAGGCGTAACGGCCATAAAACCGTCGATCGTCAAATGGCGGAAATCAAAACCGGGACGAATATTCTTCTTCATTCTTTTCGCAATCAGATGCGCCAGATGAAAATTCAGCAGAGAAATCAGCATTTTCATCAGAATTTGCATGCCGACGGCGTACTTTACCGCCGTCGCGCCAAAAGACTGTGCAGATGAGATTATTTTAGGATCTTTTCCCTCGGAAATAATTTTTAACATTTCGTTGACGCCTTTCATCAGCAATTCTTCCCGATAAACGAACAGGGACAAAAATATGACCGACGCGAACGACAGAAGCATAAAGCGCCGTAACAGAAGCGATTCCGGATACCACCAGGTCTTGCGCTTCACGGTTATGCTCTTCAGGGACAAATGCCCGAGCAGCACAGCCGGAGCCAACGAAGAAAACAGCACCTCCGTCGCCGACGGCGCCGGCAATATCAAAAACGAAGAGACGGCCGCCACGGCCGAGACGACGGCGCCGCGATGATCCCCGAAGGCTAAAAAGGCAACGAATACCGGCAGCCCGAAGAAAAAATATGTAAGCCAAGCTCCCGAGATCGGGAATATGACGGAAAACAGAGCAAAAACCCCGTATATCGCAAGAAATGTTGCAAGAAATAAAAAAAATTCCGTTCGGTTATTCGGCAACATAAGGCAGCAACGCCAAATATCTGGCTCTTTTTACGGCAATGGCGAGCGCCCTCTGCTTTCTCGCGGAAACCATGGAAATCCTGCAGGGCATTATTTTGCCCCTTTCGGAGATAAATTTCTGAAGAGTACGCGGATCCTTATAATCGATCTTCAAGACTCCGCCTTCAAACGGACAGGTTTTCTTCTTAAAGTTTGTCGTTCTTTTCCGAAAATTCGTTTTGTCTTTGTTTTTGTTATCTTTTTTGGCACTTCTCATGAAAACGCTTCTCCCCGCACATCGTTATTCGGTTCCGATTCATCCTTCCCGGGAGCGGCGGCGACGTTCGAGCGGCGATACCCGCCGTCCCTGGCGACTCCGAACTCGTCACTGGCAACTTTAGCCTGCGAAATGAGATTTTCCCTCTCATCAAAGGCGTCCGTTTTGACGATCAGCCGGCGAATAATATCCTCATTGATACTCATGATACGATTAAACTCCGCCACCAGCGAACAATCCGCTTTTATCTGTATCACGTGATAATGTCCTTTGTGATTTTTTTTCACCGGATAGGCCAAACTCCTCAGACCGCAATACTCGCTGCGAACCACCGTACCGCCGTTCCGGGTAACAAAGAGACACAACCCTACCCCCAAAGCCTCCATTTGCTGTTGAG
>JAISMS010000004.1 GCA_031276565.1 Holosporaceae bacterium | reverse complement strand
GAACGTTGCCGCATTGAGTGCGGTTGAATCGATCCGGTACGAATGACTGTCTCGAAAAAAGTCTGTTTTTGTTCCGAACGACGCAATAGTCGCACATTTTTTTAAACAATGCAATACTGTTGTATAAAATACTTATATTACAATGTATTAACTTGATGTTTTTTTCAAAACCGCCGCAGCTTGCGAAAAAAATGAAAGCGGCGGCAAAAAATGCAATTTTAAGGATCCCGCAGAGTATAGTTTTTTGTTAATGAAATAAATGCTATACATAGCCTGAGTTATTTCGCGGACGTGGTGGAATTGGCAGACACGTCGGATTTAGGTTCCGATGGTTTAGGCCGTGGGGGTTCGAGTCCCTTCGTCCGCACCGTTTTTGTGTTACGGAGAAAGATTGATGAAAATTCTGGATAAAACAACAGACGGCCTCAAAAGATGCTATAACATTCGGCTTTCCGAGGCGGAATTGGATGCGGCCATGAACGTTAAGCTGGCGCAAACGGCCAAGAAAGTTCGGCTGGACGGATTTCGTCCGGGGAAGGCGCCGCCGGACGTTGTTAAACGCATATACGGCGCTGCATTGGAGAGTGAAGCCGAAGAGCACGCCGTCACCGTTGCCGTCGGCAAGATTTTAAAAGACGAAAAACTGAAAATCTCCCTGGACTATAAAGCCGATATCCTTAAAAAAGAGCCGAAGGCATTGGAATTCTCGCTGAAATTCGAAACAATTCCCGTTTTTGAACTCAAGGATATTTCCGGCATAGAAATCATAAGGCACGTGGCAGAAATTTCGCCCGAGGAAGTCGACGATTTTTTAAAAGACATGAAAAAAGAACGCAAAAAATGGGTCGAAGACGATTCCGTCAGAGAAATACAAGAAGGTTATCGGGCAACCGTCGATTTGAGCCTGATAATGTCGGGTAAGAAACCAAAAAGCAGAGAGGTCGGCGACGTGAGCGTAATAATAGGGGATGAAAGTTACGTCGACGATTTGTGGAAAGGCCTGCTGGGCGGTAAAGTCGGAGAGGTTAAAGAGTTTTCGATAAACTATCCGGCCGACTTTCGAGATAAATCTCTCGCGGGACAAACGGTCCGCTGTCGCGCCCTCGTAAAAAAGATCTCCGTTCCCGGAGAATACGAATCGGACGACGAATTCGCCGGATCCGTCGGACATAAAGACTTCGAGGAAACGAAAAAATGGACCGAATCCGTGCTTAAGTCCAAATACGATCCCCTGACCAAGGACTTGATGCGACGGGATCTCATGGAGCAAATGGCCGATTTATACGATTTCGAAGTACCCGACAACATGGTAGAAATCGAACTCAAATCCGTCTCCCGGAAAATCAAAGAGGAGGCCGAAAAGCTGGGTAAAGAATTTTCTCCCGACATTATGGAAGAGTGCGTTAAGCTCACGAAGAGAAGAATACGCCTGGGATTCGTGATCGCCGAAATCGCCGCGAAAGAAAAGATATCCGTATCCGCCGGCGAAATTTCGAAAGCCGTGCGAAATCTGGCGCTCTCCTATCCGGGACATGAAAAAAAGATCATAGAAACCTATTCCGACCGCGCCGCGATGCAGTCGCTGGCGGGGCCGATTTTGGAATCCAAAGTGGTTGATCTGCTGCTGAGCCGAATGAAAATAACGGATCACGTGTGCTCGACGGCGGAACTTATCGCGCTGGACGAAGAACCGTTCGATTTCTTTAAAGACGAAAGCGACGGCGACGGCAAAAAAGCCGAACAGAAAACCCCTTCCCGATCTGCGCGTCCAAAGAAAAGCGGAGAGGAAAAGTCGACCTCCGGAAAAACCGCAAGAAAAAAGAAGGTCGACGTCCCAACTAACGGAGAGAACAATGGATAATTACTTGAACACTCTGGTTCCTGTTGTCGTAGAGCAGACAAGTCGCGGCGAAAGATCCTTCGACATTTATTCCCGCCTGCTTAAGGAGAGAATTATATTCCTGAGCGGCGAGATGAACGACGTTTCGGCAAGTCTGATATGCGCTCAGCTGCTGTTTTTGGAATCGGAAGATCCCAAGAAGGATATTTTCTTCTACATAAACTCCCCGGGAGGTGTAATAAGTTCCGGGCTGTCCGTGTACGACACCATGCAGTACATCACTCCGGAGATTACGACTTTATGTCTGGGACAGGCGGCCTCCATGGGGTCGTTTCTTCTTATGGCGGGCGCCAAAGGGAAGCGCTTTTCGTTACCTAATTCAAGAATACTGATACATCAACCTTCGGGAGGATTCCGCGGATCGGCGGCCGACATCGAAATTCATGCGAAGGAAATTCTGGATTTGCGGTATCGTTTGAACAAAATCTATGAAAAACACACGGGAACTTCTCTGGCGGAAGTCGAAAAAGCCATGGAGCGGGATAATTTCATGTCTCCGGAGGAGGCGAAAAAATTCGGTTTGATTGACGAGATAATAGAAAAAAGAAAAGTAACTCCGAAGGCATAGTCGGCGAATTATTTCCAAAGAACCGAACATACTGTCCTCCAAATTTTAGCAAGCGCGTCTTTGATGCAATCCCGACTCAGCAGCCCGTCGGCATACAAGCCGTACACGCGGCGTATCGTGTAACAAAATGTGTCGAACGACGTTTCGTTATATATATAAGAGCTGAATATACCGACAAGCGTATTTTTGCATATTATGTCTTTATGTCGTTCGCTCAGAACCGAATCCGGTTGACTGCGGACGATTTCTATGACCTTGCAAAAATCGTCCGCTTTGCTTTTGGAAAAGGGGGATCTGGTTAGGGATTCTCCGTATGCTCTGTA
>JAISMS010000029.1 GCA_031276565.1 Holosporaceae bacterium | reverse complement strand
AAAAGGCGACGAAAAACAGCAGTACAGTTGCCGCCGCCGAACCGTAACCCACGTCGTTGTATTCAACCAGATGTTTTCTGGCATAAACTGACATGGTGGAATTGGCGCTGTTACCGCTGCTGAGTATGTAGACCAGATCGAAGATCCTCATGGCGTCCAAAGTCCTGAAAACCATTGCTACGGCGATGGTCGGCTTCATCAAAGGGAGGATTATCTTCGTGAGTTTTGTCAGGAAGGGAACACTGTCCACCTCCGCCGCCTCGAAACAATCCTGAGGCAAAGATTGCAATCCCGCCAGCAGCAGCAGAGCCATATAGGGAGTCGTTTTCCAAACGTCGACCATAATTATCGATATGATGCTGAGCGTATGCGAAGCCGTCCACGGAATCGGAGCATCGATCAGGGAAGCCTTTATCAGAAGTTCGTTGACGATGCCGTATACGTCGTTCAGCATCCACGCCCACATGCGGGCCGAAACGATCGTCGGAATCGTCCAGGGGATCAGAACAATTGCCCTCATCCAACCTCGTCCTTTAAAGTTTCTGTGAAGAATCAGTGCGATGATCATTCCCAGAAAAGTTTCCAGAGGCACCGAAACGAACGCTATGATTACGGTGTTAATCACCGCCTGCCACCATTCCCGATCCGCCGCCAAAGCGATAAAATTATCGGCTCCAACAAAATTAATTTGGAAAAGATTATCCAGCGCGGCGTCGGTAAAACTGAAAAACACCGTGCGCAGCAGCGGCCATCCGGCACAGAGTATCAACACGGCAAGACAAGGCGCCAGAAACAACCAATTGGGCAGGCATGACCTTTCGATTTTTCTTACGGGCTTGATAAAACGCAATTTCATTTTTCGCCGAAACCCAACATTCTTTTAACGGCCGCCCAAATCCCTCCTTCGGATTTTATTCGGACGACGACGTTTTTTTTGTTCAGGATATCATCCAGTTTCTTATTCAGACGATCCAAATATTTTTTAACGTCCGCCGCCGTCATGTCGTATTCGATACTCTGGGCCAGAATGCCGTTTACGGCATTGAAGATCTCCGTGCTCGCCCTGGCATAGTCTTTTCCGAAATCCGCGGAAGGCCTCGGGACGGCGTTTTGCAAAGAATGATACACGATTCCGAAAAAGGGATTTTCGGCTATGACCTTCGGATCTTCATAGAGACTTTTGAAGGCGGGAAGATAGGAGTACTTCGATAATGCGCGCTGACGGGCTTTACTTGTCAGAAATTTTATTAAATCGGCGGCGTCCTTCTTATGTTTCGAATACTTGGAAACCGTCATGAACCATCCGCCGAGAACGCCGGAGGATTTCCCTCCGTTTGCGCTCGGAGGAATGACCATTACGGCTGTTTTTCCGGAAACTTTCGTCGACGGATCGTTCATCAGAGACCAGGCGTAGGGCCAATTTCTCATAAAGACGGCATTTCCCGACTGGAACATTCCGCGGGCGTCTTCCTCCGAATAATTTAACACGCTCTTGCTGGAGATGTTTTTCAAGCAATCGATCAGAAAGATAACCGCCTTCATCGCCACGTCGGAATTAACCGCCGCCCTCCCGTCGATAACGATCGCTCCGCCGAAAGAATCCGTGATTTCCGTAAAATTACAGGTCAGCATTTCGAAGGCTTTGGCTTGAAAAACAAAACCGTAGAACTTGTTTTTCTTTTCCGGATCTTTTCTCTCTTCGGTTTGGATATACAGAGCCGTTTTATAGAGTTCCTCCCAAGTTCTGGGAACCGGTTTCCCGTATTTTTGCAGCAGATCGGAACGATAGTACATAATGCCGCAATCCGCATACAACGGCAGGGCGATCATTCTGCCGTCCCTGTACATGCTGTTCCGCACGGCGTCAAAGTAATCGCTCGTATCTATTTCGCCCGGCTTGTAGAATTCGTTCAGGTCGGCAAAGCATTCGGCGAAGATCGGCATCCAAGCGACGTCGGCCTGCAGAACGTCGACGTCAAACGATTCCGCGCTCAACCATTGTTTATAGAGTGCAAAACATTCGTTGCTGGCGTGGGGAAGGGTTATAATCTCAACCTTATGTCGGTTTCCCGTCAGTTTTATCCATTCGTCGATCGCTTCCCGCATAAGCGTCAGTTCTACGCCTTTGGAACGGCATGTGATTTTTAGGGTGATACATTCGGAACCGAAAACCAAAAGAGCAGAAATCGCGCATAAGAGAATTTTTTTCATTCTTCCTCCGTCGGGACGGTATTCTAGGATAAATTGTTCTCCGTGTGAAGGGAAAAGCGACGGGATAAAAACGATCGCGGCGTTTGCGTTAATCGGGACTTCCTGCGGGTTAAAAGTCCCGGAACCGCGGAAACGATTGATTTTGAATTCCGCAGGCGGTCGGATTTTCGGGGTAATCGGGACTTCCTGCGGGTTAAAAGTCCCGGAAACGCGGAAACGCTTGATTTTGAATTCCGCAGGCGGTCGGATTTTCGGGGTAACCGGAACTTCCTGCGGGTTAAAAGTCCCGGAAACGCGGAAACGATTGATTTTGAATTCCGCAGGCGGTCGGATTTTCGGGATAACCGGAACTTCCTGGGGGTTAAAAATCCCGGAAACGCGGAAACGATTGATTTTGAATTTTGCAGGCGGTCGGATTTTCGGGATAACCGGAACTTCCTGCGGGTTATAAAGTCTCGGAACCGCGGAAACGCTTGATTTTGAATTCCGCAGGCGGTCGGATTTTTGCGGTAATCAGGACTTCTTGTGGGTTAAAAGTCCCAAAATCGCGGAAACGGTTGATTTCAAATCCCGGCGACGAACAACCATGTCCACCATGCCGTGTTCCAAAAGGTATTCGGATTTTTGGAATCCTTCCGGAAGTTTTTCGCGAATTGTGCCTTCTATAACCCTCGGACCGGTGAAGGCAATTACGGCTCCCGGTTCGGCGATGTGTATGTCTCCCAACATGGCGAAGGAAGCGGATACTCCTCCGGTCGTCGGATTCGTCAGCAGTACGATGTAGGGCAATTCCGCCTCTTTTATGCGGTTGACCGCGGCGACGGTTCTGGGCATCTGCATGAGGGAAAAAATCCCTTCCTGCATTCGCGCTCCTCCGGAGCAGGGCACTGCCAGAAAAGAATACCCTTCCGACACGGCAAAATCGGCTCCGGCCAAAAATCCTTCTCCGACGGCGATTCCCATCGATCCGCCCATAAAATCGAAGTCCAAAAAAACGGCGACGGTTTTGTGACCGCCTATGCGTCCGTATCCGACTACGACCGCATCGTCTTCCCCTGTTTTCTCCCGGTATGACCGGAGGCGTTCGGAATAACGTTTGTTGTCTTTGAATTTCAAAGGATCGTGCGGAGGAACCCGGTATTTTATCCTGGAAAATTCTCCGCCGTCGAACAGGTTTTTAATTCTCTCTTTCACTCCGAATCTCATGTGATTTTCGCAATGAGGACAGACGGATAAATTGGCCTCCAGCTCCTTGCGAAAAATCATCTGCCCGCATTTTTCGCATTTTTCCCAAAGATTATCCGGGACGTTGTTGCCGACGAGGGCGCGGATTTTGGGACGGACAAAATTGGTGAGCCAATTCACGAGAGTTCTCTCTTGAGAATTTCATTCCCGTTAATCAGATTTTTCAACTCCCTTCCGGCCTTGAAGAACGGGACCTTTTTTCTCTCTACGATTACTTTTTCTCCGGTTCGCGGATTTCTTCCTTCCGATCTTGCCCTCTCCCGTACGGAAAATGAACCGAACCCCCGCAGTTCGACGCGCCCTCCTTCTTTGAGGGCGTTAATTATGCTGTCCGTTATGATCGCAACTATTTTCTCGATGTTATCGGTGTGCAGATAGGGGTAAACTTCCGAAATTCTGGCGATCAACTCTGATTTTGTCACGATCTTAAACCTCCGAAAAAAACGCCTTCGGGCGCCGATGATAATCTCTGTACTTTTTCACAGGGTGTTATTATATAAATAACTTATGGAACATACAAAGATTTTTTTCCCGGATGATTTTTGCGAGCGTTATTCGGCGGATACCTTTCCCTGCGAGTTGCAGGAAATACGCGACGCAGTCGGCGACAAAATTACTCTGTTTGCGGGATTTAAAGGGGATTTGCCCGATCTGTTGGACAACGGAAAACTTTACTGCGCCGTTCCCGAAGGACGTCGGGTCATTCATTGGCCGAAAATACGTCCCTTCAAGACCGTCGTCGTCGATCCGGAGGCTTTGCCGTTTGCGGCGAAAACGTTTGAAACGGCAGTTATCAATCATTGTCTGGAATTTTCCGCGGAAAACGTGGGTTTTTTGAGGGAGATTTTCAGAGTTCTGAAACGGGACGGAACATTGACGGCGGCGATTTTTAACGGAACCGCCGTCGATCGCGACAAGGTTTTCGGAGGAAAAATTCGTTCGCCGGATGAAATTGTCGCGGATATTTCCGAGGCGTCCTTTCGAATTTCGAAAGTCTGCGGTATAAAAAAGAATTCAAAATTTCCGATGCGCAAGTTTGACTACGAAGACGGCAAATACGGCGAGATGCTGATCGGGCTTCTGCGTTTATTGTCGGACATCATAATCGTAACGGCGGATAAATCGACGCCGGTTTCGGAAAGAGTATGCGTATTTGAAGAAAGATACGAGATGATTTAATGGCCGAGCTGTTGAGCGTTTTTACGCTGGCGGTCTGCTTTGCCGCCATTCTGATAATGTTGAGGTTTTTCGGTAAGACGGGTTTGTTCGTTTATTCGACGGTTGCGATTATTGCTTCCAACATGCAGGTTTTGAAACTCACAAAATATTCCTGCGTCGACAGTCCGATCGCCCTGGGCACCGTGTTGTTTTCCACGATATTTGCCGTCGATAACATTCTGACGGAGCACTACGGAGCCGAAACTGCCCGTCGATGCGTATGGGCGGGCTTCGTAAGTTATTTATTTTTTGCGACGGTCATGAAAATTGCCGTTTGGCATCCTCCGGTCGTTCACGGCGAATGCATTAATCTGTCTTCGGAATTGCGAAGCATATTTTCTCCTTGTTTTGTTTTCCTGATTGCCGGACTTGCGGCCTGCGTTACGGGGCAGCTGGTCGACATAGCTCTGTTTTCCGCCCTGAAAAAGCTGACCGCCGGCAAATATGTATCGTTCAGGTCGTTTTTGTCGACGTCGATCGCCGCTTTCGCGGATAATTTCATTTTTTCCGTTTTGGCCTGGGTGATTTTGGCGGACAATCCGATAAGCATGTCCTCTCTCCGAGATACATATATATTTACAACCTACATACTCAGATTGGCGGTTGCCGCGGCGTGCGTTCCGCTGGTAAGATGGTCCGGGGCCGCGGTGCCGGAGAAAATACATGTATAGAAATTTTCGATTCGACGTAACGGCTTCCTCGGGCAGGGCGAGATGCGGCGTCATAAAAACACCGCACGGAGAAATCAAAACTCCGGCTTTTGTTTTTTGCGGAACAAAGGCCTCCGTTAAAGGCGTTTTTCCGCAACATTTGGCCGAAACCGGAACTCAAATTATCCTCTCCAATACATATCATCTTTTCTCCTATCCGGGGGCGGACCACATAAGAAAACGCGGAGGTCTGCATAAATTTATCGGCTGGAACGGGCCGATGCTGACGGACTCCGGCGGATTTCAGATATTCAGTCTGGGATACGGATCCGTCGCCGACGAAATAAAAGGAAGGCGCAACGGGGTTTCTTCTCTGATAAAAACGGACGAGGAGGGAGCGTTCTTCAAATCTTTCAGAGACGGCAGCCCGCAACTGCTGACTCCGGAGAGGTCGATGGCCGTGCAGAGGGCTCTCGGCGCGGATCTTACGGTCGCTTTCGACGAGTGTACGCCGTATCATGTCGACAAAATCCGTACGGAGCAGTCTATGGAAAGATCCCATCGGTGGGAAAAACGATCGCTGGATGAATTCGTCCGTGAAAATGATTTTTCACAGGCCCTCTACGGAATAGTGCAGGGGGGAGTATACTTCGATCTGCGAAAACGCAGCGCGGAATTTGTAAACGAAAATTCTTTTTTCGCTTCCGCCGTAGGCGGGACGCTGGGATCGACGAAAGAACAGATGTACGAAGTCGTTGAGGCGACCGTAAAAGAATTAAATCTCGCGAGACCGATTCATCTGTTGGGTATAGGCGGTATTTCGGATATTTTTGAGGGAATCGGCGCGGGAATCGACACTTTTGATTGCGTTCATCCGACGCGGATTGCAAGACACGGAGGAGCCCTGGTGAAAGCCGAATATCGGGATTGCAAAACCCGGGAGCATATTAATCTTAAAAGATCCGAATACGCCGTTGACGACAACCCGATCGAATCCGACTGCGATTGTCCGACCTGCCGTACTTTTTCCAGGGCCTATCTGCACTATCTGCTTAAGGCAAACGAGCTGCTGGCTTTGACGGCGATCGCCGTTCATAACGTCAGGTTCATGAATAAACTTATGGAGGAAATCCGGACTGCGATTTCCTCCGGAAACCTAAAAGAAACGGCCGGCAAATGGCGCTGAAAAAGAATCCTTCGAAGACCATAATTATCGCTCTGCTTTTAATTTTTGCTTCCGGCGTTCCCGCCTTTGAGTCGGAGTTTTACGATATCGGATACAGCGCGGAGTTGATTCTTAAAAAAGATCAAAATTTTGCCGAAGCGTTTTCGGAAATTATTTCGGAGGATTCGATTTCGACCGAAATAAAGCGGCTGCGTCTGTTCTCCTGGCAGAATAAACCGATAGGCAGCATGCGAACTCTGAGGGACAGGATCGGAAACGACATAAAAGCCATATACCGAAAGGCGCATCTGACGGGCTTTTACGGCGCCGAAGTCGCCTGCGAAATCACTCCCGTAAGTGATTATCGCGTTGCGGTGAAAATTACCGTCGACTTGGGTAAACCGTTCGTATTGAAAACGAATATTCGGTATTTGAACAAAGACGAAGGATTCGTCGAGAGGCACGGAAAAGCTCTGCTGCAATATTCGCGCACGCTCAATTCCTCCCTAGGCGCGATAAAATCGGCCGCGGAATTTGCCGTCGATGATCTGCAGAAAAGCGGTTTCATCAAACCGGAGGTCATTAAGAAGAATTTGCGGATCGACTATGACACCCGAGAGGCTGTTTTGAATCTGACGATCGATCCCGGAGAGAAAGTCGTATTTTCGGAGACCGTAATACGATCGTTTCCGGGCATAGAGGATGACTTTATCAGAAACAGAATCGCTTGGCGCGAAGGAGATCCGTTCGATATCGAAAAAATAAGATCTTCGGAAGAGAATTTAAGAAATACGCAGATTTTTTCGAAAGTAAGCATTACTCCGGATGAAAGCGCTTTGAAAAACAACAAAGTTCCCATGATCATCGAGGTGCGGGAGGATAAAAAACATACCGTGGATTTCAGCGTTCTGTACGCCGGCATGCGCAGCATGAATTTCGAAAAACAGTCTCAGGCTCAAAAAAGACTGAAGTCCGTAATAACGCGACTGGCCTGGAAAAGATGCAACGCTTTCGGAGGCGGGGAAAGATTGGACTTTACGATCGAAGGGACTCCCCTGAGAGTTCGGGACAAAAGATCCGATTATGCTTTTGAAGTTCTTTTGTCTCAGCCGGACATTTTTTTAAAGAACAACAGAGTCGATTGGAGTATCAGTCGAAAACAGGAGCTCACCAATGTCTTCTTTAAAAAGAGCGATCTCGGATCTCTAATGTTTAATTATCCGATTTATGACGGGTTGCTGATGAGAACCGGCTGCAGTTTGGATAAAACTTACGTGGACGCGGATGAAATTTTCTTCCGCAATAAAGAAGACGGCAGAAACTATAAAAATATTTCCGTTCCGCTGGAATTGATACTGGACAGGACCGATAGTTTGCTGAATCCCGTATCCGGATATCGCTTGTCGCTGAAGACTTCTTCTATGTTTTTCAGAAATTCTGAGATCGGCAGACTGGGGGCTTTTGATATCGGATTCTCCTGTAATTATTCTCCGGATGAGCTGAAGAAAACCGTTTTTGCCTTCAACCTCGTAAGAAAATCCGTTTTCGGACAAAAACTTGACGATATTCCCGTCGACAAAAGAATATATGCCGGAGGGATGAATTCCGTGAGAGGTTATGCAAATCAAACGGCTTCCGAACTTATTGCGGAAAAATCCGTTCCGCTGGGGGGGAAATCTTCGCTGGAGTTCAATTGTGAAGTCCGCAGAAAAATTTCCGGCGATTTCGGATTGGTTTTATTCTGCGACGGTGCAAAAGTCTTTCAAAATCAATCCGTCCGTCCGGAGTTGCGGATCGAAAAGAAACGCTGGTTTTGTTCCGTCGGCGTCGGCGTAAGATATTTTACCTACGTCGGTCCGATGAGGTTCGATTTCGCCTTTCCCGTAAATCGCAGAAAAGGCGCGGATTCTAAAGTGCAGTTTATTATGAGTTTGGGGCAGGCGTTTTGAAAATTTTTTATAAAATATCGGCTGTTTTGCTTTTGTCGGTTACGATTTTTACGGGAATGTTTTTTTTCGACGCCGGTCGGAGAGCGTTGCTTGATTTAGCCGGAATTTTTGTTCGTATCTGCGGAGCGGAGTTGGTCGTCGACGGAGTAAAAGGACAAAGAATTCAAACAATTCACACGCGCTTCAGGGACGGAACGGAATTGACCTTTTACGATACGGTTTTCTGGAAAGGAAATTTTTCGGACGGAATCTCGATTGAATCCGAAAAATTTGTTTTGAAAACAACAAGGGATGAAAACTCCGATTTAAATCCCGATTTCATACGGAGGGTTTTATCGGCGGCGGCGACGGCAAGGTTTTTTGTAAAAAGTCTGTTTGTGAAAACCGGAACGGTGTATGTCGGTTCCGAAACCTATTCGCCGGAAGCGCTCTGCTATAAATTCGAAAATCGGACCCTTATGTTTTCCTGTCAGACGGATAAGACCTCTTTGCTGAATATCGCTCTGGAGCGCGGCGACGGAGAGTGGACTCTCGGCAGAGTGTTGTTCGAAAGCACGGAGAAGGCAGGCGGAATTTTATCGGTACAATATCCCGAGAGGAAAACGGCAAAATATAAACTCGATCTCCGAATCGGTCGATTTAAAGTCGCGTCGGAAGGCTGCTGGGAAGATTTCATGTCGGAGGTGCGCGTCGAAGCCGCGGGGCTTGAATACGGAGGACGAGTTTATAACTTTTCCGGCAGCTTATATCCAGCCAAATGCGGCGTTTCTCTGGAGGTCTGCATCGATCCGGAACGATTGCCGGGATTCGCCGCTCTGCCTCAAGTAATTGCGGAAAATTTCAAAGGCGTCTCCGGACGTCTGCGTCTTGAGGGAGATTTTAGAAAAAAGTTTCGGTGCCGGGGCGATTTTGTTCTCGAAAAATTCGGAACCCGGATCGGAAACTTAAGCTGTAAATTTGATAACAATGCCGGGAGTATTGTCGGCGATATCAGCCGAATAAAAATCGGCCGCTTCGATTTTTCAAGTCTGATCTGTGAAATTAAGGATAAAGAATCCGCCGAAATAACTCTGCTCGGAAAAGAATTCAAAATATTCGCAAACCTGAAATCGAAAGATCGGATTCTGGCAGAAAAATTGGAGCTTCGCGTTCCGGGCGGATTTTTGAAATTATCCGAACCGTTTTTGATCGCGCCGGAATCATCCGGCTCTTTTGATTTCAATTTCGACGGGCCTGTTTTCTCCGATGTGCGGATTTTCGGCGTCGGATCCGGAAGCTTTGCCTTCGGCAAAAACAAAATCTCCGCGCAAGGGAGCTGCAAGAAATTAAAACTGAATGATCACAGATTTTATTCGACGAAAGTTTTTCTGGAAAACGACGTTTTTCGGATAACCTCCGAAGGAGCGAAAATATTCGGCATGAGGTTAAAAAACGCGAAACTGGAAAAAACCGGAGAAAAAATTGATCTGTCTGCCGAAGTAAACGCGACCGGAATTTTAAAAGCCTCGGGAAAAGTTTCCGAAGACTTTCGAAAAATATCGACGGAGGAGGGGAGGATAACGTTTCCGCAACAGGAGATTCGGCTGGAGGAGTGTCTTTTGGATGCAAAAGTCGACAATTGCCGCGTTCGTTGCTCCGTATACGATTTAAAGAAAGATAAAAAACACGGAGACGCCGATTTGCGCCTCATCGGAGGAGAAGCGGTTTGCGCCTTTAACGCGTTTCCGGTCAGTCGGATTGCGCATCTGTTCAATTGCAATATCCCTTCATGTCTTCTGAGCGGAGAACTGAAGCTGAAATCCGACGGCGAATTCCTTGCGGGGGGAGGTAAATTGCGGATTTCGAATCTGGCAGCTCATATGCGGGAAATTGAAACGGATTGGAACATTTCTCGGAAAGGGATAAAAATCGACGCGGAATTAAAAGATCCGCAGGATCAGTTTAATGTTTCCGCATTTCTTCCGGCCGTTTTGAAAAGCTCCGGTCGTTTCAGAGAAAACCCGCACGATAACGCTTTGGATTGTCGTTTGAAAGCAAACGTCCTGTTGGAACGGGTTTTGGAATTGCCGGATAATTCGGATTTGCGGGGAAGATTTCTATGCGACTGCCGTATAACCGGCAGTTTGTCGGATCCGAAAGTATTCGGCAATGCCGCGTTGCGCGACGCCGGCATAACCGTCGGGGACGTTCTGTTGCAAAACGGAACTATTTCCCTGATCGGCGACGGGAAACACGGTGTAAAACTATTGACGGCCGAATTTGTCGATCGTCACGGAAAAAAAACGACGGCATCCGGCGGCGGGAGATTGTTTTTTAACGGAATTATTCCGAATATCGACCTTGATCTGAATTTGCGATTTGATAATTTTATTTTATTTGACGCCGATGACCTGAAGATCGAAATCAAAGGGAACGGCTCCATGAAAGGGCCGATTAACGACCTGACCGTTGCGGGAAACATCACGATTCCGAAATGCGAAGTGCAGAATTTTTCTTCCGAAGAAAACCTTGCGACGGCGGGAATTACGGTGGAAAACGACCCTTATCTTCGCATTCGCAAGAAGGATCAAGACGAAGGCGATTTTCTCAAGTACGATATTTACATGCATTGTCACGACGTAAAATTTGTGGGCGACATCTTCGAAATGCATCTGAAGGGAGATTTGCGGCTGAAAACGGAAGAAAAGAAAAAAACCTTTACCGGTGAGTTAAAATTGTTCGACGGTAAATTGGATCTGTTCGGAAAAAGAATGAAATTTGTCCGCGGAAAAGCAATCTTTCTCAAAGATTTTCTCTTCGATCCGGAAGCGTACTTTACATGTCAAAGAAATTTCGGAGAAATAAGCGTGGAACTGAACATAAAAAACGTTCCGAATAAAGGCATGTCGTTGGATCTGCATTCCTCCCCCGCATATACTCAGGATGTAATTCTTTCAAAGATGCTGTTTGATAAGGATTCCAGGAATTTAACAATGGGAGAAGCTGCACAATTGGCCCACGCGGTCGCCGGTCTTAACAGTAAAGGATATATATTTTCCGTTCTTAATATGCTCCGGGATACCGGAGTTGTCGACAGAATCTCTTTCATCGGCGCGGAGGACGTTAAATCCGACTCTCTTTACGCGAATTTCCAGAACGCCTCGTCCGATAACACGGGGGTCAGCGCCGGTAAATATATTCACGACAACATATATATAAGTGTCAATAAGAAAAAAGAAATCATGTCGTTTGACATAGACGTCTCTCTTACTCCGAAAATTTCCGTCAAAGCCTCCAGCGACGGAGAAGCCGGCATCAGTTGGAAATACAGATATTAAAGCCTCCGGCGACGGAGAAGCCGCAGCGTCAGCCGGAAATACGGATATTAAAGCCTCCGGCGACGGAGAATCCGGCGTCAGCCGGAAATACGGATATTAAAGCCTCCGGCGACGGAGAATCCGGCATTAGCCGGAAATACGGACATTAACGCCGGAAATTATTTCGCCGTGCAAATGGATTTTTCAACCCGATAGATCTGGGACAAGCCTTTCAGATCTTCGAAGAGATACGGGTCCGTTCCGGTAAAAAAAGTTTGGACGTTAAGTGACGCCAGTTCCTCCGCCAGTTTTTTTCTGTGCGTTTCATCCAAATGAACCATGAGATCGTCCAACAGCAGAACCGGAATGCCCGAACGGGTTTCCCGATAAATTCTGAGTGCGGCGAGGATTAACGAAATCAAAAATGCCTTTTGCTCTCCGGTGGAGCATTGTTCGGCTTCGAAGGAGGTCTTCGGATGTTCCGTCCGCCAAAAGGTTTTTTGGCAGCTGACGGAGGTGCTTTGCCTCTCCGAGTCCGAGAGTCTGTTGCGTTTCAGAAGATCCGCCATTTCCGAAATCGCATCTTCTTCGCTTCGGCTTTCCAATATTTTTTCCGCCGTTCCGGAAAGGTTGACTTTCGGTCTCAAAAAAGCCGAAGGACTGGATTCGAAAGTTTCTTCGAGTATTCGCAGGAATTTCATCCGGGATCGGGTCAGGATCGCATTTTCCTCCGCAATCTTCCGCTCCAGCACATTCAGCCAATCGTTGTCTCTTCCGTGAAATATTGCGTGGAGCCGTTCTTTTTGTAATTTAGAGAGATTCTTCAGAGATTTTCGATGTTTCCCGTCGCATCCGCCGACCAGATGATCGAAAAAACTTCTTCGATCCGCCGCCGGTCCGATAAAAATATTATTCATGGCCGGAATAACCCACAGAATCCACATTATTTCTTCAAATTTCGAGAGAGAGTCGGCGGAGACGCCGTCTATTGCGCCAGTTCTTCTTCCGTTTCCGATGTTTGTCGATAAAAAAGTTTCGCAGTCATTTTTTTTTATTACCGATTCGAGACGACAGGAAAAAGGCGCCGCTTTTGAATAAGTCAAATCCGCCAGCGGAGCTTTGCGGAGTCCTCTGTCGGAGGAAAATAACGATATCGCCTCCAGTATGTTGGTTTTTCCGGCACCGTTTTCTCCGTAAAAAACGACAAATCGGGATGAAAAACACAGAACCAAAGTTTCATAGGAACGGAAGTTCCTGCAGGTTAACCGGATAACATCGGCAGACAAGATTCAGATTCTCATGGGCATAATTACGAAAAGGGATTCCGGATCCGATTCGTCCGTGATTAATATCGGCGCCAGCGATCCTTTAATGTAGATTTTCAGTGATTCTCCCTGTACGGTTTGGGCGACGTCCAACAGATACCCGGCATTGAATCCCGCGCTCCATTCCGGCCCCGAACAAATTACCTCCACTTCGTCCCTGCCGCTTCCGATTTTACTGTTGGCGACGCAGCAGGAGAGAATATTTTTATTAAGTTCCAGCTTGACCGAACGGATTTTATCGTCCGATATTACAGCGACGCGGTCCACTATTTCCAGCAGATCCGTTCTTTTGACGATGAAAAAATCTCCGCTTATTTCCGGAATGACTCTTTTATAATCCGGGAAATTGCCGTCCACCAGTTTCGAAATAAAAATCACCTCTCCGATCGTAAATTGAATTTGATTGGCGCTGAGGGCAATCGATATTTCTCCCCGAAAAAAATCCAGCAGCTTTTTTATTTCAAAAACGGTTTTTTTCGAAACTATTATTCCCTGTAGGCTTTCCTTCATGTCAATCGTCGTTCGGGAAACCGAAAGGCGATGACCGTCGGTGGAGGCCGCCGTCAGCTTATCGTCTTCCTTATGAAAATAAATGCCGTTCAGGTTATGGCGATTTTCCTCCGGAGAGATCGAAAACTTCGTTTTGCTGATCAGTTTATTGAGGTCTTCGGACCTTATGTTGAAGGAGCAGATTCCGCTCAGGGGATTGATTTCCGGAAAATCCGCGCAATCCAGAACGGACAGTTCGAATTTGGACTTTTCGGCAATCACCGTGAGTTTGCCTCCTTTATCGGTCAATGAAAATTCCAATGTTGCCGAATCCGGCGCTTTTCTGACCACATCGCAGAAGGTTGTCGCCGGCACCGCCGCCGTTCCGAGGGTAAACACCTCGGCCGGGATATTTTCGATTATGGAATGATCCAAATCTGTGGCTTTCAATTTCAGACCGGCTTCGTTGAAATCCAACAGCATGTGCGAAAGTATGGGTACCGCGGACCTTCTGTCGGCTACGCCGACCATGCGCATAACGGACGGCAAAAGGTCTTTTTTGGAAATTTTTGCTCTCATCGTTTATTTATCCTCCAATACGCTTCAGGATAATATCTTTCCGATCACAAAACAATATTCGGCGTTTAGGGGGCGGCCGAAGCGTTTTAAATTCTCTTTATCATTCTGTGCCAGATAATTTCTGCCCCTTTCAAAATCCTGATTTTAGCGTTCGGTATTCCTTTTCCGAGAAAAACTTCGCTTTCGTTATCCGAATTACGCAACAGTTTACAGAGTACGGTCTTCTCCTCCGTCAACTGCGCAATAATCACGCGTCCGTTCAAATTTTTCAAATCCTCCGTCTCCCCGGCAACGCAATCGCCTTTTTTATAGCGGAAATTCATGAAATCCTTTTCCACCACATGAAACATTGCTCCTTTATGCACGCCTAAAAAGAAACTTAACTCACGTCTTACGTTTTCGTCCGGGAAAGAAGGGAGCCCAGACGAAAAATTCCGTATCGGCGGTTCGTCGCGGGTAAGGTTCAAGCCCTCGATGGCAAAAAGAGATTTTTCCGTTTCCGTCATCATGCGGGGCGGATTGCCGGACCCGGTCATCAGCCATTCTACGGTACAGTAAATTCCGACTTTCTTAAAGGCGTCGCAAACTCTTGCCGCGCTTTTTTCCGTTAACTCGACGCGACCGCTTTCCCATGTGTCTATGGTGGAGGTCGCTATGCCGATTTTTTCGTAAAGTTCCTGACGGGAGAATCCGGTGAGTACTCGCGCCATCCGCAGCCGTCGTCCTTTCAACTGCGCCACGGTATGGGCCACCGCGGAGGCGTCAAACAACAAACTTCTTTTTTGAAATTCCAATATCATTCTCCATGAAAGATTTTATAAAACTTATTGAAGAAAAAAGCAATATTGTTTAAAATAAACAATATTAGAGGTAATGTTTCGTTTGATATGCTGATCATACCGAATCTTATCGGCAATTATATTTCGGGAGAAGATAAAATGTCCGACGCGGACGTACGGGGCGATTTAGATGCTTTAATACGGGATCTCGGCATAATTGATGCAAATACCGGCTGTCCTCCCGCTTCCAAAGACGAGCTCCGCACGGTAAAAATACAGTTGCGGGCCGCTCGAATCATAGCTGACGACATATATCGGATAAGACGGACTCCCCTCAGCCGCAATTCTGACAGACAGGTAATCCGTCAACTGGTCGATAACTGGACCGAAAATATAAAAGAATTCGCTTTGGCTCTGATCGAGCGGGACTCCGACCGTAATAAAATCAAAGAATAATTTATCAGGAGCTTTCGGATGCTCAGACCGTCATCCGTTGGCAAACCCTAACTTTTTCTTCTTCCCGACAGGTTGTTGCCTTGAATCCCGCCGTTTCGAGCAATTCCAGCCATGCGACGGTCATGATGTTCCTGCTGTTCGCTTCCGTCCGTCCGGCGTCAATGTTTGGGAGTGCGACGTTTTTGCCGTCGCAGGTCATGACGATTTCTCCGGAAACGTCGTCTATTTTTATGTCGACGAAACCGCCGAACGGCATAATCTCTTTTGCCGTAATCGCGTTATGCATTACGATTTTTCCCGCGATATGGGGAATGTTTTCCAAATCCGACCGCAGCTTGAAGGATATACCGTATTTTTCCGCAAAATCCGTCACCGTCTGCGTCAGCGACTTCAATGAATAGCAAAAAGCATCCGATTTTTCGGAATATAACTCGCGCATAAATTTCAAAACCGCTCCCGCTTTGTTGACGCTGCCTCTTATTTCCTTCAACAGAGAAGTGTCTCCGGATATTTCCAGGGCTTCCAGTCCGAGATTTAAGGCGTTGAAAGGGGTAATCAGATCATGACAAATGCGGGCCGCCAGGGCATTTTCCCGTTGATTCATGTTGCCTCCCTTTATATCCTGTTGTATTATAACAGTTTTATGTAAAATATAAATATAAAATTTTATAAAAAATTAATCAAAATGTAATTTTCTCTCCTTATAACATCAGATAAAATCTGCGAGTTGCTCTATGTTCAGGAAAAGTTCGATCCGAACGAAGAAAAACGAAGCCGGCTACGTGGCGATATTGATGTGTGCGCTGATACCGCTGCTGTTGTTGGGCGTAAAATACGTTTTAGATTTGAATTCGCAGCATAGGGTACAACTTTACTCCTCCGACGGCGAAGGCGTGCACAAGAGATGCGCCCGAGAGGCGGCTCTGAAGGTTGCCCGCTGCTGGAATCCTGCTCTGACGCTTACACAACAGAAAGAATCCGTTCTCAGAGTTGCCGACGACGTCTATAATAATAATCCCTGCCACTACGAAGGAGCGCCGGTTCACGGCGCTATTCCCGGTTTGGAGCTAAAGCGCGCCGTTGTCAGCGGCGGAAAAGAGTATGATCCTCTGAAGGTGACCCTGGTCGGCACCGGAGAAATTGCGTCGAATGATTTTGACAAAGATCTTTCGCCCTCTTTCCGAACCGTGGCCTACAATACCGTGAATACTAAAGAGGTTCGCAGCATTTGTCTCAACGGAGGCAATCAGGCTTTCTATCGCATTATGTACGGCTCGGAAAAGGACCCGAGATTTTTGCTGCAGCAGGAGAAAGGCAGCAACCCGGTTTCCGAAGATCTGCTCCGGGACTTTCTGCCGGGATTGGTAGAAGGCGTGAATGTAGCGGTGGTTACCCTTCGGAATGAATATCGCGGCGTCGGTCCCTACGCCGTATGCTTTGACGAAATGGAACTTGAAAGAGAAGCGACATATACGACACGGGTCAATTCGGCCGACAACAAAGTACAAATTGCGATCGAAAACGATCAGATTCGGGTGCAGACTGATCGGGATGTCGGTTATGCGGTTCCGGCCGAATGCAATGCGGACATAGTTTTGGCAATTCCCGTTAACAGAGCGGCCTGCAGCAGCGGTGATGATCCCAATACGGAGGAGGATGAGGGAAAGATAAGCGGAGCCGGAGACATAATAGCCTTGTCGGGCTGGACGGGTAACAGGAGTTATGCCGAAAGGGTAAAACTCACGCCGATTTACCAAATCGCGCAGGGGTTCAAAACTTTCTTGCGGAAGAATTTCGAGTTTACCCGCGGCATAAATGTCGGCCTGATTCCTTACTCGGGGAAAATCTGCATACCTCCACATCGAAAAGTTGCCTGGACAGAAAATATAGAAGAATTTAAAAGTAATCCTTTTGTCCGCAATATCGGAGCGACCCTGTACGCCGCCCAAGGGCTTGCGGGTAAAGATCTCTCGGATCCCTACATAAACGAAGAATACGCGGCTTCGGAACAGAACGATCCGCTGCCGGCGCCTCGTACCGTGGCGGGAGCGATTGCAAACGGATTGCCTTCGTTTTGGGGGGTATGCTGCGGCGGCAGCAATCACGAGAAGGATTTGCACGACAAGCCGGAAATAGGAAACGGCGTTGGCGGAGCCTCTCCGTTGACTGCCGTAATGTGTCGCGGATCGTCGATCCCGGCGCCGGAATACGGCGGCAACCTCATCTGCGTCGGAGATCTCTTGTCGACGGATAATCCGGCGACTTCGTCCAAATGGCGGCGCATGAATAACAATCCGTGTCTCGTCGGCTACGCGAATCCGTTGAACATGAAATGTGAACGGGAGCGGCTGAAGGCAAATTCGCTTCTTCCCGTCATCCACCTTGCGCCGCCGTATTTTTTAATCGAACTCCAAGCGGATGTCGGAAAGATATGCGATCTTCTGAATGTCACGGGGCCGTTCTGTCACCGGAATAACGTCTCGAATTTCGTGTTTCTCGCGCCGATTTGGGCGAACAACCTCTTCCGCAACTGGACGGAGGATCCGGCCTGCGAGGCCGAAAACACCGTAGGTTCTTCGCCGTCAAAGGGGGGACAGCTGTCTCGACCCTCCAAAAGTACTCCGGGACGCAAGAAGGTCCTGATTCTGGTGGTGAACAAGCCGGATCACTTCGAGCCCGGAGAGCTTACATACCTGGGGTTTGACAACGATTTTTCGGAAGTTCCCATGTACGAATCCGCCGTCATCGATTTCAGAATCAATTTTTCGGATACGACCAAAACATTTGCCGACGGAACGGCCTACAACGGAACCTTCGCGGATCCGAAGAGGATATTGAAGTATACGACCGGCTTCTCCTCCTCTCCCGCAATTTGGGCTGGCGAATCGGGATTGAAATTCTCGGGCAATGCCGTCGGCGCCCTCCGCTTCCGGCAAAAAGGACTGATTCGGCTGAGGGTGGCGCCGATCGGAGGAGACCTGAACGAGTGGTACAACCCCGCCGGAAACGATCAAAATGCGCTCGAGCACATCGACCAGAGTTATGCCTGGTACGGCCTCGCCTACAGCGACGACAAATGGATGGCGACGAATGCCGAGGGCTATGTCGCCGTCAGCGAGGATGACGGTCTGACATGGATTAACCCCGCCGGCAACGGCCAAAATCCGATCAACTCCGTCTGCGGTAACGACAATTCCGTCGTGGACATCGCCGGCGGCGACGGCAAATGGATAGCACTGAGCGGTTCCGGCTACGTCGCCTGCAGCACGGACGGCGGGGCATCCTGGACCAATCCCGCCGGCAACGGCCAAACTCCGCTTTCGTTAATAACTCCGTACAGTTGGTACTCCGTTGCTGGCGGCGGCGGCAAATGGATGGCGCTGAATTATTACGGCTACATTGCCGTCAGCGCGGACGGCGGGGCGTCCTGGACCAGTCCCGTCGGAAACGGCCAAAATCCGCTTTCATTCATAGATTCGTACGGTTGGTACTCCAGTGCCGTCGGCAACGGCAAATGGATGGCGCTGAACTATTACGGCTACGCCGCCGTCAGCTCGGACGGCGGGGCATCCTGGAGCAATCCGGCCGGCAACGGCCCAAATCCGCTTATGTCAGTAACCTCTTATCCGTATTGGACCGCCATTGCCGCCGGCGGCGGCAAATGGCTGGCGCTGGAGAATTACGGCTATATCGCCGTCAGCGCGGACGACGGTAAAACCTGGATCAATCCTGCCGGAAACAGCCAAACTCCGCCCATATTAATAAATAATGTGTACGATTGGAATGCCCTTGCCTACGGCGGCGGCAAATGGATGGCATTAAGCAGCAACGGCTTTGTCGCCGTTTGCGACGATGCGAAATCCGGGCGTATCACTCTTCCGGGTGAGGGAACTCCGCGGGAAATAGTCAGAGAGACGGATATTTTCATCGAACCGTCGCGAATTTTCGACACAAAGGACGAAAACGGCGAATATCACGTTGAATTTCAAATGGAGAAGATCCGGCTGATATCCGCCGAAATCACAAACCGCCCCTATACGTTTAAAATACCGTCCTGCAGCCTGTCTGGCACAAAAAATGCCGCCGGGACTGAGGGAGTCCTCTACGTGCACGTCAATGCCAAGATTCCGGTAACGCTGATGGCAAGAACCGTGCCCGATCCGGAGTCGACGGAGCTCGCCGAACCGAATTTCGCCGAATGGTACAACCCCGCCGGAAACGGCCAAAATCCGCTCGAATGCGTCTGGAACAACGGCGGCAGTTGGAGCGGCCTTATCTGCAGCAACGGCAAATGGATGGCGTTGAATAATTACGGCTACGTCGCCGTCAGCACGGACGGCGGTAAAACCTGGAGCAATCCGTCCGTCGACGGCCCAAATCCGCTCTATTACGTCTCCGGTAACAACACTTACATTGGTAGTAGTTATTGGGAAGGTCTTGCCTGCGGCAACGGCAAATGGATGGCGTTGAATAGTTACGGCTACGTCGCCGTCAGCGCGGACGGCGGCGTATCCTGGAGCAATCCGGCCGGCGACGGCCCAAATCCGCTCTATTACGTCTCCGGTAACAGCTCCGGCTGGTGGAACCTCGTCTACGGCGACGGCAAATGGATGGCGTTGAATTCTTACGGCTACACCGTCGTCAGCACGGACGACGGCGCTTCCTGGATTTGTAATAACAGCAATGCGCTTCTATCCATTTGTTCACAATGGGAGGGTCTCGCCTACGGCAACAATAAATGGATGGCGGTCGGCACCGGCTACGGTTACGTTGCCTGCAGTACGGACAACGGCGCTTCCTGGACCAATCCCGCCGAAAACGGCGGAGTATCATCTCTCGGTAGTATCACCATGTGGAGAGACGTCGAATATAACAACGGCAAATGGGTGGTGTTGGGTTACTCGGGCTACGTTGCCCATAGCGTCGACGACGGCAAAAACTGGACCTTCGCCGCCGGAGGCCAAAATCCGTTTTACTTCGTCTGCGGCGGCGCATCCGGCTGGAAGCGCCTCGCCTGTGGCGGCGGCCAATGGATGGCATTAAGCGGCAACGGCTACATCGCCGTATGCGGATCTCCTTCCCTGCCGCCGTCGGGAACGATCGAATACACGGACAAAGACGACGCCGTAATCTCCGTTGCGGTAACCGATCTCAATTACGGACCCGTGGTTTTGTCGCCCAAGACCCATAAATACAAACCGGACGGCGGCGGCGGCTACGTCGTCGAGTTGAAACTTAAAAATGTGCGAATATGCGAGAATCTGAGGGTCAACCTTACGCCGGCCTGCTCCGTGTCCGGCGACACAAGCTGCCTCGACCGAACCGGAACCGCCGTCATAACCTCCAACGTCCGCGCCTCCGTAAAGATGCTGGTGCAGACCGCCGCGAGACCGGCGCCGGAGCCGCCCCCGACCGAATCCCCCGCCGAAACGGATTTTTCCCAATGGTACAACCCCGCCGGAAACGGTCAAAATGCGCTCGAGCACATCTACCAGAGTTATGCCTGGTACGGCCTCGCCTACAGCGACGACAAATGGATGGCGACGGACGGTAACGGCTATGTCGCCGTCAGCACAGACGACGGTATGACATGGATTAATCCCGTCGGCAACGGCCAAAATCCGCTCAACTCCGTCTGCGGTATCGGCGGCGCCGTCGCGGACATTGCCGGCGGCGACGGCAAATGGATGGCATTGGATTATTCCGGCTACGTCGCCGTCAGCACGGACGGCGGAGCGTCCTGGACCAATCCCGTCGGAAACGACCAAAATCCGCCTGCTTCCGCCTGCGGTAACAGCGGTAGTTGGATAGGACTTACCTGCGGCAACGGCAAATGGATGGCGCTGAACGATTACGGCTATGTCGCCGTCAGTACGGACGGCGGCGCTTCCTGGACCAGTCCAGCCGGAAACGGCTCAAATGCGCTCGATTCCGTCTTTTATTACGGCTGGAAGAGCCTCGCCGCCGGCGGCGGCGGCAAATGGATGGCGCTGAGCGATTTAGGCTACGTCGCCGTCAGTGCGGACGGCGGCGCTTCCTGGACCAACCCCGTCGGAGAGGGACAACTTATGTGCGGATCCGTCAACCATTTTTGGACTTTACTCGCCTACGGCGGCGGCAAATGGCTGGCAATGAGCAATACCGGCAATATCACCGTCAGCGCGGACGACGGCAAAAACTGGACCAATCCCATCGGAGATGAACAAATCTTTAGCGGATATGATTGGAACGGCCTCGCCGCCGGCGGCGGCAAATGGATGGCGTTGAACAATTACGGCTACATCAGCGTATGCGGAACTCCGCCGCCTCCGCCTCCTCCTTCGCCCGTCGGCACGATCAAATACAAAAACGGCAACGGGTTGTCGGCGGAAGTCACGGTGACGTCCTCCGAGAGCGAAGAGATCATCATCTCTCCCGGCACTCATTGGTACAATGAACTGTCGGAAACCTCCTACACGGTCGAGCTGCAACTCGACAACGTTCGGATCATAAGCATCGAGCCCGTCGACACGACGCCGATTACCGATCCGCCGCTGCTGGATGATATAAATCCGGTGTTCGAATATCTGCCGATTTCTTTGCCGCAGAGATCTAGGGTCGTCGATTTCTCGCAAAACGTCGGCGGAAGTCCTCAGTGTTCGGATTCGGTGACCTTCGGTGAGTTTCCGGGGTCGATCGGTCGCGCGGGAGTAACATATGATACGGATCTGGGGTATTGGAAGGCGAAGAGTAGTGACGATTATTTCGGATCGGGTAACAACGATTATTCCGGATCGGGCAACAACGATTATTCCGGATCGGGTAACAACGATTACTACGGATCGGGTAACAACGATTATTCCGGATCGGGTAACAACGATTATTCCGGATCCGGCATAAGCAGCTGGAATAAGTTCTATTATGCGGGTACGAAAGGGGACTTTTATCTTTTGCTGGAACATGAAGACGGAGCGATTCCCCAAATGAGGTTCTTCGATAATTCGGGGAAAGATTGGCACAACGGAAAACAGTGCGACGCATACGGTTTTACCGGGTTGCATCGAAAGTTTCAAATTTCCCCGGACATATACGATCCCGATTCGGCCGGTTTTGATATAATGAACCCGTCCTTCTCTACGGTGAAATATATCATAGGCGGATTTACCTCTCCGATAAACGTCGTTCTGTATTACGGAGCAGCCGGAAGCAACCTGCACCAACACAGCTGGCAGAGTAACGGCTCCGGCGTCGTCGAGTGCGATCCGAGCGAAGCCTGCCGTCGAGTGACCGCAGAAGCTTGCAGCAAGCTCAAGGCGGACTACGGCGACGATATTCGCATATACGTAATTAAATATTATCCCGACTCTTCAGATGAGGAAAAGGGAAACAGCCGATGATATTCCGGATTTCGGCTCCGCGTACGGATATCTGTCCCGTTAATCTTTAGGCGTCATTATGCCGCATTGAATCAGCATATCCGCGGCGATCAACCGGCGGTTATTTTCGTTGTCCAGATCGTAGTCGTCGGGGATTTGTCGAAGCCCTTTCGCATTTATATATTCTATGTATTTTTTCGCCAAAATATTAAACATCGGCGCAAGTCTTTCGCTTTTCCCCGATATTTTATCGATAAAATTTACCGATACGGCCGTGTCGACTATTTTTCTTATATCGCCCGGCGATAGGGCGGGGGAGGAATACGTCCCGTAATCCGTTCCGTAACGTCTTTCCGTGTTCGGATAACGTCTTTCCATTTCCGGATCGATTGCGATAAGGGCGTCATAAACTGCCCGTTGTGCGGTTTTCAAATGATTCAACAAAAGAAATCCGGGTATCGAGGATTTGTACTGGGGGGAAATTTTTACTCCGTATGATCCGTTCAGACAGGACAGAGCGGTCGT
>JAISMS010000016.1 GCA_031276565.1 Holosporaceae bacterium | reverse complement strand
AAATCCGGTGTCGCGTGTGCACCTTTTGTGTATCTTTCTTTAACGTTCATTCCTCATATTATAACTCCCTTCGATTCGCACTAAAGTGCAAGGTTTATTACCGACCAATGGAAAATCAACCTCGCATTCGACTCCGGAGCGCCCGGATAAGACGGTTTGCGTGTTGCGGTGACAACTAAAAATGCACAACAGGCGAGACTGTTTGGGGGTTAAGAAGATATTTGTCAACTTTTGAACCGCGTCGATAAGAAAAATTAATTTTTCGTTAAGAAAAAAGTTGCACCTAAAGAACAGACAGGTTATAATCGGCTCTTAGTTTGGAACTTGTTGATATTTCAGAGGCATGATATGTTCAAAGGCAGTGTGCTTTACGGTGTTTGTTGCGCGGCGGCGATAATGTGCGGCGGAGTGAAAGCTATGGAGCAAGACACGATTGTATCCGGCATGATATTTCATGATTCGGATATAGGATACTACTTATTGCATTATGGCGCAGAAGATTTAGAATATGTAAAAAAACTGAGTCTTGAAGAGGTTATTTCCAAGTGGGAGCGTGATCTTCCGACAACAAAAGAAAGTTTTAATGAGTTTATGAACGGTTGTTCTGCTCCGGAAAGAGAAAAGGTCTTTTTCAGGCTGAGTACGGAAATCATATTTTGCTGCATGGAGCGTCGCGGCTTGGATGAAGAATTTAAAAAACTCCGGAGTTTTGTGTCCTTATTGAGCGATTTTAAGCTTACTGATTTAAAAAAAAGCGTTGTTAATTCATTGTTTTCCTGTTTAGAAAGTGATTTTTTCAATTCATGACAGCTATCAATGAAAGTACGAGAAAAAAAGAAAATTTATTTATTCCGTTACTTGTAAGAGAATTTAATTCCTTATTCGAAACTCTGGATCCGAGCTATCCTTTTCGATTGACCGATCTTGCTCCATATCAAGTGTGTGTGAGGAAAGAGCAGTTTGATTATCAGATATGTTTTGTAAATCGGTTTACAAATTTTTAATGATCTCAGAAAATGGCGGTCATGCTTATTACTAACCGGAATACCGGTCGGTCGAAGTTCTCTGCGTCTATATTATTGTTCAAAATAAATCGATCCGGAAGTGCCGTCAGATGTGCCGTTGGTTAATATCTGCGTCCTATCTGCGTTAAAGTTGATGTAGCATCTTATGATTGCATTGGACTTTTCACCGTTTTCGGTCTCTCGAGGACCATTTTTTGTTTTATTCCATGTATAAGAAGGAGGTACGGGCAGGTTTCCAATTCTTCCGACTCGCAGTCCTATCACCGACTGATTTCCATTCATGCACAGTTCGTCAAAAATTCCGGTTTTAATTGTGTTCATTACTTGAGAAAATATAATTTCCGGACTATATAACAATATAAATGTATGAGTATCTTTTTTCATATTCTCAAACTCTTTCCTTCCTAATTTTCGAAAATGATCATTACTATGTCGATAAATTTGTTGAACCGCATTACGATTCGAATTTATCAACACCGCCAAGTCATTGTATTTTTTCTCTCTAATTAATGAGGCGACGTCTGTGGCAAATAAATCAACAGTCCAAACGGATATTATTAATATGCATAATATTTGCGCAATTTTGCTTATATATTCAGATAAAATATTTTGATATTCGCGAAATTCTGTCGTGATTTTTATATCTTTGAGCTTAAATTCAATTTCAATATCTCACACAAAAATTAACAAACAACAAAAAACGACAGCTCTAAGAAAAATATTTTAACTAATGTGATAACTTCGCCCGGAACAGGCAAATGCTCATTATAAATATGAAAAGCAAGCTGATGCGATTTTGCATCGCATTAATACAGGTGATGGCATATGAGCCATATATATAATAAAGACCGCAAGAAAACGGCGATTATCTGCAGTATTATGCGTAAGTCGGGCAAAACGATGCGGAAAAAATAATCCCGCGACCGGAATTTCTGCTTTTCGGAAAATGGTCAAGATATTTTTATCGAAAATGTATTTTTTTATAAAAAATAATAATTTATAGACAATTTTATTCTAAAATACAATCAATGTAATAAATAGAGGAGAAGATATGAAGAAAAAAATCATCAGAATGACGTTAACGGCATTATGCTGTATCGGGGGAAGCAGTTCGATTTATTTGCCCTCCGTATCCGCTGACGACGGTTCGATTCATCCGACCTTATCCGCGGGCAGCCGCACGACGAGGCTGAAGAGCTCCGAAATCCCGGCAGCAGCAGGAAAATTAACAACGGCCGTTGCTAAAACCGGAGCACATACCGGAGCCGGAGTCCCGACAGCAGCAGGAAAATCAACAACGACCGTTACTAAAACCGGGGCACATACCGGAGCCGGCGCAAATACAGACGGCTCAGCCGAATCAATCCCGGCAGCTGATTCCGCAAATACGCTTATAAATTTAGGGAATTTAACCGTTGATACTGCTATTAAAAATTATAAGAAAAATATTAAAGAAGTCGAAAAGTTTATCGAGCAGATATTAATTTTAAATCCGTCTGATGATATTAAAACAAAGATAACGAATATACGCGACATATTGTCAACAATAATATATATTCCGCATTCTAATGCCTATAAGGCCCTGAAAGAAGATCACAACAAGCTGAAAGGGGATCACGAAAAACTGAAAGAGAGTCACGGCATATTGAAACAACATCACGATAAGCATGTTGTCGATAAAAACACACTGCTTAAAAATATAATAGAAATCGTCAGAGTCATCGACAACAAAGGTAAGGAAACCAATTTGGAAGAGGAAACCAAAATAACACTCAGAAAAGAAATAGCACTGCCGCTATTGCTTTCGATTAAAAATACGCTGCGCCTCGATGCCATAAATGATGAGCCCCAAATAATACAAGATAAAATGAAAGAGATTGTGCATGAAATCGGAAACAGGGTAAATGAAATTAAAGCCATTCCGAATGTGTCGACGACCCCGGTCGCCCCCGGTGCTACTCCAACGACAACGACCGCCTGACGGAAAATCACCGGCGGAATTTCTCCCGGGAACGGACTTACAAAAGGCAACAATTGTAAGTCCGTAAACGTTTAGAAGAAATTTTTCAGAGCTCAATATTGTTGGCTCCAGACTGGCATTTTTTTTCTTTTTAACCAATTTGGTCAAAATCTTAAAAAGCTCCGCATCTTTATTGCTATACCGAAACTCACATTCTTTCATCGGCATGAGTTCTTCTCTTGAACAATCCCGGGACGATGCTTGCAAACACTTTTCCGTCTCTCTTAAGCAAGCCGAATACCGGCGTTTTCCCCGAACTCTTTTCGCTCAAAAATAACTCTCGTCCGATTCGAAGACGCCGAAATCACGGGAGTTTTCTCCAAAACTTTGCTGAAATATTAAGTTTCTGAAGTGGTTATAATAAAAGCTAACCGTGTTGCGGTTTATTTTAAGCAACTGACTTGCCGAACAGGCAGTTATATCCTCGCAAAAACATAAAATAATCCGATGTATCTTATGTGCGCTTAATCTGCTGAATTCCAACATACTCTATCCCGGATATCACTTTTTCGCCAGTCTAGAGCCTATTGTTTTAGAACCTTAATTACGACGCGATGCTGAGTAGAAGATCAATTTTATCAGATGACTTCGACTGCTGATTCTTCGGATATCGCTTCCGCTTGTCGAAGAACCGTTTCTGTTGCTTCTTTTTGCAAATCGGACGGATAGAGTCGTATTTTCGTAAAATTTTCCTTACTTCAAGTCTCGATTTTGCTCTGACGCTTTCTCTGAATTCCCGATCAATTGTTACGGAATTTCTGATTTTTTCCGCCGGCAGTCGGGCGATTTCTCGCAACCGATCTATGCACAGATATTTTGCCTGTCAAATCAACAGGTCATGCCTTCGTTTTCCTGACGTCTTCAGGCGCAGATCCGCATTGGTTAACAAAAAAATACGAAACGCTGAAAATTAAACGTTCGATTTTCGATGTTGAATAGAAGATCAATTTTATCATATGACTTCGACTGCTGATTCTTCGGATATCGCTTCTGCTTGTCGAAGAATCGTTTCTGTTGCTTATTTTTGCAAATCGGACGGATAGAGTCGTATTTTCGTAAAATTTTCCTTACTTCAAGTTTCAATTTTGCTCTGACGCTTTCTCTGAATTCCCGATCAATTGTTACGGAATTTCTGATTTTTTCCGCCGGCAGTCGGGCGATTTCTCGCAACCGATCTATGCAAAGATATTTTGCCTGTCAAATCAACAGGTCATGCCTTCGTTTTCCTGACGTCTTCAGGCGCAGGTCCGCATTGGTTAACAAAAAAATACGAGGCACTCGAACCACAGCGTTCGATTTTCGATAGCGGCGGAAAGATTTTTCGTTATCGGAACCGTGCGCTCCACCGGGGATTGCAAAGATTGTGGAGAAAATGCGATTGGCCCATGCGGAGAATCAAGGATGAGAGGCGCTGCATCAAAGAATCCGCCGGTAAGATTTTAACAACCCTAATACTCAAAGATTGTCTGCGGAGAACCGCATTGCCGGCCGGATCCGCATGACTCCGTCATTTCTGAAGAGAACAATCCGCTGCGGCGCACTGATGAGGCACGCCCGCTCAATAATCACGGTCTCGTATATCGCCGCTGCACCCCTGCTGCAATCGGATGAAATATAAAATTGTCCGTCAACGCATAAAAACATTCCGGCAGAGCTCAGAGCTCGCGGAACAAGACATTATTTCGGCAAAACACCGCGACTGCCGTAAAATGCGATCGCCTCATTCTTCTTTTTAGGAGCGCCGTATTAACTTCCGCTCTTCAGTTCGGCCTTTACCGCCGCCGCATCGAACGAAACGGCCACCATTCCCTTGCTGGTTCCGTCCGCGGAACTGTACAGCACTTTAATGTCTCGAAGCACCAGAAAACAAAATGAAAATGTTATGGTATCGTTAACCTGCTCATAGGTCTTTATCAGACACTTGTCATATTCCAATTTTTGCACTGCTATATTCGTATTGTTTATATTGCTCACTCTGTGGATGGCAATATTTTCCACCTGCTTACCGTTATACATGTATTCCTGAATTTTCGGTCCCCATACCCCGTATTTTAAACAGGCTATCGGATTTTGAAACGCAATTTTTCCGTCTCCGTCCAATTCTCCGGAAGCATCATAGGTTACCAACCTCATGGCGCCGGTTTTTATAGACAAACAAGGCGTACCTGATTCGCCTACGGTGCTGTCGGGAGTTTCCATGTCGCTTTCAAAAAAATCTTTGCAAACTATTATATATTGCGGAGTTCTGGCTCCGCCCACCGGATTATTGTGGTTTATATCCTGATTAGCAAACAGATTCGAATTATTAAACATTTCGTTCTCATTATTTACCATCGTTATTCTCCGACGAAACCACGAACATATTTATGTTGTAACATAAAAAAGTTAAAAATCGACTAAATATATAAAAATATTTTTGTCGATATACTTTAAAACGAAAAATATATTGCAATATAAAACCACTTGTGGGCCAAATTATTTTGCCGAAAAAGACGCATGTTCCGATAAATCTGTCGGGTACGAGCCTTTGCATAAAATAGAATTAATACGATACAACAAAAAACATCGGAAAATTGTTCCCGAAAATCGACACAGTCGCTGAAATGCGCTGTATCCCGGCACGCCGACTTTACTTTACCGGCGGAGGCAGGGTGGCCACCAGCCTTATGGAGGCTGTCAACTCTTCCAACTGGAAATGCGGCCGCAAAAATATGATCGCCTTGTAGGATCCCGGCTTACCCGGAACATCGAAGACGTCTATGCGGGCTTCCCTAAGCGGAAATCTGGATTTAAGATCCTGGCTGGCTGAATCATTCAACAGCACATAACTGGCGATCCAGTTGTTCAGATAAACGGAAACATTATCTTTAGTCAGGAAGGATCCGATTTTATCCCTCATGATGGCTTTTATATAGTGGGCGAATCTGGAAGCCGCCAGCAGGTACGGCAATCTTGCGCTCAAAGCTGCGTTTGCATTGGCGTCGTCTGTATTGTATACCTTCGGTTTTTGAGCGGTCTGGCCTCCGAAAAATGCGGCGTAGTCGTTTCCTTTGCTGTGGCAAATCGCCAAAAAGCCCATGTCGTTTAATTCTTTCTCGCGTCGATCGGTAATGGCTATTTCCGTAGGACACTTAAGGGCGATATCTCCGTCGGTGGTTTGGAATGTATAAGCCGGAAGATCTTCCACCAATCCGCCTCCCTCTACGCCTCTGATGGCGCCCGGCCATTTGTAGAGTGCAACCGCATTGCCTATTCTCTGTCCCAGGACAAATGCGGCGTTTCCCCAGCAGAAATCGGAATTATCGGTTCCGTTTACGGATTCGACATAATTCATGCCGTCAACCGGCAATGTATCCGGTCCGTACGGAAGTCTCATCAACACTCTCGGCATGACGAGCGCGACGTATCTGGAGTCTTCGGTATCCCTGAAAGACCTCCACTTAACCATTTCAGTACTTTCGAAGATTTTTGATATATCTCTCGGACCTGCAAGATGGGAAAAGCTTTCCATATCGAACATTCTCGCATGCGCGGATGCGATAAACGGAGCATGCGCCGCCGCCGCAACGTTGGAAATCTTTTCCAACAGCAATATATCTTGCGGATGACGCGTAAATTCATAGCCGCCGATCAAACAGGAATACGGATGACCTCCGAATGTACCGTATTCTTCTTCATATACTTTCTTGAACAGCTGACTCTGATCGAATTCAATGGCATTTTCCAAATCATCCAGCAAGTCTTTTTTGGAAATGTTCATTACTCTTATTTTCAGCTGAGTACTTGTTTCGGTATTCATTATTAAATAGTGCAACGCCCTCCATGTTCCTTCCATTTCCTGGAAAGCCGGGTGATGCAGAATTTCATTAATCTGGGCACTCAACGTTGCATCGACATTTGCCACCGTCTTTTCGACGAAAGCCAACGGATTTTTCATTACGGTTACTTTCGCTTCCTCTATTTTTAGGAGCAATTCCAGAAGCATAAAACATGCGTAAACTTCGGAGGACGGATCTCTCGCAAGCCGGCCTTCCACAAACATTTCTTTGAGGATTTCCCGTTCGGTTTTCGAAACGGTACCTCCTCCTCCGGCGTCGGCAGCCGGCGCTCCCCCTCCCGGCGAGGCATTGCCCGGCGGAGTCGTTGCGGTGCCTTTTGCACTATCCGAAGGAACGGCGGCAAAATCGGCCGTAACCGTCTGTTTATTGGTTTTAAGGACCGCATCGATTTGAGATCTCAATACGGCTCTGAGATTTGTATCCGCGACTATGTCTTTTATGCATTCCTGAAGTTTGTCGTTACCTTCCAATTTCACCACGAGGTCGTTTAACTTCACCCGCGTCGAGAAAATTTTATTCAGCTTCGGCACCTGATTGGCGATGTTTATCGGACCGAAGTCATCCATGTGTCTGAAAAACAGCTCTGCATTCAGATCCTCCGATCCGTCGCCCAAAACGTCTTTTACTTGTATTGCCAGTCTCGGATTTATAGAGGTCATAAAACTCGCCAGATTATCTCTGTCGACTTCTACGAATTTTCTGAACTTAATCGGCGGCAAAGGATCGATCGGCATGCCGGACAGATCGGCCATGACGCCGATAACAAACGGCAGTTCCTTCATGATTATCGCATTACCTATCTCTACGTCATAGGTAATCTGAACCCTCGGAGAACGAATCCTGTCCAATTTATGCTGTGTGCTCTCAACCATGATGATACCTTCTAATCAAAATACGGATAACGACTGCCACCGGAACACCCGTATTACAAATACACGGTAAGATTAAAACAAATTGATTTAAAATAAGTTAATTCTGCAAAAATAATGATATTGGCATAATCTTCTCATTTTATACGATTTTAGAGGATATCAGGCGGATCGCCGGAAGATGTTTTTCCTTTTGGGAAATAAATATTTCGCCCGTATCGTCTGTTTTATTTTACGGCGTTATAACCCGCAAAAATCTTGCAGATCGATAATTTATCACGAACTTTTGAACAAAAAGACCGACAACGGCGGATTGTCGACGCAATCGACCTGAAGCTCCGTTAA
>JAISMS010000001.1 GCA_031276565.1 Holosporaceae bacterium | reverse complement strand
ATAACTCCGGACGGCAATATCGTAAAACTGAAAAAAAGCGATCCCCGAAGCAAAGATATGGGATCATTTTTGAAAATGGTGCAGGAAAACACGACAGATCCCGGAGAAAGATACGACGTCGAAAAAAGATACGATAAAGAAGAATACATCGCCGAAAAACTAAAGAAAGGACCGATAGTTTCCAGCGGAGTTTCTTCGGATTCTCCGCCGATTCGCAGCAGCAGATCGAATGCGCGATCGGGTGCGGGCGCGGGTGCGGGTATGTCGGAAGACGGGCAGTCGTCGGACGCCGAACAAAACGCGGCCGGAACCGAAAAGGCGGCGAAGGTCTTGGGACCGATCGTTAAAGATTGGTTAAACAATCACATTTCGAATATTATTTCGGATACTTTTAAGGAATCGGATATCGAACCGATTGTCAGGAGATGGTTGGACGATCATATTCCCGACGTCATAAGACCGTTGGTGGAAAAATGGATCGACGAGCATCTTTTGAAAATTGCTTCCGACATTATAGAAGAGCATATCCAAAAAATGTTGAAAAAACTGAGCTCTTGATATTTTTGTCCGAAGCCGTTAGATTGAGCCCGTATTTTCGATTTGGCGGTGCGGAGTATGAGAAAAAAAATATCGGCGGCAGCGTTTTGTTTCCTTATTGCTTGCCAATCGGCGGTTAATACCCGCGGTAACATTGAAGCAGAAGAGTATTTGGACGGCTTTATCGTCGGAAAGACTTCCATGAATGAGGTTTTAAGCAAATGCGGAACTCCGTCGCTGCATAGGGACAATTATTCTTGGATATACGTCGCTTCGACGACGGAAGAAGATATCTTCAAAAACATAACTCCGATTCGGGAATTTGTCGTCAAGTTGGTGTTCGACAAAAATAAAATTCTCAAATCCGTTCAAAAAATCAGCCTTCCGAAAGATCGAGGCGATATTATCATGGACGAGGAGATTACGGAGCTGATTTCGCCCCGCGATACTAAGGCTTCGGAGGGCTCCTAGTCCGATCGCCTGTAACATCGAATTCGCGCCGATCCTTTGGGTCAAAATCCGCATATGTTTTCGCAACGCGGTTGTTTATCGCGCCGTTATTTGATATCCGCAAATTCGCATATCTTTCCGCAACGCAATTATCTGTTGCGTCCGTGAAGATCGGTTTCGAAAGACCGTAAGCGCGAATAAATGTTGCTCCCGTTATTAAGCTGCCGATAACGCGGGCCTTTCCGGGAAAAGCGAAGAGGTTTCCCGCATGCTTTGCAATGTTAACCATGCGTTTTCGTACTCGGTTATTTCATTGACGCTGTATCCGTATATTTTTCCCAAAACTACGGAGGCGATTGCACAAATTGTGGTGAAGAAACTTAATGTTTTACTCACGCTATTTTCGCTTTTGAGAGATACCATCGGCATTACGGCGCAGGCAAGCATACTTAACTGGGCTGCGGGATCGCTGACCGTTCTTACGAATTTCCAGAAACAGTTTAATCCGGAACATTCCGGCTCAAAGCGGCCCTCCGCGGCGTCCAGGCATATCGTTCTCTTTTGATCTTCGCTCATGTTTCGGAACGCCGAAAACAAATATTCGTTTATCAGGTTTTGTCCCGCCGGCGTTATGCCTTCGATATCTTGAAATTGCGGAATTAAAGTTTTCGCAACGGCGCGGGAAGTTACCAAAGAAGGATTTACGATTTCCTGCGGATTTGTTTCATTGCCTTCGCTCATCATACTCATCAAAATTAATCGGGAATTTTCATATTCCGCGATTTTGTTTGAAGCATATCCCTGTATCTTATCGAACACGACGGCGGCGATGGCGCATACGGTTGTCGTAAAAGTCAGCGTTCGATTTACCTTTTCGTCATTGACCGACAACATCGGTATCACGGCGCAGGCCACTTTGCTTAACTGACTCAGCGGATCTCCGAGTTTTTGAACTAATTTCCAGAAATAATGCGTCTTCGAAGAAGAAACAAAATTCTGTTTTTTCGCGTCCACACACAAACTTCTTTTCTGATCCGTGCCGAGATCCGCATATTTCACCGAAACGTAATCGTTTATCACCGCTAATCCCGTGGGAGTCACATCTTTGAGTTCGGAAAAATACGGAGAATGAACCTGCCGCTCATAATTTATCTGCATGGCGTCCGCATTACTCAAAAAACACAGCATGAAACATGCGAATATCCGTATCATTTTTTTCTCCTTTAGCAAAAATTCTCCCGCCTGAGCGATGTTTAAACGACGGGTAAATTGATTTATTTTTATCAGAAATCCGTTAATTTACGGTTAATTTTTACTTGATGCGTTATTTTTTATTCCTCAGAGTTCCGATGATCTCCGAAGCTGTTTTTTTACACCCGGCGACGGACAGTTTATCGACTGTCGCCCAAGATTTTTTAACGCTCGCCATAACTTTTCCCAACTCGCCGACCGAAAGGTCATAATCTGCCAGATCTTTAGCTTTCAGCTTGAAATCCGCATATTCGGATTCGCAAAAGGACAACAGCTCCTTTAAAATATTTTCGGCTTCGGCCTCCGAGCATGCGCCTTTTGAACAGGCATTTACGGTCCAAAATTTTGCATAAAAAATTCGAAATTCTTTTTTCATCCGTTTAAGTTTTATAAATATTTCCCGCCGATCCGTCTCATTCGGCAGCAATAACATTTCCCGAATGTTTTTCGGAAAGTTGAAGGCGTTCGGCAAGTCATTCCTGTCGGAAAACTTCAACAGCATCGCCAATCTTTCGCTTCCGGACAATGATTCGAATATTCCCAATCGGGCGCACAGTCCGAGCGCGTCAAACCGCAGCGAAAACAACTCGTCCGCAATTTCTCGCATAGAAGGAACGATTCGATGGGAATCCGGCATTTCGAAAGTTTTCAGTAATTCGGAAATGATTCTCTCGCTCGAGATAATTTTAACGCCGTTTTTTAATTCCGAAATGATTTCCAGGTACTCTCGATTGCAATTATAATTTCCGTAACCGGCGACAAATCTGAAGTATCTGAATATCCTCAGATAATCTTCCGTTATTCTGCGTTTCGGATCCCCTATGAATTTGACGTTTCCGGAGAAAATATCCTCTATTCCCGAATGATAATCGTAGATTTTTCCCCGTTTATCCGCATAAACGGCATTCATGGTAAAATCACGTCTGTCGGAATCCCTTCGGAACGATTTCGAGAATTTTATCTCCGCATGCCGTCCGAACGTTTTTACGTCTTCTCTCAGGGTGGTGATTTCATAGGCGCGACCGTCCAGGAGAACGGTTACGGATCCGTACTCGATTCCGGAAGGAATAACCTTGAGTCCGCGTTGTCGGCAAATGTCGATGATTTCTGTCGGAGTAGCCGAAACGGCCATATCGACGTCCGCAATTTCTCGCCCCAAAAGAAAATTGCGGACGGCTCCTCCGACGATTCGGGCCTCATATCCTTCCTTTTCTATCAAGTCCAGCAGGAAAAGGGCGTTTTCGTCCGCCAAGGAATTATTTTTTAAAGGCCCCATTTTTTTAATCCCCGCACTTATGTATCCTAATAGCACAGTTAGCGAAAGAATATAACATGACGTCGAACAAAGATATCGAAAGTATGGAATTTGAGGCTGCATTGAAGGAACTCGAGGATATTGTAAGAATTCTGGAAGATGGTAAATCATCCCTGAAAGAATCCGTAACCCTCTATGAACGCGGAATAATGCTGAAAAAACGCTGCGATAATATTTTAGAATCGGTACAATTAAGAATAAATCAAATATCTTGCGATAAAAATGAAGATATAAGGATAAGCGAAACGGAGTTATAGATGGATATAATTTTAGTACCGGCGCTCCAGCTTCTTAAAGCAATAATCGGCCTGTTGGTTTGGATAATTCTGGCGGACGTGTTGATCAGTTGGCTTTTGTCGGCTGATATCCTGAACGTAAACAATCGGATCGTATATGTGATCGTATCTTCGATTTCAAGAATAGCGGACTCCGCACTGGATCTTGTTCGAAGGAAAATGCCGGTGTACGCGGGAACGGTGGATCTGTCCCCGGTTATAGTAATTCTGCTTCTGAAATTTATAGAAGGAATGGCGGACCGCATTATCATAAGATATTTGATTTAGGAGAAGCGCATGGCGACCATAATAGACGGAAAAGCGATCGCGGAAAAGCTTTGCGCGCAAATCAAAGAGAAAGTCGACAAGCTTCGAAAGCTCGGGATCCGTCCGCATATCGCCATGATAAACATCGGAGAAAATCCGGCCAGCAAAATATACGTGTCCAAAAAAGAGAAATTGGCGGCGTCTCTGGGGATTGTTTCGAGCGTTTATAATCTCGGCGATAATACGACGGAGGAGGAGGCGGCGAATCTCACGGAGTGCCTGAACAACGATAAAACGGTTCATGCCGTTCTGCTGCAATCGCCGTTGCCGAAGAATCTTCAATTCGGAAAATCGGTTAATCTGATTCGTCCTGACAAAGATGCGGACGGGTTAACCCTTTTGAACCTGGGAAAATTATTTTCCGGAGAACCTGAAATCGTACCCTGTACTCCCCTTGGGGTTTTGCATCTGTTACGCACGGTCCGCAGGAACATTGCCGGATTACATGCGGTCGTAATCGGAAGATCCCTTATCGTCGGCCGTCCCTTGGCCCAATTGCTATTAAACGCAAACTGCAGCGTTACGGTTCTTCACTCTTATTCCGAAAATATTCGCGAAATATGCAGAAGCGCCGACATATTGGTCAGCGCCGTCGGACGACCGCTTTTTATCGGGAAAGAATTTGTTAAACGGGGAGCCGTTATAATAGACGTGGGAATTAACAGAACAGAGACGAACGGAGTCAAAAAAATCATCGGAGACGCGGATTTTGATGCGGTATCTTCAATCGCCGAAGCAATTACTCCGGTACCGAACGGAGTAGGGCCGATGACGGTGGCTTATCTGATGTATAATACGGTTAATTTGGCTTGTCGTATTGAAGGCGTTACTTTGAATTTTTAAATTTCGACGGGAGGTTATTATGAAAAAAGCATTGTATTTTTCGGCGTTTATCGTTTGCACCGCGGGAGCCGAACATTTTGATGAAAAAAGCGGCGATATAATCGAATTGTCGGACTCCCTCAGAGAAATCACCGGAAGAGTCGAGGAGTTGGAAAATAGCGTTACCGATATGAAAAATAAAATTTCTTCGCTCGAAAATTCGACCGCCAAAGCGAAGGAAGAGCCGGTTTCCGAAAAAGAAATCAAGGCCGTCGTCTGCAAAACTCCGGAAGAAATAACGGCCCTCGTCGTCAATATGATCGATGAAGGCAATACGGAAAAGGCCCGCGGTATACTGCTCGCTTTTGTTAAGCAAAATCCGAAACATATATATTGCGGCAGGATGCTGTTTTATGCGGGAAACTGTTATTTTCTGGAAAAAGATTACGAAAACGCGGCAATGGAATACATGAAAGGATTCAAAGCTAATCCGCACGGGGGCAAAGCAGCCGAGACGCTCTACAAGCTGGCTTTGTGTTTCGAAAAATTGCAGAAAAAAGATAATTATAAATTAACGTTGGAAAGAATCAGAGACGATTATCCCGGGGAATTTGCAAAAAAAGCTGCGGAAAAGCTTAAAAATATAAAGTGATGTCCATAGCTTATAATTTTACGAACGATAAATCCGCCTTTGAATTTTTTAGCGCGGAGGCGGATCGTTTGATTAATTTTTATCGGGAACACTATTCTCGGGAACCCGTTGCCGCCGTTTGCGCCGCCGTTTCCGGAGGAGCCGACAGCATGTCGCTGTTGATTATGGCAAGCGAGTGGGCCGCCAAAAATAATCTGCAAATCTTCTGCATAACCGTAGACCATAAATTGAGGGAAGAATCGGCGGCGGAGGCGGAATTTGTCGGAAACTTCTGTAAATCTCTTCAAATCGGACACGAAATTGCGGTTTGGAATGCGAATAAGGAAACGATAGGGCAGGGGAAGCTGGAAAATCTTGCCCGAGAAGCCCGATACCGTCTTATATCCGAATTTTGCGAACGCAATTCGATTCCGATTTTATTTACGGGGCATACTTGGAACGATCAACTGGAAACTTTTGAAATGCGAAAAAAATTCGGCAGTTCTCCGCGGGGGCTGGCCGGCATGAGCAGAATTCGCTCTCTCGGCGATCGCGTAAAACTGCTGCGACCGATGTTGCATTTTACAAAATCGTATCTGGAGGATTTTTTGAGAAGCAAAAACATTGCCTGGAAAATCGATCCGATGAATGATCGGGATTGTTTTCTGCGGGTTGTCTGCCGTAAAGAAATTCTGAAACGCAGCGAGGCGGCGAATATGAAAATTTCCGAAGAAATTATGCGATTGGGAAAAATCAGAAGCGAAACGGAAAAGCAAGCCGTTGTTTTTCTGAAAAAATTTTGCAAATTTTCGGACGGAGCCTTAATTTTAGAG
>JAISMS010000086.1 GCA_031276565.1 Holosporaceae bacterium | reverse complement strand
CATGTCCCTAGTGTACCGGTTGTGACGCCAGTCGCAGCGCCGGGTAGCCATAACATGGAAGAGATAACCGCTGAAAGCATCTAAGCGGGAAACTCGCCTCAAAATAAGTTCTCGCCATTAGAGCCGTGGAAGACCACCACGTTGATAGGCCGGATGTGGAAGTGCAGTAATGCATGAAGCTAACCGGTACTAATAGCTCGATTGGCTTGATACGCAACAATCAGTCGTAAAATTCCCGTATTTATCCCGGGTTTGTCAAATTTTTCCGATCCTGTTTGGTTCGGTGGTCATGGCGGAGAATAACACGCTCCATCCCATCTCGAACTGGAAAGCGAAGGTCTCCAGCGGCGATGGTACTGCGTCTTAAGGCGCGGGAGAGTAGCACACTGCCGGACTTAACAGGATCGGATCTGTATGCTTTGTCTGTCTTTTGTTTTTCATTTTCCATGGGCCGGTTATATACCTTACGCTTCAGCGTGAATTGCTTTGGCGCAACAGGCGTTTTATCAAAGGATATTTTTGCAGCACTGTCGGTACGGAAGAAATAGTAAAAAAATACATTATTTAAAGTGTGGGACGAAAAGAAGGATTCATCCTTACTCGGAGAACCTTCAGGTATTTAGCATTCTTCGTGCTTTAGTACGCAGCAGTTGAATTAAACTAAGATGCGGCTTCTTCAAATATTTCCCCGTTAAGTTTCGGGGAAATATTGTTTTCGGACGAAACATTCTCCCGAAGCAGACGGATGATTTCCCGCAGCAGCGTCGTTATGTTATCGTCCCTTTTTAAAGCCGAAATCAGATGTACGTTTTTTCCGTACTTTTGTCGAAATTTTTCTTTCAGATCGGCGGCAATCTCGGGGGCGACTAAATCTTTCTTATTTAAAACGATTATTTGCGGTTTTTCTTCCAGACCGCAGCCGTATGTCTTCAATTCCCGGAGAATCGTTTCGCAGTCGTCGAAAATATTTTCCCCCGTAATGTCGATTAAATGAACCAGGAGCGTGCATCGCTCTATATGGGCGAGAAATTTATCGCCGAGGCCGCGGCCGCCGTGGGCCCCTTCTATCAGACCCGGAATGTCGGCCAGCACGAATTCGCCGTCGTCGATGCGAACCGCTCCGAGTTGAGGCGTTAATGTGGTGAAGGGATAGTCGGCGATTTTCGGTTTGGCGCTTGTTACGGTTGCCAAAAACGAAGACTTGCCCGCGTTCGGCAGTCCCGTAAGTCCGACGTCCGCTATCAGCTTCAACTGCAGCCAAATTTCAAGTTCTTCTCCGGGGGTTCCGCGATCGGCGCGCCGCGGAGCTTGATTGACCGAGGATTTAAATCTGCTGTTGCCTCTTCCTCCGGCTCCGCCGGCGACGATGAGAACCCGCTGTCCTTCTTCCGTTATGTCCGCCAAAAGATTTTTGCCGGACCCGTCTAAAATTTCTGTTCCTGTCGGCACCTTCAGTATAAGATCGTCTCCTCCGGCTCCGCTGCGATTTGCTCCGCCGCCGTTGCCGCCGCGTTCCGCCCTGAAATGTTGTTTGTAGCGGTAGTCTATCAGAGTGTTCAGTCGATCGGTACCTTCAAAATATATGTCTCCTCCCTTGCCTCCGTCGCCGCCGTCCGGCCCTCCGAATTCGATAAATTTTTCCCGTCTGAAACTCAAACATCCGTTACCGCCGTCTCCGGCCTTCAAAAAAATTTTCGCCCTGTCGAGAAATTTCATTTGATCTTGCCCTTCGGTAAATCGAGTTTTATGTGCAATTCCTTAAGGCAGGCTTCTTCGACTTCGGCGGGAGCGTCCATCATCAGATCCCGAGCCTGTTGGTTCAGCGGAAAAGCTATGACTTCGCGAATATTCGGCTCGTCGGCTATCAGCATGACCATCCTGTCTATGCCGGGCGCGCATCCTCCGTGGGGAGGAGCTCCGTATTTGAAAGCGTTGAGCATGCCGCCGAACTTTTCTTGAACGGTTTCGGCTTTATACCCCGCTATTTCGAAGGCTTTTATCATGGCGTCCGGGAGATGATTTCGGATGGCTCCGCTGGAAAGTTCGACGCCGTTGCAGACAATGTCGTACTGGCAGGCTTTTATTTCCAGCGGATTCTTTGTCTTCAGAGCTTCCATTCCGCCCTGAGGCATCGAGAACGGATTGTGGGAAAATTCCGTTTTTCCGGTCTCCTCGTTAAGCTCATACATCGGAAAATCAGTGATCCAGCAGAATTCAAATCCGCCGGAGCATAATCCGAGCTCGGTTCCCAGTTTTTGACGCAGTAATCCGGATATTTTTTCCGCTTTTTTTCTCCGGTCGCAAATGAAAAACACGACTCCGTTCTTTTGTCGGTCCGGCTGTTCCGCATCCGTATGACGCGATGCCGGGACATGCTCTCTCAGGGCTCGAATTTTTTCTTCCGACAGAAATTTAGCCAAAGGCCCTTTTACTTCGTCTCCGTCGAAAATAATATATCCCAATCCCGGTATTTCCTGTTCTTTCGCCCAGCCGTTCAATTTCTCGAAGAAACTGCGCGGTTGCTTTTCCGCTCCCGCAACGCCGATTGAGCGAACGACGCCGCCGTTATTCACCGTCTCCGCAAAAGCGGCAAATGAAGAGTCTTTGAAAATATTTCCCGCGTCGTTTATCAAAAGGGGATTTCTCAGGTCGGGTTTATCGCATCCGTAATGAAGCATCGCATCTTCATATGTGATTCTTCTGAAAGGATAAGGAGAAACGGCTTTATCGGAGAACTCTTTGAAAATCTCAAAGATTATCGGTTCGATGGCGTTGAACACATCTTCCTGAGTAACAAAAGACATCTCGAAATCCAACTGATAGAATTCTCCGGGGGATCTGTCGGCGCGGCTGTCTTCGTCCCGGAAACACGGCGCTATCTGGAAGTACTTGTCGAATCCCGCCACCATCAATAATTGTTTAAACTGTTGCGGAGCCTGAGGAAGAGCGTAAAATTGCCCAGGGTGCAGTCTGCTGGGTACCAGAAAGTCGCGCGCCCCTTCCGGGGATCCGGAAGTCAGAATGGGCGTGTTGATTTCCAAAAATCCGGATTTTTGCATTTTTTCCCGAATGCGCGCAATGATTTTCGATCTCAGAACAATGTTTCGGTGAAGCGGTTCTCTTCGAAGATCAAGAAATCTGTATTTCAAACGGATTTCTTCGGGCAGATCCGCAGAGACTCCCGCCGTTACGGGAAGGTTTTCCGCCCGGGAGAGCAGGATGAGTTTTTTGATCTCTATTTCCACGTTGCCGGTCGGGTTATCGTGATTGACGGTGTCCGCGGATCTGCGAATTACTTCCCCCTCAACGGTTATTATGCATTCGTGGCGGAGTTTTTCGACTTCCCGAAAGACTTCGCCGTTTGAGTCCGTCACGCATTGGGTGATTCCGTAATGATCCCGGAGGTCGATAAACAAAAGATTTCCGTGATCCCGTTTTTTATGGACCCAACCGGATAATCTTACGGTTTTACCCGCGTCGGAATCTCTGAGTTCTCCGCAGTTGTGAGTCCTGTAAATGTTCATGAATTCCTCCGAAAAAACGTCCCATTATCTTAGAAAGCGGAATGTTTTTCAATCTTCCGAACGTTTCGTCGCGAGCACATTATTTTATGGGGCGTTCGTCGTCTTTTGTTGAGATTATCGCCCGAACGGTGTAGAGTGATGCCGATACGGAGAAAGGTTAAAAATGACGACACCCATTATGCCCAAGGGGACGGCTGTTTGGTTGATAGATAATACGGCTCTTACTTTTAAGCAGATCGCTCGGTTTTGCGGGTTGCACGAACTGGAGGTGCAAGCTCTGGCGGACGAACAGATTTCAGCCGGCATGATAGGAGTCGATCCTGTGAAAATGGGACAGCTGACTCGCGAAGAAATCGAGAGGTGCTCCGCCGATCCGGAAGCAACGCTGACTATGGCAACTCCGGAGTTCGCCTGGGTCTCTAAAAAGAAAAGCGGAAAGAAATATACTCCCCTGTTGAAAAGACGGGATCGACCGGACGCCATCGCCTGGCTGGTGAAATTTTACCCCGAGATGTCGGACGGGGTTATTTGTTCTCTGCTTTCCACCACCAAGAATACGATCCTTTCCGTTCGCAACAGAACTCATGCGAAAATAAACGAACTGAAGCCCAGAGATCCGGTACTGCTGGGATTTTGTTCTCAGGTGGAGCTGGATGCGGCGATTGCCCAAGTGAAGCCTAAAGAAGAAAGGGTGTGAAATTATGTCGGCGCTCGTCAATGAAGTTAATGCATTTCTGAGCGGCGTTTGTGATTTGCCGCTGATTGAAAAGATTGCCGTTTCCGCCTTTGAAGGCGGCCGAAAAGGTGAGCTTTTTACGGAGTACAGAGAAGAAGAGTCCTTCAGAACGGAAAACGGATTCGTTCGGGCTCCGAATTTCGCTTCCAAAAGGGGATTCGGACTGCGGGGATTTAAAGACGATGTTTCCGGCTACTACTATTCCTCTTCTCTTAATGAAAAATCGGTGAAAGAAGCTCTGGAAACGGTAAAGTTCGCCGCGGGCGACGGTTCGGTTCGATTCGCCGGAAAAACGGAGAATCAAAACCGGCGCGACAGTCTATATGACGGCGAACACTTTATAAAATCATTAAATCCCGAGGATAAGATCAGGTTTTTGCAGGATATTGACGCTTATATCAGGGCAAAGTCGGCCGACGTGCGTCAGGTTATCGTAAATCTTGCGGCTTCACGGCAGATTGTTTCGATTCTTACCGACGAAGGGAAAAAGATCTGCGACATACGTCCTCTGGTTCGTCTGTCCGTTTACGTTACGGTCGAGAAAAACGGAATTTCCGAAAGCGGAATGTATTCCGGGGGCGGACGTTTCGGCTACAAAGAATTATTGAACGACGAAATAAAAATAAAATATGCCGACGAAGCTTTGAAGCAGGCCGAAGTGAAATTACAAGCGGTAAGAGCGCCGGTCGGCGAAATGCCGGTCGTTTTGGGAAACGGTTGGACGGGGATTTTGCTGCATGAAGCCGTCGGTCACGGATTGGAAGGAGACTCCGTTCGCAAAAAAACTTCCGTTTTCCATAATCTGCTCGGCGAGATGATAGCTTCTCCAAACATTACCGTTACGGACGACGGTACCGTTCCTCGCGCCAGAGGATCCTTGAATACGGATGACGAAGGCAACGACTCCGAACGTACGGTGCTGATAGAGAAGGGAAGGTTGGTCGGATTTATGCAGGATCGTATGAACGCCGCCCTGACGGGTTCAAGGGTTACGGGCAACGGTCGACGGGAAAGTTACGAATTCATGCCGATTCCCAGGATGACAAATACTTTTATGGAAGCGGGGAGTTATCCTCGGGAGGAGATGATTTCCCGGGTAAAAAAGGGAATTTTCGCAAAATCTTTTTCCGACGGCCAGGTGGACGTTTCTTCCGGCAAGTTCGTTTTTTCGGCTGCGGAGGCATATCTTATAGAAAACGGTAAAATTACCGTTCCCGTGAAGGGGGCTATGCTCATAGGAGACGGGCCGAGTATCCTTAAAAAGATTTCCATGGTCGGAAATGATTTTGCTCCGGACGAAGGAGTCGGCACGTGCGGAAAAGACGGGCAATCGATTCCGGTGGGGGTCGGCCAGCCTTCCGTCCTCATAGACGCGATTACGGTCGGCGGCACAAACCTGTAGGAGACGATATGCTTTGCTGCGACAAATTAATAAAAAAACTTGCGCTCGAAAAAGACATGATCAATCCGTTTGTGGAAGAACTTACGCAGAAATCCGTAATTTCCTACGGCGTTTCCTCCTACGGCTACGACGCCCGCGTCGCCGACGAGTTCAAAATTTTCACCAACGTTCACAATGCCGTTATCGATCCCAAAGATTTTTCGGAACAGAGTTTTATAGATAAAAAAGGCGACCACTGTATAATTCCTCCGAACAGTTTCACTTTGGCCCGCACGGTGGAGTATTTCAAAATACCCAAAGACGTTTTTGTTCTTTGCGTCGGGAAGTCCACCTACGCCCGCTGCGGCATTATAGTTAACGTGACTCCCCTGGAGCCCGAATGGGAAGGACATGTAACTCTGGAATTCTCAAATACGACTCAATTGCCGGCTAAAATCTATTCCGGCGAAGGAGCATGTCAGTTTCTTTTTTTTAAGATAAAAGAAACCTGCGATATTTCTTATAAAGACAGGGGCGGAAAGTATATGAAGCAGCGCGGAGTAACCTTACCGAAGATATTGTATAAATAACATGTTGGGTTTTTTACTGTTTGTTTTTTTAACTTTTTTTCTGATAAAAAAGTTAAATGAGGTTCTCGGCACCAGAACGGGATTTTATGCCGGAAGGCCCGAAGGGGGGGCTTTCGAAAATGTCATACGGGAGAGTACCGTTTCCGAAACGGATAAAAAACTCTCTAAAATCAAAACGATTTGTCCGTCTTTCGACCCGGACGATTTTTTGGACAAGGCTCGGAAGGCCTTCGAGATGATTTTTACCGCATATTCCGAGGAAGATCTCAAAACTCTGCGGACTCTCCTGTCACCTCGGATTTTTCAAGCGTTCTCCATGGCCATAGATGACAGAAAGAAACGGAATGAAACTCTGGAAGGGGTATTGGTGCGCTTCGTCAACGTTGAAATTACGGGAGCCGACGTTACGGACGACGGTCTTTTCGTCGACGTGAAATTTGAAACCGAGCAGAGCAATGTTCTGAAATCGAAAGAGGGGACGATACTTGAGGGTAATGCCGATTTTGTGGAAAACTGCAGTGAAATTTGGTCTTTTTCCAGAAAAAAAACATCCGCCGACAGCCGATGGTACCTCTACGAAATAAAATCCGAGTAGCGCCCGAATTGCGTTTGGCTCTCTATCATCCGCAAATTCCGCAGAACACCGGCACTTTGCTGCGATTGAGTTATTGTCTGGGAATTCCGATTGATCTGATACGTCCCTTCGGATTTATCACGGACGATAAAAAACTAAAAAGAGCGGGCGCGGGCTGCGTAAAGTTTGCGGATTACGGAATTCACGACACATTTGAAGATTTTTTGAACAAATATAAGGACGTAAGAACGGTGGCCCTGGATGTCGGAGAAAATGCCGAGGCCTATTACTCCTTTCGCTATAAACCCGGCGATATACTTATCGTCGGATCCGAGCACTACGGTTTTTTGAAGGGAGATCTGGCCAAGATAACGCATCGGGTAAAAATTCCCATGCTGCCCGGCCGCAGATCTTTAAATATGGCCGTTGCGGCGGCGATGGTTTTATCGGAGGCGATTTCGCGATTGAATCTTCATCTTCCACTTTCTCGGTACGAAGGAGATTTTGCGACGTCGTCGTCGGAGATCAGTCGGCGATAAATATAACTTCTGCCGGTTTCAAATCCGGATTTTTGCATTAATTCGGCTTTCAGAAGATCATTCGTTACGTTGTCGTTGCTGATTTCTATGCCGTAAATATTTTCGGATTTCGTGATTTTTTTCCTTAGGGCCGCCTGTAATAATACTCTGATCAGAGGAATTATTTCCAATCCGCTTAAAAAAGACTGCCGACGGGCAAAGCATCCGTTCAATTCTTCCTGATTTCCGTCCCCCGAAATCAGGGAGATTTTTTTTAAAATCGAATAAAGTCCTTCGTCGGTGTTTCCGATGATTTTTATTGCTTCATCGCATATGCCTCTCGGTATATTCGGAAAAAACATCGCCAACAGAGACCGCAACGTCAGTTCGTTGTTAAAAGACGGCACGGCGAAGGCGTTGCTCTTCAAAAAATATTCGGTGATTTTTTTCGCCTTCGCGTAGTTTCCGCTCTCCAATATAAAAACGCTGTTTTTTATTTTAAAAAATTCTTTCGCCTTTTCCAGATGAACGTCTTCCGTATTTCTTACGCAAAAACACTCGACGTCCGTCCCGAATAAACCGCATTGCCCGCCGGCGAGTTTGGAGCACTCGGCCATCGAACAGAAACGAAGAATAACTTCTGAAAATTTTTTCCGCAATTCATCGCGGACAAAATCGCAGAAAACTTCAAAACTTTCCCTGTAATTTCCATACAAGAAAAAAATACTGCCGGGTTTTATGCAGTCCGAATTTATATTTCTGAAATCAATTTTCATCGCTTAAAAACATTCTTACGCTTTCAATAATTCTGTCGCTTAACTCTTTCAGGAGAACGCTGTTGTTTCGCCCGTACATGGAGAGGATTACTTCTCCCTGAGCATTGGCGATGTTGCTGCCCGTGAAAATCGAAATCGGACGGTTAAAAATCACTTCTCCTTTTTCGTTTCTTAACGTAACATCGGCGACATAGGATATCATTATTCTCGTTGCGTTTCCGTCGGAGGACATGGCGAAGGGTTTTTCCGAATAAATCGGTTTGATTGTCAGGCGATAATGTTTTTGTGCCAATCCCAAGTCTCTTACGGAGTCCGTAATAAAGTTGCGCAGTTTCTGTCCGTCGCGCTCCGCAATCACATCCACTTCCGGCGCTCGAGACGCTTCGCCGAAGTTATACAACGGACGCGCGGAACATCCGGCACAAAATAAAAGGAAAAAAAATCTATGGCGCAAAATTAATTATCCTGCCTTTTATAAAAATGGTTTTTTTCGGCGTTCTGCCGGCGAGGGCTGCCTGCACGGACGGCAGCTGCAGAGCTTTTTCCGAAACGGATTTTTCGTCCTCGTCGATGTCGACGACAATCGTTCCCCGCAGTTTTCCGTTGACCTGCACCGGAAGGTTTATGACGGAAACTTCCAAATATTTTTTTTCGTATTCCGGCCAAGAACTTTCCGAAACCGACTTTTCAAATCCCAGCATGCTCCAGGCTTCTTCACAGATGTGCGGGGCGATCGGGGCCAACAGCTTTATGAGATCTCTGACGATAACCGAAAAGACCTCTTTGTTTGCCTCCGCCTCTTCCAAAAGCGCATATACGGAGTTTACGCCGTCTCTTATATGGGCCATGACTTTGTTCATGGCTCTTTCTTCGACGGAATCGGTGACGTTTTTAATCGTCCGTTGAAAATCTTTGTACAGCTTTTGAATGTCGGAAGCGAGATCGTCCGCCTTTGGCATTCGGGAACATTCTTCGGCGCAAATGCCGCAGGATTTCATATATACGAACAGACGCCAGACGCGATTAATAAATCTCCAACAGCCCTCCAATCCTTCATCGGACCAGGGGAAATCCCTGTCCGGAGGGGTATCCGAGACGATAAACACCCTCAATGCGTCTGCTCCGTAATTTTTTACTATTTCATCCGGATCGACGACATTTTTTTTGGACTTGCTCATTTTTTCGAAATGGCCGACGATGACTTTTTCTCCGGTGGCCGCGACTTCGTATTCGCCGTCGGGTTTTTTACGCACCTCTTCCGGAAACAACCAATCTCCGTTTTCTCTGCGATAGGTGGCGTTGCATACCATTCCCTGGGTGAAAAGATTTTCGAACGGTTCTCGGACATCGATAAATCCGCATTCGCATAAAGCTTTCGAAAAAAACCTCGCGTACAAAAGATGCAGAATGGCGTGTTCCACCCCTCCTATGTATTGATCCACCGTCATCCAGCGGGCAATATCCCTTTTTTCCAGCAAATTTCCGTTGTTCGGATCATTAACGCAGAAACGCAGAAAGTACCAGGAAGAATCAAAAAAAGTATCCAAAGTATCCGTTTCCCGAATCGCGTCGCCCCCGCAGCGGGGACATTTCGTATATTTCCATGTCGGATGATTGTCCAACGGGTTGCCGCTTCCGGAAAACGTCACGTCCGCCGGAAGGGAAACCGGCAGGTCCGATTCTTCTAAAGGCACTATGCCGCAACGATCGCAACGGACAATCGGGATAGGGCATCCCCAATACCTCTGTCGGGAAACCCCCCAGTCCGTCAGCCTGAAAAATACCTTTCGCCGTCCTACGCCGATCTCGCAAAGCTTAAGGATTACGGCTTCTTTTGCTTCGACTGCGCTGAGTCCGTCGAGAAAACCGGAGTTAACCATGACCCCGTCCCCCGAATAGGGCAATTCCGCGATACTTTGAGGAGAATCCACAACCCGTTTTACGGGCAGCCCGTACTTAAGAGCAAAAGCATAGTCTCTTTCGTCATGGGCCGGGGTTGCAAATATCGCTCCGGTTCCATAGTTCATCAGAACAAAGTTTGCAACGTAAACCGGCAGTTTTTCGTCCGTAAACGGATGTCGAACTCTCAATCCCGTGTCAACGCCGATCTTTTCCTGCTTATCAAGAAACTCCTGCGCCACCGATCCTTTTTTGAAATTTTCGACGAAGGCTTTTATTCTTCCGTCGGTTTCGGCCAATCGGCCCGTCAACGGATGATCCGGAGAAATTGCCAGAAAAGTCGCTCCGAAAACGGTTTCCGGACGGGTCGAAAATACCGTTATCTCTTCTCCGTCTTCGGTTTTAAAGATTAGAGAGCATCCTTCGGATTTTCCGATCCAATTTCGCTGCATGGTTTTCACTTTTTCCGGCCATCCGGGCAGATTGTCGAGTTCCTCCAGTAATTCGTCGGCGAATTCGGTGGTTTTCAGAAACCATTGGGAAAGCATTCTCTTTTCCACCGGAGCTCCGGATCTCCAACCGCATCCGTCGATAACCTGCTCGTTTGCCAGCACGCATCGGTCGACGGGATCCCAGTTGACTTCGGATTTTTTTTTGAACGCCAGGCCTTTTTTATAAAAAGCCAGGAAAATCTTCTGTTGGAAAGCGTAGTATTCCTTGTCGCAGGTGGCGAATTCCCGCTTCCAGTCGTAGGAGAAGCCGAGAGACAACATTTGTCGTTTCATGACGGCGATATTTTTGCGAGTCAGATCATCGGGGTGCATTCCGCTCTTAAGGGCCGCATTCTCCGCCGGAAGCCCGAAAGCGTCCCAGCCTGCAGGATGCAACACCGTAAATCCTTTGGCTCTTTTATAACGGGCGATTATGTCGCCTATGGTGTAGTTTCTGACATGGCCGATGTGAACTTTACCCGACGGATACATGAACATCTCGAGCACATAGTATTTCTGTTTTGAAGAAGAGTAATCCGTACCGAAAGAATCATTTTTCAACCAGAAATCTTGCCATTTCAATTCCGTTGACGAGAAATTGTAGGGTCCTGTCTCTGAAATATCAATCGGCATCATTCGCTCCTTTTTTGCGGAATCACGCGACAATTGCCGGAACGGGCACGGAGACGCGACGATTTCCTACGGACGCAATTGTACATGTGCGGGCGTAATTACACAATTGCGCAGGCGAGGAGTAATTATAATTACGGGCAGGAGATTTCGCCCGTCGTCCCGCCTGTCGAAGGAAAGACGATGCGGGCGAGGAACAGCAAAACTGCTCCGTACATGAGAGAAACCAGCATAAAATAGGTCCCCCACTCCATGCAGTCTGCAATGATTCCGGAGATTCCCATGAAAAACATTCCGCCCGCCTCATGCAGGGCCCACATGAGCGCATAGAGGGATCCGCTTTTGCAGATTCCGTACAGGAACGTCAAAAAAGCAACGGTTACGCATCCTCCGGTGAAGGCCTCGAAAAAAATAACCGTCGCTAAAATGCGCGGAACGGCTCCGAATTTTACGAGCGTCAAATAAGAAAAGAAAGACATGGCATGGCAGACGCCGAAACCGATCATTGCTTTTGAGACGCCGATTTTCTTGATAAAATATCCTCCGAGCAAACCCCCGACAATTACCGATACGGATCCGAACAGCTGCACGATATCGGCTATTTCCGGTTTCGAAAAACCCGTTTCCAGAAGGAAGGGTTTGGACATTTTTTGCATCATAAAATCTGCACTCTTATAAAGTAAAAGCACCGACAAAATCCGTAATCCCTCTTTTTCCCGTATTATTTTTCCGAAAGAAACTAAGGGATTCTTTTTTATCGATTGATTGAGGAAATGAACGAAGCCGTCGCCCTCGGATTCGGGATTTTTCCCCGGAGGTTTCATGTATAAAACCGCAATCATCAGTAAAAATATAAAGAGGGCGGAAAACAGATAAGCCGTTTTCCAGCCGAAAAGATGAGCCGTGTGCAAGGCGAACACCTTGACGGTTATCATGCCGATTTTGTGTCCCAATCCGACTGCGCCGGCTACGTATCCGAGCCGATCTTTCATCATTCCTTCGATCTGATAGGGATAAAGAACGATGCTCTTACAGCCGTCCCCCAAAGCCGTCAGAGATGCGAAAAACATCAGCCGCGGCAAAGAGCTGCCGGGATCCGAAAACGCCATGCCGACGACGCCGCCGATCAGGATAACGTGAGAAATCACTATCCAGCAGCGTATTTTATCCGCTCCCCTCAGAAATCCCGGAAGGTCATGATGTTCTATGATTGTTCCGCACAAGAATTTCAGGGTAAAGGGCAGGTGGAGAAACGTAAAAAGCCCTATTACGGTATTTGAAATTCCGCAATCCTTAAGCCAAAAATCTAAAATTACCAAAGTCAACGGAAACGATATTCCGTAGGAAAAACCTATGCAGGCTTTCTGCAGATACGCGCTTTTTCCCGAAAGCCGACTAGAGAGAAATTTGCCGCAGCCCATCGCCGTTCTTTTCATTTATCATGCGACGCAAAATCATAAGGCCCGGCACAAACATGAACGGAACCAGAAAGAAAAATTTCCCCCAGCCGAGGACGTCTGCCATTACGCCGGACATTGTTCTGCAAATTATGCCTCCCGCTTCGTAAAACGCCCATAACAGAGCATATCGGGTGCTGGCGTATTCGTTGCCGTTGCACATTTCATACAGGAAAGCGATGAATGCGGTCGCTATGGCTCCTCCGGTGATGTTTTCGATGAATACCGTTACATAAAGGACATTTATGTTATGGCCGGCATACATTAAAATCAAGTAGGCAAAGCATCCGACGGCGTGCGTCACTCCGGCGAAAAACATCGCCCTTTTGATGCCGAACCGTTTTGCCGCATAACCTCCGAGAATGCCGCCGACCAGAGCGGCGATCGTTCCGAATACCTGGACGACATTCGCTATTTCCAGTATAGAAAACCCCATGTCCACGTAGAAAAGCTTCGCCATTTTTTGGATTATCCGGTCTCCGGCTCTGTAAAGCATAATTAAGGAAATGATTTGCTTCCAATTTTTCTTTGCGGTAAAGGTTTGAAACGGACGGACGAGATATTCGAAAATCGCAGATTTTATCGTGCAGATAAATTCGAGTCCGGATTTTCCGGTTTTTTCAGGGGACGTAACTTTTTTTGCGAAGTCGATTTCGACGACTTTCGGTTCGTCTGCGCAAAAAATAAAAATCGTGCTCAACACAACCGAAAAAGCCATCGACGCGTAAGCGAAATTCCAGCCGAAATAATGGGCCAGATACAGGGTGACGCTTTTGGAGAAGAACATTCCGCTTTTATATCCGGAAACGAATATTCCCGCTATGGGGCCGAGCGTCTTGCCGTTCGCTTTATCCAGCTGGTAGGAATACAGGGATATGTCCTGGCATCCGTCGGCCAGAGCCACGACGGAAACGCACAGCATCAGGCCCGCGATGTTTGTTTCCGGAGTCGCCGCGGCCATACCGGTTAATCCCAAAAACAGCAGAATCTGACTGAAAATTGCCCAGCCGCGCCGTCTCCCCAGCATTTTCGACAGAAACGGCAGATCCGTTTTCTCGATGAAGGGCGCCCAAAGGAACTTCAGTGTGAAGGGCCATTGAAGGACGGTAAAAAATCCTATAACGCTGTTCGATACTCCGCATTCCCTGAGCCATAAGTCCAGGACCGTGAGTCTCAGAAGAAACGGAAGGCCGCAGGTGAAGCCTAAAAAAAATTTTGAACCGATTTTCGCACGAAAACAGGCCGTTACAAAATCTCCGACGGAGGAAGACAGCTTCATTGCTCCAATCTATTCATTTTTCTGCGGGTAATCTGATCCAGATATCTTTTTCTGAGTCTCAGAGAACCGGGAGTTATTTCGACCAACTCGTCGTCCTGAATATATGACAATGCCTGTTCCAATGAAATAGTCCTCGGAGGGGATAATTTGATGTTGTCATCCTTTCCGGAAGCCCTTACGTTTGTCAACTGCTTCGTTTTCGTCGGATTAACGTCCAGATCGTTGCTCTTGCAATGTTCTCCTATGATCATTCCTTCATAAACGGGATCCCCGGGATTTATGAACAAAGTTCCTCTCTCTTCCAGAAAAAATAAAGCGTAGGGAACCGCGTTTCCGGAGCAGTTGGAAACCAAAACTCCCCTCGTTCGTCCTTCTATATTTCCCTTATGGAGTTCGTATCCGGCGAACGATCGGCTCATGATTCCGGTTCCGCGGGTATCCGTGAGAAATTCGCCGTAGTAGCCGATCAGTCCCCGAGTCGGTATCAGGAATTTCAGTCGGGTTTTGCCGGCTCCGGAGGGACGCATGTCGAACAGCGATCCCTTCCGCATCGTGCTTTTTTCCACGACGATGCCGGTAAAGTCGTCGTCGACGTCGCCGTAAAGTTCCTCCGTCGGTTCGGTTTTTTTTCCGTTCGCGTCTGTTTTACAGAGGACTTTCGGGCGGCTGACCGAAAGTTCGAATCCTTCTCTTCTCATGGTTTCGATCAGGACGCCCAGTTGCAGCTCTCCTCGTCCGGCTACTTCGAAACAGTCCTGCTCTTCTGCTTTTTTTACGGAGACGGATATATTTCCTTCGGCCTCTCTCACTAATCTGTCCCAAATTATGCGCGAAGTAACTTTCTTTCCCTCTTTTCCGGCCAGCGGAGAATCGTTTGCGGAAAACACCACGGACAGAGTGGGAGGATCAATCGGCGGCGTCTTTACGGCCGTCTTGACTTCCGGAGCGGCTATGGTATCCGCCACGGTAGCAATCTGCAGGCCCGCCACCGCCACTATATCTCCGCATTCGGCATGTTCGACGGGAATGCGTTTTAGCCCTTCGAAGGACAACAATTTGGTGAGTCTGGCCCGTTCCACTGTTTTATTTTCTCCGCGGATTGCGTGTACCTGACTGTTAACGGTGATATTTCCCGCGAGAATTTTTCCGGTCAGGACGCGTCCCAGATACTGATCGTACTCCAGCATGGTTATCGACATTCGAAACGGAGCGTCTTTTTCGATTTTCGGCGGGCTTATGTGACTGACTATGGTTTCCAGCAGAGGATTCAAGTCTTTTCGTTCGTCGTCCGGGTTTTTTACGGCCCATCCGTTCCTGCCGGAAGCAAAAATGATCGGAAAGTCCAGTTGTTTTTCCGTGGCGCCGAGGGCAACGAAGAGGTCGAAGATTTCGTCCGTCACTTCATGGGGACGCGCATCGTGTTTATCGACTTTGTTTATTACGACAATCGGTCTGAGTCCCAGAGCCAAGGCTTTTGTCAGCACGAATTTTGTCTGAGGCATCGGTCCTTCGGACGCGTCCGTCAGCAGCAGGACTCCTTCGACCATGCCGAGGATGCGTTCGACCTCTCCTCCGAAATCGGCATGTCCGGGAGTATCCACTATGTTTAACTTAATGCCGTTCCAAACGAAACTCGTACACTTGGCCAGAATGGTGATGCCGCGTTCCCTCTCCAGTTCGTTATAATCCATTGCGCAGGTATCCAGCTGCTGATTGTTTCTGAATAATCCGCTTTGTTTAAACATGGCGTCCACCAGAGTGGTCTTACCGTGGTCGACGTGGGCTATTATGGCTAAGTTTCTGAATTCTTCAGACAATATTTTATGCTCCGAAATAAACGTGAAGCCGATATTACACCGAAAAGAATTAAAATCCCACTAAAGAGTTAATGTCGCAAACATATACTCCGGCGCTGCGCCTTTCGGGTTGAAAATTCGAATTTTCGGCCGACGGATTCGAAAAAAACGATCGCCGGGATTAGATTGAATATTTTTATTTAAATGTTAATAAGTTTTTAGTAAATTATCGATAGTATGCGATTGTTGATTGGCTCGAGTGTTTTGTGTTTGGAGGTAATCGTGAGAGTTTTATTGATAGAGGATGATACTCTGACAGCCAGGGGGATAGAGACTCTTTTGGCGAAAGAAGGTGTTACGGTGGATGCCACAAGCTTCGGGCAATACGGCATTGAAGTCGGTAAAATCTATGACTATGACGGCATTATACTGGATTTAATGCTTCCGGACATAGACGGAGTCGACGTAATAAGAAGACTGAGATCATCCAACATAAAAACGCCGGTGATAGTTTTATCCGGACTTTCCGAATGCAAAGATAAGGTAAACTGTTTGGACATAGGCGCCGACGACTACATAACCAAACCGTTCGAAGGAAAGGAATTGGTGTCCAGGATACAGGCCGTCATAAGAAGGTCTAAAGGACATGCCGGTTCCGTGATAAAAGTCGGTCGAATGACGGTTAATCTTCAAAATCGTCACGTGGACATTGACGGCAAAACCCTGCATCTCACCGGAAAAGAATATTTGATACTTGAACTGCTGTGCCTCAGAAAAGGAGCCACCATCACCAAAGATATGTTCCTAAACCATCTCTACGGGGGTATGGACGAGCCGGAATTAAAAATAATAGATGTATTTGTTTGTAAATTAAGAAAAAAACTTATGGACGCCCTTGACGGCGAGTGTTATATAGAAACGGTCTGGGGCAGGGGATATACCATCCGGGACGTTGTCGACCTTCAGGCCGACGAAAAGACGGCGGTTGAACAGCGGAGCTGCGGTACCGTTTCCGGTGTTTCTCCGTAGGAAACGGCTTCAGAACGATAAGATGATTTGCATATCCGAAACGGACGGTTTCCGGTTTCGAGAGCGTGCTTTTTTTATTTAAAAATTAATGAAAAATTATATTTTTTTGTAGATTATTATAATTATTATATGTAATATTGTCCGTACGGATCGCTTTTAAAGAAATCGGAATAACAGTTTCGCTTTTCGGCAAAAGTGAGTCGGAACGGTCGGCGATTTTTAAAAAAGTGCTTGCGGAAAAGCGCTTTTATTGTTTTGCAGACGGAGTAGCTGTGTTTATACAAAGCTCCAGAGCGAAATGTCCGAATATCCGAGAAAATTTTCGGGTTGTCTTCTTTTTTCTTTTTATCTGTAATCGAAAGGAAATGTTATGAAAAAAATATCCCTGATTTCGGCAATGTTGGCGTTTTGTCCGAATTTGCAGGCCATGCAATCTTACTCTTATATGCAATATCCCGCGGAAAGACAATTAACGCCGTGTCTGCAGGCGATTCCGAATCAAGTTTACGATTGGGTCTTTGCGGCGGGAGTCGATTTGTTTCACAAAGTGCGTGCCGTAATGCGTCTTTCGG
>JAISMS010000038.1 GCA_031276565.1 Holosporaceae bacterium | reverse complement strand
TTTTACGGCGCAATTGATAAGTTTTGGTTGGCCCATTTAGTGAATTCGCCCATATTGAAAACGCCGATTATTTTTTCTTCATCCACTTGATGCTTTAACCATTCTTCGGCTCCGGCCTTATAACCGCCTCCGTCTAATAAGATAATAGCGGGATATTGGGATTTTTCTTTTATATTTAGTACAACATAAGGATATTTTTCATCTGTGCTGCCGCCCTTTTCTTGCCATTTACATTCTATTAGCAGGCAATGAAACTTATCGGGAGTATATACTGTGAAATCCGGACTCCATTCCGTATTATATATAGTTTCTCCGACAACAAGTTGTTTGGTGAAAAATTTTTGCTTCAGAATTAAAGCCGCTTTAAAGTGCACTTTTTTAACGAAAGTATATTTCAAATCCTTCAATTTATTTTCAACAAAAGTTTCTAAATTTTTTCCTGTTTCATTAGCGACGCTTCCTCCTTGCTTCATTGATAATTCCTGATTATTAATTCAACTACAGAAGCTCTTTCATCGCCCTTACAATTAATTGTTCGGGGAGATTTAATTTTTTCTGTGACGAATCTTTTTGATTTATACAGATAATTGATACGTTCGGTATCAGCGTTGGAAATCATGAATTTTACGCCTTTTTTGTCTAAAGATTCGGCAAAATTTCTTAAATCTTCTTGGTTTGTTTCTGAAAACCCCGAGCTGTCATACTTCACAAAAGAGGAGGGATTTAACTTTGAATAGGGAGGATCAAAGTAAACAAAATCTCCTTCAGAAGGAGTTATGTTAAGATAGTCCGAGTAAGTTATTGCAGCCTTCTGCAACGAATTATGAACGGCCTCCAGATTATCCGAGTCGACTATGACCGGGTTTTTGTAATCTCCGAAAGGAGTATTGAATTCTCCTTTTCTGTTAACTCGATGAAGACCATTGTAGCAGGTTTTTAACAAATATATAAAATTGGCGCTTCTGGAAACAGGGTCTTCATCATGCAACCGCTCTCTGATGCGATAATAATACTCCTTTGAGTGATTTTTTTCGTGCAGTTTTAACTTTTCGATTAACTCTTTAAGGTTAACTTTGATAATCTGATAAGCAATCATTAAATTAATATTGATATCCGAAATATAATATTCTCTGCGCTCGTTGCAAATTGCAAAAAACAATGCTCCGCCGCCGACAAACGGCTCGTAATAATCAGTGAATGTTTTAGGAAGCCTTGATATTAATTCCTTTATAATTCCGCGCTTTCCTCCGGCCCATTTTACAAAAGGTTTTGGAGAATCTAATTTTTGCTTCATTGCCGAAACCCTTCGCCACGATAAACAATCTACATTACAATTATTCTGCGAAAAAAACAACTGTCGGTTGGTATTTTCAGAAGAAAAGCAGGAGGCAAAATCAACTGAGTAATATTATCTGCCGGCAGGCCGGATTAACAACCAACCGCCCAATAAAGAGCAAAAACGGTTTATCCTCAAGGACGAACCGATAACAGGCATACAAGATCCGGATGGAATTCGCTAAAAACAAACACAAAAACTTCCGTTCATGAAAATCCTTGTCGTATCAATTCGTTGTAATCGAGCGATAAAAAGATCAAATCAACCTCAATGAAATTTGGCGCCGAATCTCGGACTATCCTGCAGCCTTTATGCGAAAAGCGCATTCAATCGAAACGAAGCCGGCGGATTCGGATTGCGGCGCGAAATCGAAAGAGCCGAACAGGCGATCGAGGAATATTATCGTCCGTGTAAGAGGTTGCCCCTTTTTCGACAAAAAATAAAAGGATTGTGATTTTTCAACAACATATATCTCGCATCGGAGATTTTCCGACGCCTCTTCCGAAAACGGACATCTGTCGGGCATCCGCATTTTTCGCGGCGACCGAAAATTACCGTCGGTTCCGTTTTCTCCCCGAAATAAACACGCTGCTACTCAAAAATATGATCCCGTCACGAAAAACATATCGGCGGCCGAAAATAATTTCCGACCGCCGACGCACATATTCCGCACAAATCGTCTTTTTATTATCTTCTTCTTTTAACGCCTGTCGCTTTCTTTGCAGTTTCCGCAACCGCCGGCTCCGGCAACTGCAATGTCTGCACCGCAGGCGCACTCACTTGGTTATAGGCGGGAGCCGATATCTGTCCTACATTTCCGACGGAAGCATAAGAAGGGAAATTCGTCGGATAGGCGGCGTTTGTCGCGCCCTCGATTCTTCCGGAATTCGAATCATTATACCCTTGCGCCGTCGGATATTGCTGCCGGGAAGGATACGCCCCCGAAGCCTCTGCCGAAGTTCCGTAGAATGCCGCGGTTTCGTTATTTATTCCCGAATTGAAATTTCCGAACTTTTCCGTCGTCGAAGTCTGTTGCCTGTAGGAATCCTGTGATATCGTCGGCTGGTTCCTCTTGGTTATTTCAATGGCAACAGGGTCGGAGCTTTCGAACCGACAGTTTTGCGGCATAACGCCCGTTCCCCCCAGGAGGGACGATATGTCCGACGGAGCATATATCGTTCGCAGTTGGCTGCAACCGGCGAACGCTTCCGCTTCTATGGTTTCAAGTTGAGACCCCGCTTCGAAAGTAACCGAACTCATCCGAGAGCAATTATCGAAGCAATAGCGGGCGATAAATTTTACGCTCTTCGGAACGGTTATCGATCGCAGCGCCGAATCTTCGAAAGTATTCGACTCCAATCGTTTCAGTTTGGATCCCGATTCGAAAATCACCTCTCCCAGACGCGAGCAATCGTCAAAACACATAAATCCGACGGTCTCCACGCTTTTCGGAATGTTTATCGACCACAGCCCCGCGCTTTGGAAAGCATATTCTCCGATCTGCTTTAATTTTGATCCCGACTCAAACGTTACTTCGCACAGATCTCGACACCCGATGAAACAGCGACTTCCCAGACTTTCTATATTTTTCGGAATGTTTATCGAACGCAGAGACGAATATTCAAAAGCATTATTCGGTATCTGGGTCAATTTTGCCCCCTGTTCAAATATCGCCTCGTTTAATTTACTGAGACCGAAACATCTGTCGCCAAGGATTCTTACGCTTGCCGGAATAACTATTGATTTCAAACCGGAATATTCGAAGGCGCCGGTTTCGATTTGCTGAAGTTCGGAACCCGACTCGAAGAGTACTTCGTTAAGTTGTTTGCAGTTGCGAAAACACCCTTTTCCGATGTAAATCACGCTTTTCGGAATAATTACGGACTGCAGCCCGGAAGATTCAAAGACTCCTTCCAGTAAATGCTTCAATTTTGATCCCGATCCGAATGCCGCCGTACGCAATTGATTGCAATTGCGGAAACAATAATCTCCGATACTTTCCACAGACGCCGGAAGAACTATTGATCGCAATCCGGTTCCGGAAAAAGCTTCTTTTTCGATTCGCTTCAGGCGGGAACCGACTTCAAAGGTTATTTCCTGTAAGTCGTTGCGCCCGCGGAAGCATCCCTCCGGAATAGCCGTAACGGCGGCGGAAACGGTCAATCTGCCGTTTTTGAAGAAACATTCAACCCCGTCCACCGTTATTTTTTCGCCTGCATATACGGGAGAGGGAGCAAAGCTCTCCGCCGTCGACGTCTTAAATTCGGACAAAAAATCTTTCTGCCCCGATGCAGCTGCAGGAGAGGGAGCAAAGCTCTCCGTCGCCGGTGTCTTAAATTCGGATAAAAAATCTTCCTGCCCCGGTGCGGCGGTCGTCGCCATAACCGGCAGTGATATGCACTGCACCGTTAAAACTGCTGCTGTCAGTATTTTTTTCATTTCTTTCTCCCCTTGAATAATTATGCCCGCTAAAAACAGAACCGAACGCACCGGAAACAAACTGTTGTCGCCGCCGTATAAAGCAATATATACAAAATACAAAATACAAAATACATATTAGCATAAATTGATTATAATTGCAAATAATTTGCCGTATTTTTTGCATCGTCTGCTAATAAATGATCGCCCGATGCAAAGCAGCGGGGCATTTTAGAACAATTCTGTTTGATTACTGTTTCTGTATAATTTTTGGTACTTTTCCCCCTGATGCTGAACATAAGTGGCGATTATATTCTCATTCCCGTGTTTCCCGACTGTACTTGCAAAACAGCCGTCACTCCAAAATTCTCCTCCCCCTAACTGCTTCTTTACATCGTGATGCTTTTTATCATCTTTACCAACTTCGTAACACTGTATATGGGAACAGATTGTACTAAAATTCGCACACTTCTATAACGCCTTTTCTACCGTATCATCAAAAATTGCCCTTCTGTATTCGGCCGGAAAAACCAAGTGATACAACAGTACCGTTACATTGTGACTCTTACTGTATATAAATCATCATAAGAATATCTTACGCTGCAGAGCAGCGGGGAATCTGCCCCAAAAGAGATTGAAAGAATAGTCGTCTGCAATGAGAGAAAAAATGATATAATATCTCCCGCGTCGCCCGACTTGAAAATCCGGCAGAAATAAGAGGCAAAAACAAATGCGATTAATTCATCCCTTTGATCCGGTTTTTAACAAAAATTCGTCCGTTTTAATACTGGGGACGTTCCCTTCGGTAAAATCGCGCGAATACGGCTTCTACTACGGACATCCGCGGAACAGATTTTGGAAAGTAATCGCCAGCATTACGAATACGAATCCCGTTCCCGAAACGATTTCCGACAAAAAACAAATGCTTCTCGAAAATAAAATCGCTTTGGCGGACGTGTTGCAGAGCTGTCGCATAAAAGGCTCCGGCGACGGAAGCATCAGAGACGCCGTTCCGGCGAACTTATCCGAAATACTGAATAACGCCGACATTCGTTGCATTTATGCCAACGGAAACAAAGCGTATCAACTGCTGATAAAATATTTTCATAAAAATATCGAACGGAAAATTATAAAACTTCCTTCCACCAGTCCCGCCAACGCCGCATACGACCCGGGAAAACTGATTTCCGAATGGAAAATTCTGCTTTCCGTTACGGCGGAACCCTAAAGGCTTTTTTCTCATGAAAACAAATTATCGGGATCGCTCTCCGCGCGGCGATTTCGAGTCGCATTTGCCGTAAAAACGGTAATCGGAGCGGGCGAAGGGATTCGAACCCTCGACACCAACCTTGGCAAGGTTGTACTCTACCACTGAGCTACGCCCGCTTAACGGCGCTATGATACCAACTTTTTTCCGAAAAACAATGAGGTTTTTTAAACGCCGTCTATCGTTCCGCGCCCTCGGAACTTCGAAATCTCTTAAATTCCTCAGCGGGAATATCATGCCCGGATTTCGGATTCAGCAGGGAAATTTCGACTCGCCCCGAAAATGATTCGTCGTCACTGTCGGAAAATACCGTCCATTTTATGAGAGTCAGCGGATTTTTCGAAAAAACCAAAGTTACGGCCCCTTCGTCCTCTTCATTTTTTCTGCAAAACTTGATCGACAAAAAATCAGCCTCGTCCGTGACTGACAATACCTTCAGATTCTTCCTCAAATTTATTTTTTTCTCCAGCAGAAAGGACAGAGGAGAAGAATACATCGACGTTTCCGTCTTTTCTTTCAATTCACGATCGTAATGAATGATTTTATTGTCTTTTGCGATCACTACGCGGGTCGGAGGATTTCGATAATCCATTTTCATGAGAAAAGGCCTTTTCAGAAAAAAATGCCCGAATGACTTTTCTCCGTATCTGTCCGTTTGCACAAAATCCGCTTCGAAAGTCGTAACGGAATTCAGATATTTTTCCGTCTCTCCGACCGGGTCGTCGGCTTTCCGATCGACGCCGGACGCTTCCAAATCGAGAAAAAGCGATAATATTCCCGCAACCAAAAACTTCATCGTCCGATTATCTCCCTTTTTCCCGCATGATTCGGCCGAGAAACGACCCCGGCGGCTTCCATCATGTCTATGATGCGGGCCGCCCGATTATACCCTATCTTCAAATGCCGCTGGATAAAGCTGGTGGAAGCTTTCCCTTCCCGTAAAATCAATGACATCGCTTCACCGTAGAGAGGATCGTTCCCGGAAGAGTCGAATTCTTCTCCTTCGACCTGTTCGCCTTCGTCGTCGAGAATCGCAGAAATATAGTGCGGTTCTCCTTGGGTTTTAAGATTTTCCGTTACCTTTTCCACTTCGCTGTCGCTGACAAACGGACAGTGAATCCTGGTCATGCGGCCCCCGGAAGCCATATAGAGCATGTCCCCCTGTCCCAGCAGCTGTTCCGCCCCTTGTTCGCCCAAAATCGTGCGGCTGTCGATTTTGGAACTGACCTGAAAACTTATTCTCGTCGGAAAATTGGCTTTTATGGTCCCGGTAATAACGTCCACCGACGGTCTCTGGGTAGCCATTATCAAATGAATTCCGGCGGCTCTGGCCATCTGAGCCAGTCTCTGCACGGCAATTTCTATATCCTTGCCGGCCACCAGCATCAAATCCGCCATTTCGTCCACTATGATTACTATATACGGAAGCAAATCCAGCTGTATAAGCTGAGTTTCGTAAATGGGAGCTCCCATTTCGGGATCAAAACCCGTATGAACTCTTCTGGTTATTGATTCTCCGGATTTTTTGATGTTTCCGAGTTTT
>JAISMS010000052.1 GCA_031276565.1 Holosporaceae bacterium | reverse complement strand
CCTCTTCCCTCTACGCGCCTCAAATCATCGGGGGAAATCCTTCGCACGCCTCCCTTCCCTCTCCGCGCCTCAAATCACCGAGAAAAATCCTCTGCGCACCTCTCTATCCCTCTCCGCGTCTCAAATCACCGGGGGAAATCCTTTGCGCACGCTTCTCTTCCCTCTCTGCGTCTCAAATCACCGAGGGAAAATCCCCCGCACGCCTCTCTTCCCTCTCTGCACAACTCATCTGAGAGAAATCCGCCGCGCACGCTTCTCTTCCCTCTACGCGCCTCAAATCATCGGGGGAAATCCTTCGCACGCCTCCCTTCCCTCTCTGCGTCTTAAATCATCGGGGAGAAATCCTCCGCGCACCTCTCTATCCCTCTACGCGCCTCAAGTCACCGGGGGAAAAGTTTTGCGAAGCGGGCGCCTTTCGGCAGCCGATATCAGACGTAAAAAATCGGCTTTCGGAACGGAGCGGTCATAAAGAGTCGATCAGAAAAGAAAAGGGGGAGAACTCTCCCCCCTCCCTATTGCGATTACGATTGCACAGACTTCATTTACAGAAGCCTGAATGCGCCTCACAGGAAACAGCCGCAGCAGCCGATTTTCGCATCATCATCGATATAGTCAAAATAAGACTTTAAAGCTAATTCCGGCTCGGCCAATCCCTTCAGCAAGTCATTTGCTCCGGCTCCGGTGCCGAATTGCTCCGGTATTATGTTGCTCACGTTGACGTACAAATCAAGCAGCCCGTTCAAAGACTCTCCGGACAAAGTACTGTTCCGAGTCCAAAGATCGTTTATCGCGCTCCTGTAAAAAAGTCCGCATAATTCGCTGCTGAATACGTTCTGCGTTCTCTCCTCTTTATTTGCTCCTCTTACGGCTTTAAGCACCTCTATGAGTGTTCCTGCGGTTTCATACGGTCTTCCGATATGATCCCTTATGAATTTATCGGAAAAATCGGTCGGTACATCATATAAGGCCGAACGCAAATATATGTTGCCGCTGTATTCTTCAAGAACTTTTTTAAACGGACTTATTTGCACATGCGGATATATGAGTCCAAGCGCCTGTTTCACAGTTCCGGTAGCCTCCAATAAAAACGGAGCGACTCCGCTGAAATTTTCTATGGAAATTTCTGCTCTGTAATATTGAAGCAAGCTCTCTGTCATAGCCTTTTTGGCCCTGTCCGCCGTATTCGGCGAATTCTCTATCATTTGCAGAACATCCCGCGGATTGCTCAGCAGAAGCAGCCCCGAGTGCGATAACCCCAAAGGATTGTCAACCGTATTGTATGTCGAAGCATACCGGATGATCTTTCCGATTCTGCCTTTGGCGGCGAAACACACCATGCTGCCGTTGGTCAATTTAATTTCGTTGATATCGGAACAGCCCGGATAGCACGGATTAGAGAGCCTGATCTCCGACCGCGAAGAAGACGCCTCCGGATCCGCCATGGCGGAACATTTTTCCGGCGCAAAAGAAGCGCTCGCAATACCCATCAACAAAAAGGCAAACACATTTTTTATGCTCATATCCTTCCCCTTTTCTGCTTTTATCAATTGAAACTCATTCAGTATATATATTAATTATTAATAAACAGTAAATAATTTAAATTTTTATTAAAAAATTATCAGAGTCGTAACGTCTTGGCGCAATGTTCTCCGATTGAATGAATCTTTACGGAAGTGCCCGGTTTTGCGATGAAAAAATAAAATCCTCAGCGAAAATTATCGACTCAAATGTCACAGGCGACGTAAAAACGCGAAAGAAACAGAAAAAAGATTGATAATTCAGAGAATTTAACAGATTGTTTTTATATGAAATTTGTTGTTTTTTTTTCGGACGTCGGCTAACATTCGGTCGGCAACTTTATGTGAGGCTCCCATGAAGGTTATCGGTTGTCTTTGTTTTGCATTGTGCGTTGTCGAGGTTTTTTCCGACGACGCTTCCGCTTCCGCTCCGGCATTTGTTTCCTCGGTTTTCGGAGGTTCGACGGGCAACTCCGTTGCCGGAGATTCTGCGACAAACTCCGTTGCCGGAAATCCGACGACGCCGCCTGTTCCGGCGGCTTCCGGAGATTCGACGGCGGCGGCGCCTCCTCCTCCGAGCCCCAATGACGGCTCTCCCAAAGTCTATTTGGATCTCAGCAAGTCTGCCAAAAAGAACGCCGTTTCGTTCGACGGCATCCGCGGGTTATTCGGACTGATCTACGTTACGACGAATTTCGGAGCTTCCCTCTACGGTTTCGAAAATTTTAAGGAACACACCCACAAAACGATCGGTCTTCATTTGGGATTGGAATATTCGAAATCATTCCGTAAAAATTTCGTATTAAGCGGCATCATAAGCGCCGACTTAACGAGCAAATTCACAAGAGAGGCCTCCTGGTCCGAATTAAACAAAGAATATGAAAGGGCGGTCCGGGAAAGATATGAAGAAATGCAGTATGCGGGTCTCCAGAAAACCGGAATCCTGAGAAAAGGAATGTTTTGCCCCAGCGCCGCCGTAAAGTGCGGTTATCCGATAAAAGCCTATGAATCCATGATATTCCTGAAATTGGGAGCCTCTCTGGTCAGCGCCACTTACTTCTATGACATCGGTTCGTTTCCGATCTGCGCGGTTTCGGTAAAAACGATTCTTCCGTCTTTGGGACTCGGAATCGAGAAAAAATTTAACAAACAATGGGGAGCCTCCCTTGAGACTAATATTTCCCTGAGAAGACCCGTCACCGAATTCCAAGATTATGTCTCGCATAAAATAAAAACGAAGCGTTTTGATTTGAGACTGGTCGGACTGTATACCCTGTCGCAGGACAACAAACTGCTCGGAAATTTTTCGTCGCACGGCAGTTCGCATCATCATAAATAAAGTTTTTCAAAGCGAAATCGAGTTTGTATAATACGGCATTTTTACGGAGCAAAGCGTGAGAGAGACAAATTTATTTGTGGTTTCGGGGCCTTCGGCCGTCGGCAAGACTTCCGTCGTCAACGAAATTTTGAAAAGGGACGACTCTCTGAGTCGGATCGTTACCTATACCACTCGAACCAAAAGAGAATCGGAAAAACACGGAGAGGATTATTTTTTTATCGCTAAAAAGGATTTTCTTTCCGCGGCAGAAAGAGGAGATTTCGTTGAATTTTCCGAGGTTTACGGCAACTATTACGGCATAGCCTTTTCCACGCTGAAGGAGAAGATGAAAGAAGGAAAAGACGCCGTTCTGGTAATAAACTGGGAAGGTTTTCTGAAGATAAAAAAAGCCCTGCCAAAAAACGTATACGGAATATTTATTTTACCTCCTTCGATTGAAGAGCTGGAACGGCGCATACGATCTCGCGGAGAAGATTCTCCCGAAACGATCTCACGAAGAATGGTCCTGGCCGCGAATGACATAAAAAAAGTCGAATTCTATGACTTCAGTTTTAAAAATTTCGATATCGAAACCACCGCCGGTGATATTTTGGCGACCATCGACGAGATCAGACAAAAATCGCCGATCGCATGAGGTTGTTAAGAGCTCTTTTTATCGCGGTTTTCATGGCGACGGCCGGCTGCACCGAAGCCGATCTGCGCATAATCCGCGACGGCGAGATCGAGGAAATCCTGACGGAGATTGCAAAAAAAATTTTCCAAATCGCCGGACTCCGTCCGGAATCCGCCAAAATATATGTCGTCGCCTCCGAGGACATTAACGCCTTTACCGTCGGAAACGGATACGTTTTCATAAATTCCGGATTACTTCTGCGGTTTGAAAATCCGCTGCATTTTATGGCAATTTTATGCCATGAAACCGGACATCTTGCCGCCGGACATGTCGGTCGTCATATGAACATCGCAAAACAACGCGACAGAAATTTACTTTTAGCGGCCCTGGCGGGCCTGGCGGGAAATCTTATGTTCGGCGCCGGAGAGTCCGTAGCGCTTATGCTGGGATACGCCATGACCGATCAGAGATTTTATCTCCGCTTTTCCCGTACGGAAGAGCTTGCGGCCGACGCCCTGGCGGCAACATATCTGGAAAAGCTCGGCTACGGCTCCGAAGTACTTGCGGAAGTATTCGGCGAATTTCGAAATATCGGAATGCTAAACGGCGATTCCGATCTTCCGAGTTATTTGAGCACGCATCCCAAGGCGGACGACAGAATTTCCGCTCTGCGCGGGCGTATGAAACCCGGAAAGGACAAAATCGATCCGGAATTGTTTAAAAAATACGGTCGAATTTTGTTGAAATTAAGAGCTCATCTGAAAAAACCGGATCTCGAGTCCCGAATACCCGATGACGATTACTCGCGGGCCGTTTATCTTCACGGAATCGGAAAATCCGAAGAAGCCGCCGATTTATTGAAAAAACTTTCGAAGGCGGACCCGAAAAATATTTATCTCAAGGAGACTTTAGCTCAAATTTTAAGCGAATCCGGTCATCTGGACGAATCCGTCGGAGTTTATGAGGAATTTTATCGTAAAGATCTGAGCGTACCGACAAAAATCGACTATGCCAACGTGCTTATCGAAGCAAATCAAAAAATCGAGCTGGCGATATCGATTTTAGAAAGCGCAAGATGTTCCGAATATTTCAACAACGATATCTGCAGGTTGTTGGCCAAGGGGTACGGAAAGCAAAAAAAAGAAGGAATGTCTCTGCTGATGCTGGCTCGAGAACAAATACTTTTGGGAAATTATCGTAATGCCCGCCGGCTTCTGACAGCCTGCCTGACGAAACTGAATAAAAAGACGGAATCCTCCGCGATAAAAGAAGCGGAATATCTGAAAGAACTGCTGGAAAGAGATTACGGTAAATATCTTTGATTTCCTTCATTCGGTATCGTTTTCTTTCTTTTCTCTTCTTATTTTGTCGAACCAGTCCGTGCGTTTTTTTATTTCCCGCTCGAATCCCCTCTCGACCGGCCGATAGAATTTTTTCCGCGCCAATTCGTCCGGAAAGAAGTTTTCTCCCGAAAAGGCATTTTCGGTATGGTGATCGTAGACGTAGCCCTCTCCGTATTTTAATTCCTTCATCAGCCTTGTGGGGGCGTTGCGAATTTTCTTGGGAGTCGGCAGCGATCCGTAGAATTCAGCGCATTTTTTGGATTGGTTATGGGCGACGTATCCGGCGTTCGACTTGGGCGCCGTCGCCAGATATAAGACAGCGTTGGAAATGGCCAATTCCCCTTCCGGAGATCCGAGCATCGTATAGGTCTGATGAGCGGCTATGGCTTGTATCAGAGCGTTCGGATCGGCGAGTCCCACGTCTTCGCTCGCAAATCTTATGAGGCGTCTCGTTATGTAGAGAGGATCCTCCCCCGCCGTAAGCATTCGATTAGCCCAATACAGAGCGGCGTCCGGATCGGATCCCCGAAGCGATTTGTGAAGAGCGCTGATCAGATTGTAATGCTCCTCTTCTGCCTTGTCATAAACCGTGGCTCTTTTGGGGGCGATCTTCTGCAAACCTTCCACGGTGAGTTTTTCTTCGACGTCGAGCGACAGTAACTCTTCGGCCCGATTAAGCAGATAGCGGCCGTCTCCGTCCGACATCAGACACAAATGTCGTCTGGCTTCCGCCGTCAGAGGAAGCTCCTTGCCCGTAAATTCCTCCGCCCGCTGCAGAATCCTATCCAAATCCTCCGCCTGCAATCGATTGAAAATGATCACCTTGCACCGTGACAGCAAGGCCGGCCGAAGTTCGAAGGAAGGATTTTCCGTAGTCGTACCCATTAATATCAGGGAACCGTTTTCCAGATGCGGAAGAAAAATATCCTGCTGACTCTTATTCAGATGATGAATTTCGTCCAGGATGATTATAATCTTCAGAGACGGATCTTCGGCAAGCTTTTCGAACACGGACTTAAATTTTGCCGTTGCATGCGTAACCGCGGACGTTTCCTCGAATTTTAATCCGCTTTTGCGAGCCAGAATTTTAGCAAACGAAGTCTTGCCGGATCCGGGAGGTCCCCACAAAATCAAGGACTGCGGATTGCGAAAGGAGGAAACCTGATCGCCGATCGGCTGGCCTATCAGATCTTCCAGCTCCCGGGGGCGAATTCTGTCCGCCAACGGAGGCGTCTGTTCAAATAATTGCAAGGCGTCACCTAAACAACATCAAGATTATTGTCGAGTTTTTCTTTGAGTTAATCAAGATTAAGTTTTAGAATGCTCCCGACGGAGAATTATTATGAAAAACAAATATAATATAGCTGTAATCGGAGCGACCGGAAATACCGGAATGAAAACTTTGGAAATTCTGGAGGAAAGGAAATTTCCGACGGATGAAGTCATTGCGGTTGCCTCGGAAAAATCCGCGGGAAAGAGCGTTTCCTTCGGCGATCGCCCTCTTCGGGTGCAAAAAATTTCCGACGTCGATTTTTCAAAGATCGATATTGCGATATTTTGTGCCGGAAACGAAGTCTCCCGCAGATATGCCGCCGCCGTAACCGACGCCGGATGCGTCGTCATAGATAAAGCCTCCTATTTCAGACTGGATCCTAAAGTTCCGCTGGTAATTCCGGAAGTAAACCCGGATGCGTTAAAAAAGGGCGCTCCTTTGGGAATAATAGCCGCTCCCAACTGCATCACCGTACCTCTGGCAATGACATTGAAGGCTTTATCCGAACTGTCGCCGATAAGAAGAGTCGTTGTGTCCACCTATCAGTCCGTTTCCGGAGCCGGCCGCGGAGCAATCAACGAATTGTACAACCAAAACAAAACCGTCATTTCGGCAGGAGCGGCACAGTCTGAGATTTTTCCCAAGCAGATTGCCTTCAACGTAATTCCGCTCGTCGGAAGTCTCTACGGATCGGGAGTGAGTTCCGAAGAGGATAAAATTTCCTGTGAAATCCGTAAAATTTTAAAATCCGACCTTAAGATCGTCGCCACCTGCGTCCGGGTACCGGTTTTCGTCGGCCACTCGACGTCGGTCGCCTGCGAATTCGCCAAGCCGATTCATGAAGAAAACGTCTATGACGTTTTCGAAAACGCCGAAGGAGTCGTTACGCTGGATCGCAGAAACGAATCGGGAGCATTCGCCACTCCTTTGGACATTCAGGGAGAAGATGCCGTATACGTAAGTCGAATAAGAACGGACCCGACCGTAAAAAACGGCATTTTATATTGGATATGTTCCGATAATCTCAGAAAAGGCGCTGCTCTGAACAGTGTTCAGATAGCGGAATTTTTGATTTCGTCGGATCCGAAATTGAAAAAATTCAAAAAGAGCTCCTGAATTTTTTTCCCCGGCGGCTTTAAATATTGCGGAAAAACCCGTTATGTGATAAAAGGCGAAGACTTAACTTCGCATATATCGAGGACTTATGGCTAAAAAAATTGTGGGCTATATAAAATTACAGGTACCGGCCGGAAAAGCGAATCCTTCCCCGCCCATAGGACCTGCTTTGGGACAGAGAGGATTAAATATTATGGAATTCTGCAAAGCGTTTAATGCCCAAACGCAGTCCTATGAAGTCGGAACTCCTCTGCCGGTCGTTATAACGGCCTACGGCGACAGAACTTTTTCTTTCATCATCAAGCTGCCGCCGGTTTCATATCTTCTGAAACAGGCGGCGGGCGTCGCAAAAGGATCATCGACTGCCGGAAGAGGCGCGATCGTCGGCAGCGTTACGATGGCTCAAATAAGAGAAATCGCCGAAAAGAAAATGAAAGATTTAAACGCAAACGACGTTGAAGCGGCCGGCATGATGGTCATAGGATCGGCACGCTCAATGGGATTGGAGGTTGTACGATAATGGCTCACTCCGGAAAAAAATATAAAGCGATGATCTCCAAAACTGAAGTCGGTAAGGTTTTTACTCTCTCGGAGGCAATTACTTTTCTGAAAGATAACAGTTCCCGCAAATTTGACGAAACGGTCGAGGTGGCCGTCAATTTAAACGTTGACCCCCGAGCCGCCGATCAGAACGTTCGGGGAATGGTTGCCATGCCGTTCGGAACCGGAAAAACGGCGCGCGTCGCCGTCTTCGCCAAAGGAAAAGCCGCGGACGAAGCTTTGGCCGCGGGCGCGGATTTCGTCGGAGCAGAAGATCTGGCAGATAAAATTACTTCCGGAAGCGTGGAGTTTGAAATTTGTATCGCAAGTCCGGATATGATGGGCGTCGTCGGTCGTCTCGGAAAAGTGCTGGGACCGAAAGGTTTAATGCCGAATCCGAAATTGGGCACCGTCACTCCCAACGTGGCGGCGGCGGTAAAGAATTTCAAAGCCGGTCAGGTGGAGTATCGCACCGATAAAGCCGGCATAGTACACGCCGGATTATGCAAACTGAGTTTCGAGAAGGAGAAAATCGAGGGTAACGTCAAAGCCTTTATCGGAGCAATAATAAGAGCAAAACCGACCGGCGTAAAAGGTTCCTACTTGAAATCGGCAACGATTTCCAGTACCATGGGCCTCGGTTTAAAATTGGATACCGCCGAGGTATTCGGTTTTTAGCAGGTTAAGAAGTCTGTCGAAGACCAACGGTGCGTAAGCTTAAAATTGCCGTTGCAGACGGAGTCCGCTTCGCGGTTTTCGACGTTCTTCTTGTATTTTGCCGCGGAGAGAACAGTGAAAAGAAGCGAAAAATCTGTTTTGGTTGAAAAGATTCGGAAGCGTTTTCTCGAAAGCGAGGCCGTTTTTGTGGTTAACCAAAACAAAATGACCGTCGCCGAAACGGAAAATCTCAGAAAACAATTGCGTGCCGCAGATTCCTCATATTTCGTCTCAAAAAATACGTTGACGAAATTGGCGGCAGCCGAAACGAGCTTTAAATGTCTTCTGCCGCATTTAAGCGGTCAGACGGCGTTGGTGTTTTCCCGGGATATTACCGGATCCGCCAAAGTCATATCCGAGTATGCGTCTAAAAGCGACGAAAGAATTGTCGTCGTTTGCGGCAGCTACGACGGAAAGCCCTTAAGCGCCGGAGATATCAAGACTCTGGCCATGTTGCCGTCCGCCGATGAGCTGCGCGCCAACATCATTGCCGTCATTCAAACGCCGGCACGGCGCACGGCTACGCTGCTGCAAGCGCCGGCAGCTCAAATTGCTCGCCTGCTGAGCAAATATTCCGAAAAACAACAGTAAGAAAAGGAGATAAAAATGGGTGCGAATTTAGATAAAATAGTCGAAGAGTTATCGAAGCTGACGGTTCTGGAAGCCGCCGAGCTGAGCAAAAAGCTGGAGGAAACCTGGGGAGTTTCCGCCGCCGCTCCGACAGTCGTTGCCGCCGCTGCCGCTCCGGCAGCCGCAGTCGTAGAGGAGGAAAAGACGGAGTTTGACGTTATCCTGACGGAGGCGGGCGCCGCCAAAATCGGAGTCATAAAAGTCGTAAGAGAAATTACCGGCCTCGGTTTGACGGAAGCCAAAGCGATGGTGGAATCCGCACCGAAAGCGGTCAAAGAAGCCGCGTCCAAGGACGAAGCCAACAGTATTAAAGCGAAGCTGGAAGCAGCCGGCGCCAAAGTCGAACTGAAGTAGTTATTTATTTCTGTCTTTTGCGACGGCGAGCGAGGAAGGGTTTTTATTCGTCGTGCGTCGTCGCAGTTTATAAAATTATTGACATTAGGGCCGTACAGCGTGTATAATAGTTAATCTATATTATTGTACAGTGTTGTTGTCAGCGGGTGTCGGATGTCAAAAAAAACATCAAATCGCGCTTCTGTCGCGTTGTTTGTTTTCGGAGTACTTTTTTTCTTTTATCATTACGGTATTCGCTCGGTTGTGCCTAACGTTTTTAATGAAGACCTGCAGCGTTATTTCCTGATCGACGCCACAAAGACCGGACAATTAATAGGAACCTTTTATTTCACCTATATGATTGCGCAGATTCCCGCCGGAATTGCGATTGATAAATTCAGTATCAAGAAAATTCTTATATTTTCCTTCCTGTGCGTCGCCTGCGGAATGATCGCGTTCGTCGCCGACAATAATTACTTCCTGGCCTCGACAGGTCAAATGCTTTCGGGGATCGGCGGAGCTTTTTCTTTCGTTCTGCTCATAAAA
>JAISMS010000079.1 GCA_031276565.1 Holosporaceae bacterium | reverse complement strand
CTCAAAAGCCTGAATACCCAATCTGTGGAGAGTAGGGGCGCGGTTCAACAGAACCGGATGCTCCCGTATCACCTCCTCCAGGATATCCCAAACCTCGGATCTTTCTTTTTCCACCATACGTCTGGCGGCTTTCAGAGTCGTGGCGAGGCCGTATCTTTCCAATCTCGAATAAATGAACGGCTGAAACAACTCCAGGGCCATTTTTTTCGGGATGCCGCACTGGTGCAGCTTTAAATCCGGACCGACGACTATGACCGAACGTCCCGAGTAGTCGACCCGCTTGCCGAGCAGATTCTGCCGGAACCGTCCCTGCTTACCCTTTAACATGTCGGACAGCGATTTCAAAGGACGTTTTCCGGTACCGGTGATGATTCTTCCGCGACGTCCGTTGTCGAACAGCGCATCGATTGCCTCCTGAAGCATCCTTTTCTCGTTCTTTACGATAATATCCGGAGCTTTCAGTTCCAAAAGTCTCTTCAGTCGGTTATTTCTGTTAATGACGCGACGATAAAGGTCATTCAGATCCGAAGTCGCAAATCTTCCTCCGTCCAAAGGCACGAGCGGACGTAATTCCGGAGGAATTACGGGAACGCACCACATGATCATCCATTCGGGACGGGTATCGGACGTTAAAAACGCCTCCACCAACTTCAGCCTTTTCACCAGACGGCGGCGTTTCATGTCGGAGCTTATGGTTTTTAACTCGGTTCTCAGTCTTTCCTTTTCGGCCTTCAGATCGAGGGCGGAAAGCATCGTATGCAGAACTTCCGCGCCGATTCCCGCCTTGAAAGCGTCTTCGCCGTAATCGTCCTGGGCTTTGCAGTACTCCTCTTCGGAAAGCAACTGATACTGTTTCAGAGGAGTTATGCCGGGATCCGTAACGACATAGCTTTCAAAATAGAGAATTTTTTCCATTTCGCTCGAGGTTATGTCCAGCAGCAGAGCAACTCTGCTCGGCGGAGATTTCGTAAACCAAATGTGGGCCACCGGAGACGCCAGCTCTATGTGCCCCATGCGCTCCCTTCTCACTTTAGACAAGGTGATCTCGACGCCGCATTTTTCGCAAATCACTCCGCGATATTTCATTCGCTTATATTTGCCGCATAAACATTCGTAATCCTTAACCGGACCGAATATACGCGAACAGAACAAGCCGTCCCTTTCCGGCTTAAAAGTCCTGTAGTTGATGGTTTCCGGTTTCTTCACCTCGCCGAAAGACCAGGATCTTATCCTCTCGGGACTGGAAATCGACACCCTGATGGCGTCAAAACTGTTCATATTATCAATTTGCCCCAAGATTTTTTGTAACTGATTTTCCATTTCGTGCCTTCCCGATTCCGTTAAATGTTTATTTCGGCGTCGTCATTTTGAGCAGGCTCTTGCCAGAACTCAAAATTCAATCCCAATCCGCATAATTCCTTCATAAGAACGTTGAATGATTCCGGAATGCCCGGAGCAATGTTTTCTTCTCCTTTTATTATCGATTCATAGGCTTTGGTCCTGCCGATAACGTCGTCGGATTTTACCGTCAGAATTTCCTGGAGAGTATAGGCGGCGCCGTAAGCCTGCAGAGCCCACACCTCCATTTCTCCGAATCTTTGGCCGCCGAATTGCGCCTTACCGCCCAAAGGCTGCTGCGTAACAAGACTGTAAGGACCGATGGATCGGGCGTGAATCTTGTCGTCCACCATGTGGTGCAGTTTGAGCATGTATATGCATCCGACCGTTACTTTACGATCGAACGGGATTCCGGTGCAGCCGTCGATGAGGACAACCTGTCCGGACTTATCCAGTCCGCAGCTTTCCAGGGCTTTTACAATGTCCTGTTCACGGGCGCCGTCGAAAACCGGAGTTGCCACCGGTATGCCGTCGGCCACGTTGGAGGCCAGTTCGGCCACCTCGTAGTCGGACATTTTATCAACGTCGGAAGAATCGTCGGGACTGTCGTAAATTTCCTTCAGCTGCTGTCGGAGATTCGCCATCAATTCCTCGTCGGAGCGGATGTTTTCCAGCACTTGGCGCACCTTGCTGCCGAGCGCTTTAGAAGCCCAGCCGAGATGGGTTTCCAAAATCTGTCCGATGTTCATTCTCGACGTGACGCCCAGCGGATTCAGAATAATATCCAGAGGCGTTCCGTCCTCCATGTGGGGCATATCCTCCACGGGAACTATCTTGGAGACGATGCCTTTGTTGCCGTGCCTTCCGGCCAGCTTGTCTCCCGGTTGTAATTTCCGCTTGTCCGCCACGTATACTTTAACCATCTTAAGCACGCCCGGCGGCAGTTCATCCCCCTTGCGCAGCTTTTCGACTTTTTCTTCGAAACTTTTGTTGAGTCTCTCTAAAATAGCGTTAAAATCGCCGTGCAAACTTTCGATATCGGCCGCGACCGCTTCGTCTTCAATCTTTATCTGCCTCCACTGTCCTCTGGTCATGGAATCCAAATACTTGTCGGTGATCACGGACCCTTTGCACTTTACCGGAGCCGAAACGACCTTCTGCTCCAGCAGTTTATCCCGCAATCTGTCGTAGTAGGTGGCCTCAAAAATCGCCCTCTCCGCGTCGATGTCGTTCTTGAAAGCTTCAATTTCTCTTTGTTCTATGGCCAGAGCTCTTTCGTCCTTTTCGATGCCGCATCGGGAGAAAATCTTCACGTCCACGACCGTTCCGCGGACTCCCGGCGGCAATCGGAGAGACGAGTCCTTTACGTCGGCTGCCCGTTCGCCGAATATTGCCCTGAGAAGTTTTTCCTCCGGAGTCATCATGGTTTCCCCCTTGGGGGTAACCTTACCCACAAGAATGTCGCCGGCGCGAACTTCGGCTCCGATGTGCACAATGCCGGCTTCATCCAAATGTTTCAGAGCGTCGTCGGATATGTTCGGAATATCTCGGGTAATTTCTTCATTGCCGAGCTTGGTGTCCCGGGCCATTATCTCGAATTCTTCTATGTGGATCGACGTAAATTTATCATCCTGCACCAGACGCTCGGAGATAACTATCGCATCTTCGAAGGTGTAGCCGTGCCACGACATGAAGCCGACCAGCACGTTCTGCCCCAAAGCCAATTCGCCGATATCTGTGCCAGATCCGTCCGCAATGATATCGCCGGCTTCGACGACGTCGCCTTTCTTCACCAGAGGTTTATGATTGAGGCAGGTGCTCATGTTCGAACGTTGAAATTTTCTCAAATTATATATGTCCACGCCGACGTTGGAATCGTCGCCGGTAGCCCGCACGACTATGCGATCGGCGCTGACCTGATCGACGACGCCGTCATGTCTGGCGGAAACCGTGACCCCGGAATCTCGGGCGACAACCGCCTCCATGCCGGTGCCCACAAGCGGAGCTTGGGCTTTCAGCAGAGGAACGGCTTGGCGCTGCATGTTCGCTCCCATAAGGGCGCGGCTGGCGTCGTCATTTTCCAGGAAAGGAATCAGAGAGGCTGCGGTGGATATGATTTGTTTAGGAGAAACGTCCATAAAATCTATGGATTCCCGAGGCGCATTGACGAAATCTCCGTTTTTTCGGCAAGTTACAAATTCGTCTTTGAAATTTCCTTTTTCCGTAATGGGTGCATTTGCCTGGGCGATGGTGTACTTGCTTTCGTCGACGGCCGAAAGATATACGACTTCATCGGTTACTTTGCTTTTGACGACCTTTCGGTAAGGAGTCTCGATAAATCCGTACCGATTGATCTTGGCGAAAATCGCCAGAGAGTTAATTAACCCGATGTTTTGTCCTTCCGGAGTTTCGATCGGACATATGCGGCCGTAGTGGGTCGGGTGCACGTCTCTCACGTCGAATCCCGCCCTGTCTCGGGTCAATCCTCCCGGACCGAGGGCCGAAATACGCCTCTTGTGGGTAATCTCCGCCAGCGGATTGGTCTGATCCATAAACTGCGACAACTGTGAAAGTCCGAAAAATTCCCGAATGACGGAGGAAACCGGTTTGGCGTTTATGATGTCGTTGGGCACGGCGTTTTCTATGTCGACGGCCCCTATGCGTTCTTTGATGGTTTTCTCCATGCGGACCAATCCTATCCGGAATTGATTTTCCATCAATTCCCCGACGGATCTGATTCGGCGATTGGCCAGATTGTCGATGTCGTCGATTTCTCCGACGCCGTCCTTCAACCGGTGCAAAATTTTCATTATCCGCAGAATATCGTCTTTGGTGAGGATTCCCAAACTTTCCGGCTGATCCGAAGCGATGCGGCTGTTCATCTTCACTCGCCCGACCGTCGAAAGATCATAACGGTCCGGATTAAAGAACATGTTGCGGAACATTTCCTGGGCGCTATCCACGGTCGGAGGTTCGCCCGGTCGCATGATCCGGAATATCTCGAATAAAGCTTCTTCTCTGTTGGTGCATTTGTCGGCCGCCAACGTATTCCTCATGTAGGCGCCGGTTTCGGTGTTATCTATGTCCAAAACCGAAAACGAAGGTTCGTGCTCGGTTATTTTGGCAATGAGCTCCTCCGACAACTCGTCTCCGGCTTCGGCAATCACTATGCCGGTTGTCGGATCTATGACGTCCAGCGCATTATAGGCGCCCGCCAAATCCTCCGTGCGCACGACCACTTCCTTTAAGCCGTCTTCCGACAACTGTCGAGCCGTTTTTGCGGTGATTTTTTCTCCGGCGGCAACGACCGTCTTTCCGGTTTCGGCGTTAATCAGATCGTTTTCGAGTTTTACCCCTTTCCAGCGATCGATTTCGTACTTCATAGAAAGCAGTCCGCTTTTCTTGCGATGAATTTCATAGCTGCCATAGAAGCGGGAAAGAATTTCTTCTTTGTCCATACCTCTGATTTCAGATGATTTAAACATTTTATCGGGATTTGCCTTTTTCTCCGCTTCGGTCGCGGCCGAATCGAGAGCCATCAGCAGAGTTGACGCAAGAATTTTGCGCTTTCGGTCGATTCTTACGTATATAAGATCCTTGGCGTCGAATTCCACATCCAGCCATGCGCCCTTATAGGGGATGATATGGGCGGCGAACAGATATTTTCCCGAAGTGTGGGTCTTTCCGTTGTCGTGATCGAAAAAAACTCCGGGAGAACGCTGCATCTGGGAAACCACTACCCGTTCCGCTCCGTTGATTATGAAAGTTCCGTCCCGGGTCATGACGGGCAGATCGCACACATAAACTCCCTGCTCTTTAATATCCCGGACGCTTTTTTCTCCGTTTTCTCCGACTTCCCAGACGATCAGTCGAAATGTTGCCCTCAGGGAAGCCGCGTAGGTTAATCCCTTGTTGCGGCATTCGTCCTCCGAATACTTCGGCTCGTCAAAATGATAGTCGCAGAAATCCACCTGAGCCCGACCGGCCGCATCCGTTATCGGAAACGCAGAGCGGAAGGCTTCCCGCAGTCCGATGTCACTCCTCAGGTTTTCCATACCCTCGGAGTAGAGAAAACTGTTATAGGAAGACCTCTGCAATTCTATGAGATTGGGGAGCTCCGCCACTTCCCGAATTCTGCCGAAATTTTTTCGAAATCTTTTGCGTCCGGTAAATGTTCTGATCATATCAAAACCTCTGTGGAAATGGATAAAAATAAATAAAATACACGTCTGTACAACTTAAAGACAAAAAGCAACCGTAGTATATACCGTTACGCAATGAAATACAAGCTCGAAACAACCGGCCGCAGTCGCGTTCATAAAGCGAAAAGGAGGAGAAGAAATGTCCGCCGATTTTAAATGACATTCATGAGAGAGCGCGGAAGAGTTTACGGGCTGCCGTCGGTTTTTGCTATAAAAGCAGAAAAACATCTCTGAAAATTTAAAAATATCGGCGGCATGCGACATTTAAAGAATATCGAAATTTACAGAATCGGTGTACTGTTAAATCTTTGACGAGAGCGAGGTTCGTCGTGCGATATTTTACTTTTTTTCTGCCTCTGATCATCGGGATGACCGATGCAATGTATTACGGCGCGGACGACATTCTGTCAGACTTCGAATGGGGACAATACGAACAAGCCGTTTTCGGAGCGATAAAGATAGCCGAAGAAGACGATGATCTCAGATCGAGAAACGCTTGTAAATTGTTTTTAAAGGAATTTTATCCGCTGATGCTTCGGGAGGATGACGGTCTTTCAAAATTCAAAGACGCCCGTGAGCGTTTAACGGAAGGATTTCTTCCCGAAAAAGATTATTCGAACAATCCCGATCCCTTATTGTGGAAATTGAGCAATTTGGCGCGCGGCAGATATGCGGATACGGGGAATGAACATTGGCATGCGGCGCATGAGGCGATTTTGAATATTCTCGGAGTTAAAACGGAGCATTGTCATATCATAACGCGAGATGAACCGCGGGTTTGTCCCGAGCCTGCGGCGGATCCGAATTTCGAAAGTGCGGAAACAGGGACCGCCAAAGAGCCTTCGTCGGATTAGTTTTGCGGATAATTCAGTAACGGGTCGGATTCGAGGATGTATCGGCTATTCGCATTCTTCCCACCATCCGGAAAAAACGCATTCGGATCGCAGCGGGATTTTTTCTCCGATCATCGGAGTCATAACGGCAACGTTTTCTCTTTCTCCGGCTTTGGAGACCCTTTCCAACGGTTCCTTCCAGTTGTGAAAAGCCAGCGGCAATTTGCAGACATGCACCGGCAGCAATTTCCGGGCACGCAAATCTTTGGCGGCTCGGACCGCCTCTTCGGGCGTCATATGATTGTGTTTCCATTCGGCGTCATACTGTCCGCAGTTTAAGAGCGCCAGATCTATGGGACCAAATCTGTTTCCGATTTCCGCGCAGTGATCGTCGTAGCCGCCGTCGCCGCCGACATAGACGGAAAACGTCTCGGTCTTTACTAAAAACGATGCCCACAGCGTTCTGTTGCCGAAGACGCCCCTGCCGGAAAAGTGCCTTGCCGGACAGCAGATGATCGTTATGCCTTTTTCCGGAACAACGCTTTCGTACCAGTCCGTCTCCAGGATCATCTTCTCGTCGAATCCCCAACGTTCGAAGTGTGCGCCGACTCCGAGGGGACAGATGATTTTTCCTATTTTCGGTTTCAACTTCAATACCGTTTCGTAGTCCAGATGATCCCAATGGTCGTGGGTAATAATCAGATAATCAATCCTCGGCATGTCCTCCGGCCGATAAATGTTCGTGCCGGCAAACACCCTCGGCCAAAACAAAATCGGCGACGAAGTTTCGCTGAAAATAGGATCCGTCAGGAATGTTTTGCCGTCCAAGCGAAACAAACAGGAGGAATGGCCGAACCAAACTAACGCGTCCTCGTTCGGCCCCAATGTTTCAAGATTTGTTTTCAGCGCCGGCGGGGGAAGTTTCGGATCCAAATGCTTTCGGGACGAAAATAAAAATTTTGCGATCCGAGTCGCGACGGCGCCGGTAAAATACGTTTCGTGTACATTGCGGAATTTTCCGTCCCGATAACGGGGAGATTTTTGTATGCGCGACAGTCTTTTTCCGTCCGGTAATTTGCCGAACATCGGCAGCTGCAAATACCCGATGATCGCCGCTCCAGCGAAGAGAAATATCGCCAATATTATTCTAGGCGTTGTTTTCATCCGGTTTCACTCCGTAAAATGCCGTTTTTATTGCGTTTTCCACATCGGCCTCGATGAACACGATTTTTCCGGAAGATTTATGTCCGGAGGTTACGACGCAGCAGGATTTTTTCAGGCCGAAAAATTTCGCCACCAGCGCAGCCGTAGCTCTGTTCGCTTCCCCGTTGCGCGGCGCCGCCCTGACGAACAACTTCACCCGATTGCCGACGAGCCCATGCACCTTGTCCGAAGAGGCCCCGGGGATCGTTTTTACTTTGAGATATATACCGTTCCGGGACTTATCATAGCAAAGATCTTTTTTCATTCGGCATTCGCGTTGCAGATCGCTTTAAATTAACAGAACGCCCGTCCGATGGGAAGCGTTTACTATTGACCTTTCGACCGTGAAACGGTACAAGAGTGATGTTACGGCGGGCGTAGCTCAATTGGTTAGAGCGCCAGGTTGTGGTTCTGGAGGTCATCGGTTCGATTCCGATCGCTCGCCCCGTTATAGTCAGGCTCCGGAGATGTAAAATGAGCGGCTTTAAATACGACGAATTGGTGCAAAAGGCTCTGATTGCCGTTGTAAAAGAGGTTTTGAATGAAGTTGCCGATAACGGATTGTCGGGAAATCATCATTTTTATATCAGATTTCGCACGGATCATGCGCGGGTAAAAATCCCCGGCTTCCTCAGGGAAAGGCATCCGGAAGAGGTCATGATCGTAATCCAATACCAATTTTGGAACCTGAAGGTCTGCGACGACGGTTTTTCCATTGAGCTCAGTTTCAACGGAATTCGGGAAAACATCGAAGTGCCGTTCTGCGCCATGACTGCTTTTGTGGATCCTTCCGTAAAATTTGCGTTGCAGTTTACTCCGTCGTTTTCGGATATTCCTTCCCCTCGAAAAACCGACGGAAAGCCGACCCGCGACGAAGCGGCGGAAGGCAATATAATCAGCTTTGACAGTTTCCGCAAAAGATAAAATTGAAGATTTCGACGTTTCTCGTTGTATTATTTTTTTGTTCGATTTTTTTATACAGATTAACCTCATATTAACATAAAATTGGCAAACTGTAGTTTGCGGAACAGTAATTCCGGCAAAGGAGAAGAAGACTATGAAAAAATCACTCGCAATATTGACGCTTTTAGCTGTATGTTATGCATCGGAAGATGCCGCAGCAACCGGAAAGGGACATTCGGCGACTCATGCCGCAGCAGCCGGAAATGCGCATACGGCAACCCATGCCGCAGCAGCCGGAAATGCACATGCGGCAACCCATGGTACAGCCGCACAGAGAGCGGGAATAAAAAGAGTCTGGATCAACCGAAAAAATGCGACGTCTTTTCTTAAGGTATCGAATGAAAACGTCATACATAAAAAAGATTTGAATGTCTCCGAAGACATAACCAATATCGCAAACGACACATTTTATACCAAAGAAGGACAACATCTGAAAACGGCAGAGTTTTCTCCAAAATCAAAATTACGTATGATCGGAGCCGGAGCATTCCAAAACGTAAGAGATTTGAAAAGGGTAAAAATTCCCGCGAGTGTGCTCGTTATCGGCAGCGATTGCTTTAATCACTGTCGTCATTTGGAATCGGTAGAGTTCGACGACGCAAAAACTTCGCCCGAGACGAGTGCGTCCACTCGCTTGGCCATAGGCCCGTTTGCCTTCGCCAATCTGCCAAAACTTGGAGGATTGGACGGAAACGAGGTTCTAAAAATTCCGAAAAAGGTAACTTCCGTAGGCAGCTGCGCATTTTTCAACACTCCGCGGCTGAAAAAAATAAGATTTGAAGACAATATCATGCCGCCGTCCGTAAAAAGTATGGCCTTTTACGGCTCTCAGGCTTCTTTTTCCGATAACGGAACGATTCACATCACCCCCAACGTAATCAAAATCGGCAAAAAGGCTTTCGCCAATTGCACTCAAATAAAAGAAGTAATAGTCGACGACAGACCTTCCGCTTCTAAAAAACTGATAATCGGTGACGGGGCATTCAGAGGATGCCCGATTACACGGGTTGTAATTCCGCAGAATATCGCGGAGGCCGGAAAATGGAGAAGAGCCTTTGATCCGTGGGTAAATCTCGGAGCTGCCGGACGTTTACCGGGACAGGCTCAGGCGGGACAGGCGCAACCGGGACAGGCGCAACCGGGACAGGCACAACCGGGACAGGCGCAACCGGGACAGGCGCAGGCGGGACATGCTCATTCGGGACATGCTCATTCGGGACACGGACATCCGGGACATGCGGCAACCTGACATCCGGACATTAAAACCGCAGAGCGGATGAGACAGGCTCAAGCGGGACACGGACATTCGGGATATGCGGCAACCTGACATCCGGGACATTAAAACCGCAGAGCGGATTTCGAAAAGGCGATTACTTCTTTACGGTTTTTGAAACAAACGGTTTGTTATCTTTTTTACGTCGTCGTAATATCGGCAGATTGCGGCGTTTTGTTTTATCAGACCGGTCCGTCTTGTTTTTGATTTGACTTTGGGAAAATTTTCGGAAAAGATTTTTCTGAACCGTTTCCTTCTCTTGATTTTTTTCAAGTTTCCCGATTGTGTTCGATAAAATCCGCTTGCCCTTTGCGGCGTCGACAATGGCAAGTTTTTTGATCTGCGGCGAATTCTCCGAAAGATCAAACAGCAGCGTCGATATTTTCGATTCTTTCACAAAAACGTACTTTTTCCTCGGAAATTCGAACACCGACATCGTGACACAAATGCACATCAAAACGGCCGCCCCCCGAAAGAGGCCGAACAGGGCTCCTCCGGCTCTGTCGACTCCGGAAAGGGGACTGCCTTTTACGTTTCTCGACATTGCGGATGTAATAAGCAGCAGCGCCGTCAGCGTCGTAAAATAGGAAATTCCGAATACCAGACATTTGGCAACTGTTTTATTCGAAAAATACGAGCTCGCGAACGGAATAAAATACGGAGCGATTAACGGCGTCACGAAAGCGCCTCCCACCCAGGCGCAGGTGCTGAAAAAATCCTTCACGAATCCCCGAAGGAATCCTATTCCTACGGAACAAAATATCAGGAAGATATAAAAATAATCCAGAACGTTAAAAAATTCATTTTTCATATGCGTCGCATTCCCAACAGCGCCACCGCTTCGATCAGGTTTTTTACTTTTTCTATCTTCATGCTGCCGCCGGCGTTTTTAGGAAAATCGCAGGAAGCCGGCATTATGACGTTCTTAAATCCGAGTTTTTCGGCCTCCTTAAGCCGTTCAGAGCAACGGGAGACGGATCTTATCTCTCCGGTTAGTCCTATCTCTCCAAAAACGCAAGTACCGTTGGGCACGGCTCTTCCGCTTCCGGCGGACAATATGCTCACGGCAACGGCGAGATCGCCGGCAGGTTCGGATATTTTGAGACCGCCGGCTATGTTGAGGCATACATCCTTGTTTGAAAACGAAATCTTACACTTTGATTCCAGAACCGCCAATATCGTAAATAGTCTGTTTACGTCCCACCCCACGACCGTTCTTCTGGGAGACGTAAAATAGCTGCCGGACACCAGCGCCTGCACTTCCACCAAAATAGGCCTTGTTCCTTCGACGCCGGAAAATACTACGGATCCGGGAACATCGTCTTCCCGATGGGTTAAAAACAGAGCAGAAGGATTGGAGACGCCCGCCAATCCGGTCTGCCGCATTTCAAAAATCCCGAGTTCGTCGCAGGGACCGTAACGATTTTTCACTGACCTCAGAATTCTGTATGAATTCCCGCGTTCTCCTTCAAAATAAAGAACGACGTCCACCATATGTTCCAGTATTTTCGGACCGGCGATGAGGCCGTCTTTGGTCACATGTCCGATGAGAAATACCGCCGCTCCAGTTGTCTTCGCGAAATTAATCAGCCTATGGGCGCAGGCCCGCACTTGGGAAACCGTACCGGGAATGGATTCGGCTTCAGCGCTCTGCAAAGTCTGAACGGAATCCACCACGAGGAATTTCACGCCTTTTCCCATCGAATTCACGATAACGTCCGCATCCGTTTCGCAGGCCAATTTTACGCCGGACTCCGAAACTCCCAGCCGAGCCGCCCTCAGACGAATCTGCTCGGAAGATTCTTCTCCGGAAACATAAACGCAGCCGCCGTCCTGCGATAAGGCCGCCGCCGTTTGCAGCAACAGCGTGGATTTACCGACACCCGGATCTCCGCCCACAAGAATTACAGATCCGGGTACTATACCGCCGCCGAGTACGCGATCAAATTCGTCCAAGCCGCTGAGCCTTCGATTTGTTTTTTCGGAAGAAGCCGCAAGACTCTGCAATTCCATCGAGTTGCAGCTAGGCTTCGCTTTTCCGCCGACCGTAACGTCCTCCGTTATGGTATTCCATTGTCCGCAGTCTTCACAGCGGCCAAGCCACTTCGGATAGCGGGCGCCGCACTCGCCGCAAAAAAAAGCTTTCTCGGGTTTTGCCATTATTCGTTCCAACAATCGACGAAACGATTATAGACCTTTTGCGCGTCCGTTAAAACCCGACTTTTCGCGCGGTGCGACTGTCGTCCGACCGAATTTTTAAACGCCGAAAAAGAGTCTGTTCGGAACTCCGGGTATAAGATGTTAATAATCTGTTAATAAACAGCCCTTTTTTTAATTCGGTAATTTTTGTTAATAATGCATTAACACTTTATCAACAGACGGAGACGCCAAATACCCGCAATATTATTAAGTCGCAAGCCCGCCGCAATAAGCGATCGGGATATTCGTTAACAAGTTATTAACAAATTTCCGATAACAACAACATCATCATTATTGATATATTAATATTAGTATTGTAAATGTATTCCGTCGGGGTGTGGCGCAGTCCGGTAGCGCGTTTGCTTTGGGAGCAAAATGTCGGAGGTTCGAATCCTCTCGCCCCGACCGTTCGGAAGATGAAAATTTCAAGAAAGTCGGCAAACTCCGATTTCTTCCGGAATAAATTTTCTGCCGATTTGCCCGAAGAGAACCTTAAACGAACTTGAAGCCGTGCGGTTTGTTATATTGCAACAGGAGTTTCAAAGACGAATAACGGTTGACATACAATCTGCAATATCCCGGATCTGACGGAGGGTTAAGAAAGGGGAAAAAGCTATGGCGAAACGCTGCAGCGTATTTGATGTAGCCGATTATTTTTTGTGTTTACAGGATCCTGAGGCAGGAGATTATATATCAAATCTCAAACTGCAAAAGTTATGTTACTATGCCCAAGGATTCCACTTGGCTATGAATAATTCCCGTTTGTTTGAAAACGACATAGAAGCATGGCAGCACGGTCCCGTGGTGCGAGATTTATACTATAAATACAAAGATTGCGGAGCCGGAATATTAAAAGTTTCGGAAGATTTTTCGCCGAAAATCTTATCGGAGACGATTAAAGAATTGTTAGAAAACATCTATAAGATATACGGGCAGTATTCGGCGTGGCGGTTAAGAGATATGACACATCAAGAACCGCCGTGGATAAATGCAATCAATAAAAAACAGGAAATCATTTCGGATCAAGAACTGATCGGTTTTTTTAAAACCGGATTGGTTTAGTTTAATGTCGGAAAGAAAGAATTTGCGAAAAATTAAACAACCGTGTTCTGATTGTCCTTATTATCTTGCCGCATCTGTCAACCATAATAATTCCTTCTTGAAAAATGCACCAATGAAGAAAAAGCATCCTTTGCGAACCAAATAATTAAACTTTCCCGGCTCAATTGGTTGCAAATTACCGATAAACACGGCTTGGGAACCGAACGGATACCTCAAAATTGTATACGCGGAGATACTATACCGCAGGATATAAAGCCGGATACTGATTTACTCGCGCTTCGTTTTGACGGACTAAAACCGACGGTCGGTTTTAGAGATAAGGAAACGTTCTATATATTTATTATGGTTTGATCGAGATTTTACTCTATACGATCACGGGTAAAAACGGCGTTTTGATTTTTGCAAATTACGTATCGGTTTCCGTCGGTTCTTCATGTTTGAATAATTCCGAGAATTCTGCGAAAACGCACAGACATACGTCCAGCCAATCTTCGCGGTATATATCCAGCATGGAAGCGCAACTGTATTTTTCGGAGCCTTCACACTCTTCATTATTATTCCCGAGTACTCTTGATTCTTCTTCTTCCTCTTTTGTCGGTATGTCTCCGAGTACTTTAAACATATAACACAGACTTTCCATGCTATAGCACAGACTTTCTATAGTTTTTTGACTCGGCGGTGAATTCCTGCTGATCTCAGGATCCCAGAATGTTGCGTTAAAATCAAGAACGCCGCCCAAACTTTTTATCCGATATAACAACCTGCCGGCCAGCGGAAATTCTCCAGATATAAAGAGAAAAGTGAACATTCGCGACAGGGTATCGATCCGTTCCGTTATGACAAAATGCTTGAAATAGCTCAGATAATCGCATGATAACTTCATTACAAACACCCAAGCCGGCAAAAACTCTTCTGTTATGATAAACGGATTTCCTCTGATTTCGCTGACTTTACATTCGGAACAGGGAGAAATTCCGATGATCTTGCTGATGCATAAGGATAACGGTACGGCGCCCGAACTCCTTTGCGGATAAAAACCGAGGCATGTTTTCGGAATCAAACACCCTTCAACATGTGTCAGCGAATTGTAATCCGTATCCCTTAACCGTCCTCCGCAGGCTTTTGTTACCTCATCTATTAACAGGGATTTAGCTCCCAGCGTAGAATTTATTTCGAGAGTCAGACAAGCTCGATGGACAAAATTGTATACGGGAAATACATAGACGTTGTATAAATCTTCGCCAAGCGTCTCCTGCAAAAGACGCAGATTATTAACATCCATGTCGGAGAATACGCGATTTCCCCAGGCCAAGCAATCTATCAAATTTTGGCAATACCGGAAGAAAGAATGTATTTCTTTGAGTAAACCCTGAACCGGGAATAAAGTAAATTCCGGCTGATCATTTTTAGTCAATTTTTTGTGGCGACCGTTCTTCTTACCGGATAAGCTTTCCTTTAAATTTTGCATGACCGTGAGCAGATAATATTCATGGGTATAAGCGGGAAGATTCCCGACAAACGGAAACGGTTTCATAATCTGTTGCAGAGTTTCTTTCAGAGCTTTGCGGTTAAAATATTGGAATTTTATAAAATATTCCGTAAGCCGGCATATGGTATCGATAACGGTTTTTCTCGCGAACGTAACACACGAAAATAATAAAAAATGCCGGGTGGCGGTGTTTCGGATTTCACACAACTCAGGTTCCGTCGAACGAAAATTTTCTGCGAAACAAATAATATCTTCGATTCGTTTTTCAATAAATCCCAGGGTTTCTCTGTCCGGAGTTCTGACTCCGTCAACATTCGAGGAGTGCAGAATACTTTCCGCCATCTGATCTATAATACTTTTCATATATTCGTTCGGAGAATTCGTAAAGTTGTTGTCGGCGATGGAGAAATTGAGAGTAAACATGTTATCGTCTATGGTGAAGGGCAACGAATCATTTCGGTTGCAAAGACATTGAACGATAAGATCCAGAGACTCTAAATCTGGAGAAACGGCTAAAAGTTGGTCATTGTCGGCGGGCAACAGATCCGACGAAAACTTTTGCATCCCCGGATCCAGCAGAAACCGATGACATCTTCGGGCTTTTTCGATGAATACCTGATAATGCTCTTTTTTACTTTCCTCCGCCAATCGCATCAAGAATTCCATATCATCTTCCTGTGCTTTTTCCTGCGGAGCTTTTTTTGATCGATTTTGTCTCCCGAAGGATTTCGGGGACGCCGAAGAGGAACCTGATCCGCCGGTCGGTGTTGCCGGGGAAGAAGCAGTTTTTTTAACCGTCGCTTTCTTTTGTTCGGCTTCCTCTCTTAGTCTCCGCGCTTCCTCTTCTTCTCTTTTCTGTCGCTCATTTCTTTTTCTTTCGATTTCCGCTTTTCGGTTAGCTTTTTCCGCTTTTTGCTCTTTTCTTTTTTTCAGCTCGGCTTCTTTCCGTTGGTTTTCGTCTTTTCGGAGAGCCGTCAAAATAATCTGTTCTTCTTCCGACAGAGCCGACATGCTTCGTTCCAGAAGTTTTAATCGTTTTTTCGCTTCCCGAACGGCCGCCGCCGTTGCAAAAATTTCTTCCGCAGCGGTATTAAGCGTCCGAAAAAGATTTCCCGTATGGCGTACGGCTTCATCGCTGAGGCCTTGCGTCTTTTTTAAAGAAGCCTTAAGGGTTTTAACCTGCGTCGACGGAGAAAAATTTGAAGCATTGTTGTTTTCCGCGGGGGCTCTGCGAAGATGGACGGCTGTCTTTTCCAGAAGAATAGCCTGAACGCTTTCTTTAAGTCCTCCGTCATCGTCCGTTTCTTCATCTTTCTCGCAAATCGGAATCATTTCGGCAATTGCGCCGGCGGAACTCCGACTTTTCAGCTTTTCTACGGCGTCTTTTTTCTGCTTGAAGGCCGTTTCCGCCGCCTGCGTGCGTTTTTGCAACTCCGTTAACTCTTTGCTTTTTTCCTGTTTGATTTGATTGATTCGACTCTGAGATTGCTGCAAGTGTTCGATTTCTTTCCGAGCTCCGTACAGCGTTTGATTCAGGGCGACGTTTTGTTGTTGAAGTTTCTCGACGCGCTCGCCCCAATAGTCAAACCGATATTCACACAACGGTCCTTTAAACTTAAGATTAAGTTCTCCTTCGTTTACGGGATAAAAAGACGCAGCCAGGGGGATCTCCACTTTCTCGACGACAAGAAAACTGCCGTTTGGCGAAAGCGGCAGATGAAGAGGGATGAACAGATGAGTATCTGAAAAATTTCCTCTGGAGGAAACAATGGGAATACCTCCTCGAATCCGTAATCCGATTCCGAGACACAAAATCAAATCCATACTTCTCTTTACGGTATGCGGATAAACCGAACATACGACCTGATCGACATTGTCCAACATATTCTGCAACGCGGTTGTCAGCAATATGATATTTGCCGACGTCTCGTCGTCGGGGAGAAAAAAATCAGTCTTCTGCCGATTTCCGAGTCGATTAACGCAGGCGAGCAGATCTACGGCTTTCGATAAATATTCCTCATCGAAGTTGTTATTGTTGCGGCCGTTGCCGTTTTTCGCGGAAGAAATCTCCAGAGCTTTTCGATCCTGTTCCGTAAAATAATTGCCTCCGTTTATGAAATACGCCGCCAACCTGTTCGGTTTCCAGGTGTGTTTCAAAACGGCGTGGGAAAGATTGCGTTCGGATGACGGCGGCTTAAGAAGCTCTTCCGTTTGCCAGCGGCCGATCAGGGCCGCCAAGGTTTCGCAATTGCCGAAGAGACCTCCGATCCGGCAGGTTTTGGCTAAAATTTCCGGTTTGGAATTTAATTGCGATACAATCCGGGACGCATGCATCAGCGCAGCCCGCAGAATGGAAGATAATCTTTTGTCGAGAGATTGCACGCACTCGGCGGCAGACGCTTTTGAAGCCGACGGCATGGCCGACAGCGGGCAAAAGCCGAAAAAAGCCAAACAGCAAAGTATTTTTAATTTTACGGTCGCCATATTTTTCTTTAAAACTGTATAATTATTATAAATTACTTATAACAAAAACAATTTTTTTTCGCAATAGCAAAATGTCCGTTGTTTTTTATAATATTTTTTACAAAAAGACCTGGAAACGTGAAAGCAACTCTCCGACATCAAGGAGATTTCAGATTCTTTTATTCTTTCTATTGACTTATCCGCGCGAACGGGTATCTTATCCGTGTGGGCCTGTAGTTCAGCGGTTAGAGCCCTCCGCTCATAACGGAGTAGTCGTAAGTTCGAATCTTACCGGGCCCACCGCTTCCGTAATCCGTCTGTCGGTTTTTTTGAATCGCGCAAACATTTACGATTTATAAGCATTTTTTCGCTTTAATACCTTCCGTAATTTATGGGGGAAGTCATGGCGAGCAATTTTAGAGATGAAGAATTGTCGAGAACCGGATTTTTCGGCAGAAACAAAATAGTGTTGATCGCCGTCATTATTGCCTGCGTGCTTTTTGCGGCAGCTTTTTTTATGGAAAGATCCAAATCGGTTGTCGACATTATTCCGGTGCTGCGGGGAGAAATTTCTCTCCAAAACGGATTTGCCATAACCACCACCCGGGAACAATATCCGATTTTAATTAAGAAGGACGATCCGATTGTCGGCAGCAAGCTGAGATTTTCCGGCGATCCCCGTTCCCTTTTTGCCGAAACCGCCGCCTTTTTGGTTGAAAGCGGAGATATTGTCGTCGAAGTCGGAGCGCATTTCGGCTATAACGCCGTCAGAATCGGAAATAAATTGGGGAGGCACGGCAAGTATTATGCCTTCGAGCCCAACGACGGTATCGCGGCATATTTTCGAAAGAGTATCATGTTGAACGATCTTGAGGATATTGTGGTTTTAAAAACGGTCGCCGTATCAAATACCGAGGAAACCATCTCCATAGACGATTATCTGTCAATTTCAAAGAACCCGGACGGCAGCTTCACGAAGCCGCGCTCCATTACGGCGGATTGCAGTACCCTGGACATTGAACTTGCCGGAGAGCTTCGGCCCGTATCTTTGCTGTTGGCGGATATCCCGGGGCTGGAGTTTGATATTATCGGCGGAGCAAAAAAACTCATTGATAATTCCGATAAAATAAAAATCATTATTTCTTTAAACAAAGAAATTGCATCGACCAGGTATCACGCGGGGCGGGAGCTTAAAAAAATGCAGGAACGCGGGTTCCGTATCTACATGGCGGAAGGTTTTCACCGTTGCAAAGAGGCTGATATTGACGAAATCATTTCCCAAAAAGAAGCCGTCGTTATTTTGTCTAAACAAAGACTGTCTTTTACCGTGCCGCAGGAGGAAAAAAGTAAAAAAACGGATTCTAAAAGAAAGCCCGCGCCGAAGGAAAAAAAGCACAAGTCCAAAAAATAACCGTTCTATAAATAATGGTTTTAGCGTCGACGACTCCGAAAATTATGCCGTGTCCTGAGGTCCGGAGTCCTGCAGCGGAGTAGGCGCATAAGTTCTATCCGCCTTATTGTCGTTGGACTCGAGAAAACATCCGATTTTGTTCAACATCTGAAATCCGACTTCCCGAGACGGAGAAAAATCTTCCGAAACATCGGAGACTTCGTTGCCGGTCCGGTCGGGTTTTTTTCTTGTGACGAGCCTTGAAACGGCGCTGTTTGCCAGCCATCCGCCCCAAAAAACCGCAATCAGCTTAAAAAATGTAATTTCATTCATTCCGGATCCGATACTAACGGAGAACTGTAACATTATTCGAATTCCCGATCCAGGCAATTTTTTCGCGTTTGTCCGTATTTTTTCGCGACAACGCTGTTTTTCAGATTTCGATCATGTATAATACTCGTTTGATCGGAGAAAAAAATGCCCATGTTTAACGTCGCCCTTTGCGAGCACGCGAAATCCTGGCCTTTCGAAGAGGCGCGCCGATTGTCGGCTCGAAAAGGAGCTGATGAAAAAGGATATACGTTGTTCGAAAGCGGCTACGGTCCGTCCGGATTGCCGCACATAGGGACGTTCGGAGAAGTTGCCCGTACGACATACGTAAGGCACGCTTTCGAATGTCTGACGGGGCGAAAAACAAAGCTTTTCGCCTTTTCGGACGACATGGACGGGCTGCGTAAGGTGCCGGATAACATTCCTAACCGAGAGACAACGGCGAAATACATCGGCTATCCTCTCACAAAAGTTCCGGATCCCTTCGGATGTCATCAAAGTTTCGGTCACCACAACAACGAAAAGTTGAAAGAATTTTTGGACTCTTTCAATTTCGAATACGAGTTTAAAAGCGCGACGGAATGCTACCAAAACGGAATTTTCAACGAAGTTCTTCGAAAAGTCCTGATTTGTAATCAGTCGATTCTGGAAATTATGCTGGCAAGTCTGAGAGAAGAGAGGGCGGCCACCTACAGTCCGTTTTTGCCGATTTCCCCGAAAACCGGACGGGTGCTGCAGACAAAAATAGAGGAATATCGAATCGAAGACGGAACGGTGGTTTTCCGGGACGAGGACGGCATGCTCGCCGAAGTTCCGGTAACCGACGGCCATTGTAAAATGCAATGGAAAGTGGACTGGGCGGCCCGGTGGGCGGCCTTCGGGGTCGACTACGAGATGTCCGGTAAGGATCTGATCGATTCCGTTGTTCTTTCGAACAAAATCTGTAAAATCCTCGGAGGAGTTCCGCCGGCCGGTTTTAATTACGAGTTGTTTTTGGATGAAGAAGGGAAGAAAATCTCCAAATCCAAGGGAAACGGTCTGGGCGTTGACGAGTGGCTCAGATACGCTCCTCCCGAAAGTTTAGCGAATTTCATGTTTGCGTCTCCCAAAAGCGCCAAGAAGTTGTATTTTGACGTAATTCCTCGACAGATTGACGATTACGCCTCTCATTTAAGGAACTTCAAGACCCAGGAGCCGGAGAAACAGATTAATAATCCCGCGTGGCATATCCACGGCGGAAATCCTCCGGAACCGGAAGCCGAGATATCTTTTTCGCTGCTGTTGAACCTGGTCGGCGTCTGCAATACGGACGATGAAAAAGTACTTTGGGGTTTCATGGGTAAATACCTCGGCGACGCTTCTCCGGCGAAGATGCCGTTTTTAAACAAACTCATAAAATACGCCGTAAATTACTATCGGGATTTTATTAAGCCCGATAAGCGTTTTTCCGTGCCTTCGGATTCCGAAAGAAAAGCCCTGGAAGATTTGCTTTCGGAGTTAAATAATCTGAAAGGATCCGAATCGGGGGACGAAATTCAAAGCATTGTATTCGAAGTGGGCAAAAGGCATGATTTTCCCGATTTAAAATCCTGGTTTAACATGCTGTACAAATGCTTGCTGGGACAAGAAGACGGTCCTCGCATGGGATCTTTTATTTCTCTCTACGGGTTGGAGAACAGCAGGAAGTTAATAGAGGACGCATTGAGCGGCAACCTATGACCGAAACGGAGGTTTACCGGATTTTAGAGTGGTTCTCGCACGCGGGAGTGTCCGACGTCGCCTGCGATGCTCCCCGTATCCGTCGGAAAACGCAGAAAGACATTTCGACTCTGGCCGAACTGAAGGAAGCGATTGCTCGGGCGGATACTCCCCTGAAAAAATGCGCCCTCAACATGGTTTTCGGCGTCGGAAACGAAAATGCCGACATATTGCTGCTGGGGGAAGCTCCCGGAGCGGAAGAAGATAAACAGGGAATTCCCTTTGTCGGCCAAAGCGGACAGTTGCTGGATAAAATTCTGGCGGCCGTAGGACTGGACCGTACCCGGGTGTATATCACCAACATTTTACCGTGGAGGCCGCCGGGCAACAGAACTCCGACCAATCAAGAAATAGAGCTGTTTCGTCCCTATGTGTTGAAACACATAGCTTTGGTTGATCCGAAGGTGGTTATATGTCTCGGAGGAACGGCCGCCAAGGCTCTGCTGCAAACATCCTCCGGCATTATGCAGCTGCGCGGAAAACGCATAAGGACGGCGGGAATTTCGGCGGAAATCATTCCTACTTTTCATCCGGCGTATCTGCTGCGTTCGCCTTCGCAAAAACGGGAAGCCTGGATTGATTTTCTCAGGGCGACTCAGCCGCAGATTTCTTCCGGAGTATAAAAAAATACGCAAACTATCGCATTTTTTTTGATAATTAATAAAAATTTAATCATTATCCGGCATAATGCCTGCTGTGAAGACATATATAATGGAGAACCGATATGAAAAAATTTTGCCCGTTGCCGGCGGTCGCGTTGGCTTTGTTTTGTGAGCAAGCAGTTTACGGCGGAACGATGGATTTTATAAATTCTTTGGTGGACGGCGTCGGAAAGACTATCTCGGCCTGGGGGGCCGCAAATGCCCAGGCGACAGCGGCCGCAGCTGCAGCTACAACTGCGACAGAAGAATCTTACGTCGCAACCGAACCGCTGAAGAGGGATATATCAGATCGGGTACTGCAGATATGCACGATGATCGGAGTGATCAAAAACAGCATCGTCGCCACCGAATCATCTCTGCTGGTGCTCAGTTATCTGAACGGAGCGGAAAGCGATTTGCAGAGAGTGCAGACGTCTATCCTTGATAGCGACAGCATGCTCAGGATTTCCGGTTCCATTCTGTATCAAAAATTATATTGGGCGCGCGCATATCTCAGCGCCATATCCGGAAGCCCTGTTTTATTAACGCTGATAACACAACTCGACGGAGTAATCGCAGATATGGGAATGCTTATGCAGAACTTCTATAACGTCTCCTGCGTTCCGCCGACGATCAACGGGTTGGCGATTGTCGATATTGAAGCCGGTATTACCGGCGACACCATAACCGGCAGCACCGTGACAGCCGGCACCGCCACGGGTACTACTACTGCTACTACTGCTGCCGCTACTTCTACGGCTGCTCGGCGCCGTTAGAAGAAGGAGAAGGTTCGGTTATCGTCGCATTTATTCCGAGTCGCTGCGTACCGGAATGAATAAAAAAGGAAAAGAGTTAAGAAGATTCCGTCGGCTGCGGAGTATCGGGCGGCTCGCCGATAAGATTTCCGTCGGCGCGGAGTATCCGTCGGTTTGCGGATAAAGATCTGCTTCAGCGCGGAGTATCCGGCGGCTCGCCGATAAAATCCCCGTCGGCTGCGGAATATCGGACGGTTCACGGATAAGATCCTCGTCGGCTGCGAAGTATCGGACGGCTCGCCGATAAGATCTGCTTCAGCGCGGAATATCCGTCGGTTTGCGGATGAAAATCTGCGTCGACTGCGGAGTATCCGGCGGTTCACCGATAAGATCTCCGTCGGCTGCGGGAACGGCGGCGCGTTTAGTATTGAGCCTAAAACTATTTTTGCGGCAATGTTTTATTAAACTGTTTCTTTTAGGATAATTCGAGTGTAAATGCGGATTTTCGACATGATAAAAATGCTTAGAACGATTGTTTTTTGTTGTATGGCGCTGTGTTCTGTCACGCAGGGGATGGAACCCTCAAGCGTTCCGAATCCGGATAATCTGATTGCCGCAATAGAGGCTCTCGGCATAAATATTGAAAATTATCTTCCGTATCCCGGTTATTCCAAGCAGGATTTGATCCGGAGGGCGCAGCAACCTGTCGCCATTGCTCGCGTCGAAGGGCAATCCGATATCGTCGACTTAATTAACAAAAAAGAAGTTCTTGCAATATCGCAGTTTTTATACGCAGTCTGCGATTGTATCAGACTTGAGACCATACGTGCTCAGGCTGAAATCATCCGCGCCCAAAAATTTCATCTGCGCATTAGGGAAATATTCCTCAATCTGCTGGTGACCGACATAAAATATGAAGACAAAATACCGCCGTCGGAGAGGGACTGGAATATGAAGAGTCTGGAAGGGCTCCGCGCTTTAATTCAAAAACTCCCGGGAGGAGACGCTCAAAATTCGTTTGAATTCATGAACGACAAAGAACTGACGGCCAGACTGGGGAAGATGTGTAAAATCGCGAGCGGCGAGTGGGCCCTCAAGACGGCGGAAGCCTATCAAAAAGGAGAAAACGCGCTGCCCGACGGGAAGGAAAGCAGCATTAAAATATTTTACGGCCGAACTCCGGACGACGATACTCGGGCGTATCGATTCCTGTCGCGCATTAACGAAACGCTCGGAAGCGTACTGGCGAACGTGATTTTTTACGGCGAACGGGAAATCGAAAACGGAAATATCGTTTACGTAAGCCGGCCGCAATATATCGCAATTCGCGAGGCGGCGGCGAGGACGCTGAACGGGTCTCGCTCAAAAGCCTCTGCCGCCGAATTTTTAAGAGATCCGGAGGCGGCCCGATGGACGAGCTGGGAAGAAATTGCCGGTTTAAACGCCGTTACCGGGTATCTGAACAAGGTGCTGTCGGATTTTAGAAACGGAGAAAATAATCCCGAAGGACCGGCCGCCGTTCCGACCATAGTCGTTGACGCTCCCGATCGCTCGGCTGAAATTAAAATGCAGCTGGGTACCGAACATGAGAAGGGAATTCGCATTTGCCTGAATGAGATTTACTTCGTATTGCAGAACTGTAAATTAGATCAGGAGCTGAGCAAATCGCTGGAAAATATAAAACGAATGTACCGTCAATTAAAAGCATGCAAAAGCGGGTTGCCGGAAGCACAGCAGATACGCACGGAACTAAGGACGGCTGTCTCAAAATTGCCCCAGTTTCCGGGTGAAGCCTCTTTAATAAAGAATAACGTCACGTCCATGGATATAGGAAGGGCGAAAGCTCACTATGCGGCGTGGAAAAAAATATTGGCCGTCGTTTTGAAAAAATTAGATAATATAAATTGGTCAATGGCGAAAGACGCTGAAATACTCAAGCTAATGAGTAGCACTAACGCCCAGTGGCCGACGGATAAATATTTATTCAAGGATCAAACGTACAGAGTAACGCTTAGCGCTCTTCCGGCCGGTCTGTCGGAAGCGGAAGTGCTTTGTCCTCCCTATGCAAAGATCTACTTTAACAGTAAGGGAGGGCTTTGTACGCAGGATCTTAAGGTGGAGGGAGAAGGTCTTACGGGCAGCAGCTCTTCCTCTTCATTAAACACCGACATGTCTGCCGCCTCGGAAGACAGTGATTTATTCGGAGGTCCTGCCGTCCTTCGCGGCAAGAAAATCGGGAGCTCCGCATCGTCTGCTGCCTCTACTCCCCGTAACCCCGCCGCTTCTATTGTCCGTAACCCCGTCGCTCCTATTGTCCGTAACCCCGCCGCTCCTATTGTCCGTAACTCCGTTGCCCCTACTCGATAGACGGCGGAACTTTATCGACCGGGTATCCTCCCGCCGCTCGCAGCGATTTGCCGTTCCGATGCGGGATCCCGATCCCGATTTCGATTTGCCGTATTAGTCCGAACGACTTTCCGTATCGTCGGAGAAGAACGTTTCTTCATCCGATGAGACTTCGGAGACGACGTCGGAATCTTTCCCGGGAGTTCCTTTGACGCAGTAACGGTCGTTTATCCGTATGAGATATAATGTATCCTCGGCTTCCTCCGGAGTATCCGTCCTGTCGGGATGTTTATATCTGTGAAGAACGGGATTCCGAGATTTTTTGCCTTCGAGGATCAGAAGATGTTTTCCCTGCATATAGGCTATGGCGTCGACGACTCCTTTGGGATGGTTTGAAGGAGGACAGAACATCCTCCGGTATTCGCTGTCGTCGGCACTGTGCGCAAGCAATATCAAATATGTCTGGATAAGACCCTCCGACTTTAAAACGGATTTTTTCAGGTTATCCAGGGGATAAGATGAGCGCGCAATCAGCTGTTTTGAGCATCTGAATAAGCATTCGCCGCTTTCGATAATCGAGGATATTTCGCAGCCGCTGTTATTGTCTATATGGATCAATTGATCCGAGGTTTCTTTTAACAGTTCATTCAGGCGGAACATCGGCGGCAATATAAACAGCTCAAAAAGATTTTGCGGGAAATGCTTGAAGCTGCGCAAGAAGTTTTGTTTCTCTTCCGTCGTAACAGAATCGGAGATGCCGAGTCGGACTATTTCTTCCGCAACATATTCTTTTATTTTTGCTTTTATCTGTGTCCTTGTTTCTTCTTCGTCCGAATCGTCGTTCAGGAAATCCAACAGATCAAATATCAGATTGCCATTCGGTCCTTTTGATTTGTCCAAGGTGTTATAGCCGCAGTTTTTGAAATCGGACTCCAAAGTATAATATATGTTTCTTTCCCCGAAAGAGATAAATTTCTCCTTCGTTTTTCGGCTGCTCGAATCGCTTTCCGGAGTTATTTCTGCGTCCTGCGGCGATAAGCTGCAGCGGACTCCTTTGATATAATGTACGTCGCTTTGTTGTACGACAAATATCGTGTCGACGGCGTCTTCCGGGATATCTTCCCTGTCGGGATGTTTGAACCGGTGAAGAATCTGACCTTGCTGATGATTGTTTCTGCCTTCGATGAGCAGGAGATGCTTTCCCCGCATGCAGGCTATGGCGTCGGCAATTCCCCTGTGGGAAGGGTAAAACTGCATCCATTCGCGGGAGATTAAGAGAAAGTCCAGGAATTCCGGAATCGTGTTTCGGATAAATTCGCTGCTCCAAAGTTTTTTCAGAGTTTTTTCATAATCGTCCGGAGCGGAAGGAGTTTCCGAGGAATTTTGCGGCAATGTTAAGATAAGCTCAGCCAATGCGGAGGCTGAAGGGTTTTCATTAAATAAACGGTTTAAAGATTGTATTTCCGAACATAAATCGACTATGCCGGAGATCTGATGTCGGAGGGTATCAATACTCTTTTGTAACTGCTCTTTCGGGGCGTCTTTAAATTCGGGACCGAAAAATTTCGGGATGTTGTTCCATACGTCATCCTTGGGTTCATGGCTGAAAAATTCCGGAAGGTTATTGTGCTTAGCCAATATATCGATGATTTTCCCGTCGCGGAGTATCGTATCGATCGTATCTTCGGAATCTTTTATGGAATCCAACAGGCAACGAAGCAGTAACCGAACGAGCATAGGTTTTTCCGCCGCTTCCGTTTCTGCTTGTATTTGCTCTATCTGTCGTGCCAGGGTTAAGATATCGGCACTTGCTTCCTTATAATAGAGTTTTCCTTTTATTATATCGGATAACAGATATATATTTCCGTATGCGCCGTCTTTGTTGTTTTTATCAATAAGCTCCAGAAGATTTTCATTTCCGGATGAAGCGGCGGAACGAGCCGTTATTTCTTCCAAAATATATCCGATTATTGTCAGGGTTTTATCACTGTCCGGATGATTTCGGATTTGATCCCACAACAAATCGAGAAAACTTTCGCGGGCATCGCAGTTTTTTCCCGCGTCGGGGTGCATGGAGCTGTAGCCGCAATTTCCGTCGCCCGGGACGCCTATTGTAGTTATACATTGGCCGTCCGGCAGACGTATTATGTCGTCGACGGTTGAAATGAAGCCGCAAGCTTCGGCTGCCGGCGACGGGACCTCGTCGGAGACGACGTCGGAATCTTTCCCGGGAATTCCTTTGACGTAGCAACGGTCGTTTGTCCGTATGAGATATAATGTATCCTCGGCTTCCTCCGGAGTATCCGTTCTGTCGGGATGTTTATATCTGTGAAGAACTGGATCCGCAGAATCCGGAAGGGATTTTTTGCCTTCGAGGATCAGGAGATGCTTTCCCTGCATATGGGCTATGGCGTCGACGACTCCTGCGGGTTGGCCTTTAACGGGACATTGCATCCGAAATTCGTTATTTTCGGCGGTTTGCACAAGCAATATCAAGTATGTTTGGAGAAGATTTACATGGCGGGTTTTTTTAAGTCTTTTTTTTATGGAAGACGCTTCGTACCCGGCGGCCGCGTACTCGGCAAGAGTTCCGGATAAATTTAATAAGTATTCGTTGCTGTTTCGGATAATTGAGGATATCGAACAACCGTTTTGGTCTTTATTGTTTATGAGAATTCCTTCGGGTACAAATTCTTTCAGATTATTCAGATGATCTGTTTCCGAGGATATAAACAGGTCTAGAAAATTTTGCGGAGTACGCTTGAAGTTGCTCTCGAAACGATATATTTCCTCCATCAGATTATTGCCCAAAGAGGAAGAGTCGAGATCACTCAAAAGGGAGGTACCGAGTCGGATTATTTCGTCCAGAACGCATTCTCTTATTTTTGCTCCCGTTTCTGACTTTTCATACAGAAGGTCCAGCAGATCCAATATCAGGTTGCCGTTCGGTCCCTTTGATTCGTCCATGACCTGGTAGCCGCAGTTTTTACAGTCGGGCGGCAGCGGGGCGTAGCATATGTTTCTTCCTTCGAAAGAAATAAATCCTTTTTCGATTTTTCGATCGTTCGAACGGTCGTTTTTTGGCGTTATATCTTTGTCGATATCCGCGTCCTGCGGCGGCGGGTTACTGCGGACTCCTTTAACATAATGGTCGTCGCTTTGTTGTATGACAAATATCGTATCGGCGGCGTCCTCCGGGATATCTTCCCTGTCGGGATGTTCGAAGCGATGGGTAACAGAGCCTTTAAGGGGAATTTTTCTGCCTTCGATGAGCAGGAGATGCTTTCCCTGCATGCAGGCTATGGCGTCGGCAATTCCTCTGTTGTATCGGTAAAATTGCATCCGATTGCGGGAGATCCGAAGAAGGTCCAAAAAATTCAGAGTCGTGTTTCGAATGAATTCGCTGTCCCAAAGAACTTCAAGAGCATTTCCGTAGGCGTTACCTTCAGGAGGATTTTCCGAGAAATTTGCGGGAGAATCCTGTAATAGTATTAAAAAAAATTCCGCCAATCGGGAGACTTGAGGATCCTCATTACAGGTATGCCCAAGGGATTGTCCTTGTATTGCGTTTGCCAGCAAGCGCAAATCCCGGTATTCGGTATTTTGCGGATCAAAATTGTTTAAAAGCTTTAGAATCCCTCCCGTTTCGGATATATCAGCAGAGCGAGCCGCGATTTCTTCTAAAACGGATCCGATTATTGTCAGCGGTTTCAAGTCCGATATATCGTCCCGCCGCCAATTTTTAATTTTCTCCGACAATCGATCGAGGAAATCCCGGCAGACGTCGTCGCAGGCATTCCCGTCGGCGTCTTTCCCTGCGGTGGGGTGTAGAGCTCTGTAGCCGCAAATTTCGTCGCCCGGGCCGTCTATTGCAGTTATACTTATACATCGACAATCTTCCGAGGCTTCGCTTTGATGCTGCGAATTCGGCTGCGGATCTGTCATGGCGTCGACGGTTGTAATAAAGCCGAAAAATCCGGCCGCAAGAATTGTACGCACGGCGCGTTTGCTATATGTTATAAACATTTTTTCTCCTGCTATTTTTTATATAAGTAGGGCATTGGCAAAAATTTATCAATCATTATTTGAAAATATCCGGAGACTTTAATGCGGATTTTGGTTAAACGACAGCTAAGATTGTTTTTATGTCCGTTGACGTCTTTTTTGTCTGACTATCGGAGATTTTAAGCCTCCCCCGGGGAAGATGAACCGGGGGGCGATCACAAAAATCGAGCGGATATAACTCTCCTGCCCCTTGCGGCGGTTTGCGGTCTCGGTGCGGCAACTGCTGCTGCCGTCGTCGATGCAGGGGCTGTCATCGTCGCCGCTGCGGCCGGAACTTGACGTTCTGCGGGGGTCTGCCCGCGGCGGTTTGTCTGTCCTGCCGCCGGTGCAGGGGCTGTCATCGTCGCCGCTGCGGCCGGAACTTGACGTTCTGCGGAGGTCTGCCCGCGGCGGTTTGTCTGCCCTGCCGCTGGTGCAGGTCTCCGTCCCAACAGGACTTTCCGTCCCGATGCGGGAGCTGTCGTCATCGCCGTCCTTGGATGCAGTGCCGAGCGAACATATCGGTGAGAGGTCTGCCCGGGGCTTGTTGTCCGCCGTCCCTTAACAAAATGAGAGTCGCTTTGCTGTACGACAAATATCGTATCGGCGGCACTCTCCGGGGTATCTTCCCTGCGGGGATGCTTGAACCGGTGAAGAATCAGACCTTGCTGATGATTTTTTCTGCCCTCAATAAGCAAGAGATGCTTGTTATGCATACAGGCTATGGCGTCGGCAACTCCTCGACGGTCGGTGAGGGAAATTTGCATCATGTCGCTGCTGCCTGAAAGAAGAGATAAATATTCTCGGACTATTTCGGTCCGGGTTCTATTTAAAGTCATATCGTCAGGTAGCGGAGCATCACGTAAAGGCATATCGTCATAGAGGCTTATTGCCAGTGCAAGAATCGGAGAATTCCGCCTTTCGGCGAGAAATGCCCGGTATAATTGTATTTGCGAACAGTAACCCGTTATGCGGTCGAGGGTCTCTTCAATTTGCGGCAACAGCGACGGCAACGGCAGATCGGTCGGCGCGTTTGCCGGAGAAGAGTCCAGGACTGCTAAGGCTGTTGCGACAAATTCCGAATCACTTATTTCGGACGTATCGTCTGTTATTGATCTTCTGAGGAGATTATACAATCGTCGCTTGAAAAAATCTTCACCGTTTTGCGCAATTGACGGCATTGCATTCGCCAACATGATGTTGTTTTCGGGACCGGAGCTGTATATCACATATCTTTCTATTATATCCGAAAATAAATGCAAAGAGGCGAACTGTCCCGGGGTCCGATTCTGATTTCGGATTTGAGTAATGAGATTTTTAAGCTCGTCCGTGTAAGAACGATCAATTATTTCTTCCAAAATATATCCCGTTATTATCCGGGTTATATCGTTATTCGGCTGATTTCGGATTTGATTCAATAACTCGCCGATAAATATTTCACGAGTTCTGCCTCCTCTCCCTCTTCCCGCGTTATCGTCTATGGAGTTGTAGCCGCAATTTGATTTGCCGTCGCCCGAAACGGATATCGTGGCTATATATTGCCGTTCGTCTTCCAAAACTTCGGAACTTGGAAATCGCGGATTCGGCAGCAGACGTATCGTCATGGCGTCGACGCTTAAAACGAGGCTGAAAAACCCGACCGCAATAGCTGTGCCTACGGTGCGTTTGCGGTTTATCGTCAGCATATTTTTCTCCGTATTTTTCATTAATAGAAAAATAAAACAAAAAAAGTAAACAGTCAATAAATTTATTTTTTTAATACGAAATTGCCGAAAAACGTCCGAGAAAAAATATTTTTTTACTTATTTTCTTTTTTTTGTGTCTGTAATTAATACATAATTAACAATTATCCGGCATAATAATGCAATCCGTTGGGAAAGACAGGAGATAAAATGGGAAAAACGTATCGACTGTTGCCGGTTATGTCGGCTTTGGCGTGCATTCAGACGATTGCGGCGTAGGGAGGCGGAATGACGGCTGTTACGGATCTGATGGGACAGGGTATCGGAAAACTTGTCGGCGTAATACAGCCTTCGGGCGTTACGTCGTCGGTTGCCGCATACGAAGAAGCGGATTCCCGGCCGGTGAGGCAAAGTATTTTGCAGGTGACAGACAGGGTTTTCGGCATGCTTGAGGCTGTTATCTATGATGCCGTTGATGCGTCGACGCTCGATGTCGTCAAGGAAGCCGTGCGGTGTCTGAAATCCGTCGGAGCCTGTCTGTTCGGGGACGATCGTCCGGCGGGCAGCTGCGCTCGGTTAATTGTAGGCGAATTACGTCGAGCGGGCGAGTGTGTTCGTGCAACGGAGAAAAATCTCCCCGCAGTGATATCTGCGACCGATTTGGAGTTGCTGACGTCGACGACGGAGTCATTTTTGAGGAAAACTTACGATATTCGCTGATGCGAAGGCGAACCCGACGCCGGGCGGAAGATCGGGCGGAACGAACAGGGGAATGAAATTAGGAGGAGAGCATTATGAACATGAAAAAAACAATACCGGTTTTACTGTCGATATTCATATCGGTCCCGGGAACGGAGAATGTCTGTGCCTTGGGTTCGTATTCGAGCAGTTTGTTCGATACCGGCGGAGGAGATGATATGAGAAGCGCCAATGCGCGGGGCGGCGGCGGCGGAGCTGCCAAGGGCGGCGGCGGAGCTGCCAGGGGCGGCGGCGGAGCCAGAAGCGCTGCCCCCGCGGCCAGAGCCAGAAGCGCTGCTCCGGTCAGAGCCAGAGGCGGTCCGGTCCGCAGAGTCGGTTATCGCAGCGGCGTTCGCACCCGCACAGTCTACGTGGCGCCGAGGCCGCAGCCGGCGCCCCGCGTCGGCTTGATCGGAGCGATTGCTCTGGGGTTAGGCTTATAACGGAGCGTCCGTTTGGGTAAGGCTTGGCGTCCGCTGATGCGACCGTGCGGGAGCTCCGACGGGACGAATTGAGAGTATGAGGAGAGTCATGGCGAACATAAAAAAAATAATGCCCGTTATACTGTCGATATTCATATCGGCTCAAGGAACGGAGAACGTCTGCGCCTTAGCTTCGGTTTTGGACAGTTTGTTCGGCATAAGCGACAGGCAAAATCTGAAAACCGCTAATGCCGAGCTGAGCAGCACCAAAGCCGAGCTGCAGCAACTGAGAGATCAACAGGGGGGCACCCGGAGCGGGCGGAGACGCGGCGCTGCCACCGCCGACGCTGCTACCGCCGAGGCTGCCACCGCAGACGGCAGCGCAGCCGCCGGCGGCAGAGGCGGCGGCAGAAGTGCCGGCGGCAGAGGCAGAGGCAGGGGAAAGGGCAGAGGCAGAGGCAGAGGCAGACGCGGCAGAGGCGGAGGCGGAGGCGGCATGTATTCCTCGGGCGGTCAGATGAATAACGGCTACACGGATTCGACAGCATATAATCCGGCCTATGCGGATGCGTATGAGGCGGAAGATGGAGCAGCTGAGGAGGAGGAGACGGCCGCAGAGGCGGTCGCCGAAGTCGTCAACACTGCGGTTGGTAAGAGACCGCGGAGATGACATATTGACCGACAAAAAATTTTGGTATGTATGAGAAAGATCAGATGAAACAAGATTATTAATTGCGGAAAGGAGAAATCTTATGGAAAGAATGATTAGGAACATAAAAAAAATAACGCCGATTTTGCTGACGGCATTTGTGTTCGGCCAAGAAACAGAGGCCATATTTTCGGGAAATTTTTCCGACGGCAAAAACGGCAAAAAAAGTGACGTAAAAGATCGGTCAGCCTCTAAAGAAGAGTCATTCGGGAGGCAATCATTCGGACGTCAGTCATCCGGGAAGCAGTCATTCGGACATCAGTCATCCGGGAAGTATTCGTTCGGACAAGAGTCGTCCGGGAAACACTCATTAGGACAGCAGTCATCCAAGTACTCAGTGGAACAACGGTCATCCGATGCTTCATTAGGACAGCAGTTGTCCGGGAGCTCATTCGGACAACAGTTGCTCGAGCAACGGCAGTCCGGGAGACGGCTGTTCGAAAAACAGACGTTCGGCTCTTCGGCTCTGTCGACGGCATCAGAGGCTCAGCAAGCCGCTTCGGAGATTGCCGTGACGACAACTGATGCGGCGGCGGCGGAGATCGCGTCTGCCGAGGCTATTGCCGCGGAGGCTTCGGCTGCTGAAGCTGCGATCGAAAATGCGACGACCGTGACCGAAACGGTATCCGTGTCCGGAACCGGGGCCGGGACCGGCGGCGTTGCTCTTAAGATTGCTCCGGTGCGGTCAGTAAGAAGATAAAATGTCTTCTTCTCCTTTTCGGTCGGAAAGGATTAGGGGATTAGAGGGAGGCGGCGTTATGAACGGCAGCTTTAAAACAATATTAGTTCTGCTGTCGTCGTCTGCCTTTGCGGCAGATGCCGGGGCGAGTACGCTGTCGTCGTCCGTGAACGCGCAGATGTTAAAGCAACAGCTGCTTATGACCGCGCAAAAAACGATAGCAAATATAGTGCCGCAACTGAAGACGGGAATGCAGAAAGCGTCTGCAGTGGTGGGGGCAATGCTGCAGACCGTACAATCAAAAAATAATGACAGGATTTCGATGCTGAAGACCTATGCAAGGCAGACGGAGACGCTGTATCTTGCGACGGTAAAAGCCCGGACCGTCATCTCCGATGCGGCGGCGGTTTCCTGTCTGGATATGGCCGGCCGGGAGTTGCAGGCCGTAAAGCCGTATCTTGCGACGGACGAATCGGCGAAAACAAATGCTCAGAAAATCTATCAGGGACTGTATCGGGCGCGTGAATATATCAGTTCCGTAGGCGGCAGCATTATGCTTATGCCGGCGACGGCGGCCGTCGGCACTTTGGTTGACGAGATCGGGCGTTTTATGAAAAGCAACTACGGCGTAGATTGCACGGCTCCCGCGCCGATTTACGCGACGCAGACGAATATCGGAATTGCGGCTGCAAATGAAGAAAAAGTTGCCGTAGCCGCCGCCGTCGACGCTGCCGCCGCCGTTGCTGCGAGCGAAAGTCAAGCGACGGTAACAACAACGACCGTCTCCAAAATAAGACGCTGACGGCGATAAATTGCCCGTTGTGCGAAAAATTGACTTTTAACCGGCATTTAAACGTTTTCCGGTACAATGTGATACATCGTAACGGACACGGGGGGAGAATAGATCATGAAGAAGATATTATTGGCGGCTTCGCTATGGTGCGCCTGTGTTTTCGGCGACGCAACGGAAAATGCGGCGGCGGAGGCGGCAAGGGCGGCGAGGAATGAGCTGGCGGGCCGGGCGGGCAATCTCGCCGCCGCGATCAAGACGGTTAAAAGATCCGGCGCTCTCGTCGACGCCACGGCGATCGCCTCCGTTGATATGGCGCTGTCAGAACTGGAGTCGGCAAGAGCATCTCTGCTCGGAAGCGACTCCGCGGTGGCGATCGGCAGTCGGGGCATCGTTCGGTCGCTGAACAGCGCGAGCGAATATCTCGGCGCCGTGTCGAACAACGTCGAACTGGCGGCAGCGGCGGTAAAACTCGGCAATCTGACCAGGGAAACGGGCGCTTTTCTGGAAATCAACTACGGCGACAACGGGTTGGTGGCGTTTACCGGTGTTGCGACGCCGGTTTCGGAGGCCGGGAGTATTATGAACCAGATAACGACGGCAAGGGAAGCAGAGGAAACGGCGGCGGCAACGAAAGTAATAACGGAAAAAAGAGTCGAGGCGGCAGTAGAAGCGGCGAAAGCGGCGACCGCGGCGGAGGAAAGCGCAGAGAGTTTGCAATCCGAATCGCAGTTGCCGACGGCGGAGTTATCACCGTCGGCACAGGCGCAAACGGTTAATTCGCCGACACCGGTCGCAGCGGCGAAGAGGCGGATGCGGTGAGCGATCGTCGTTAATGCCGTCAGATGCGGCAGAATCGCACTCGGAATCGAAATTCGAACAACGGTCGATTTTTGCGGAAAAAGACGACAAATGCGCATTAGTCAAAAAATAACAGGTATTTTTATATTTTGTTAATTAAATTTTAATCATTATATTCCATAATACGTCACATTATAATTGAAGAAAGGAGACAACAATGAAAAAAGTTTTGTTATTAACAGCGGCGGTAACTCTGCCATGCCAAGCGGATGTGTTGAGCAGCATAGGTTCGGTTCTTGAAATAGGCGCCGGCGTGATGAACATGCTGAGCGGCAACAATCCTGCCCAACAGCAGGCGATGGCGGCAGAGGCGGCGGCAATGCAAGCGGCGGCGTTGGCCGAGGCTGCGGAGCAGGCTGATGCGGCAGAGGCGGCGAAGGCGAACGCATTGAGGGCGCAGCGTACGGATCTCGCAAACCAGATAAGCAGTTTATCTCGTTTGATAAAGAAAGTAAGACAATCCGGCATCGTCACCAATACGACGGCAATCAGCTATGTGGACATGACGCTGTCGGAATTGGAAACGGCTCGGTCGTCTTTACTCGGAGATGACAATACGGTACGCGCTTCAAACCGGAGCATTTCACAGGCGATGGTTGCCGCAACGGAATATTTGGAAGCGGTGATCGGCGATACCACGCTTGAAGCGGCAAAATCAAAACTTGATAAACTGTCCATGGAGACGGATACTTTTTTGAGGATGCATTACGGTCTCACCGCCGTGGCATCGTCGGACAACTTTTTGACTCCGGTGCACGTTAATGATGTGGTGGCGGCAACGACGATCGGAACAACGACAACGGCAGGCACAACGGCAGGTACGGCGGTGGGCACGACGGCAGGCACGGCGGTGGGCACAACGGTGGGCACGGCTGTGGGCACGGTAGGTACGGCGGTGAGCACGACGACGGCTGCCAGGGCTAAGCTTCGGCGTTAACGGTTAAACTCGGCGGCGGTCGGCAAAATTGAGAAACCGCAAAAAGATGGAAGAAGCATGAAAAACGCGACGACGAAAACAATATTGACGCTGATGTCGGCGGTGATATTGGCCGAAGAAGCGGAAGCCGCACTGAGCACCAGTGAAAAAGTAATCATCGGCCTTTCATCTGCGGGCATCGCCGCCGGCGTCGCCACAATGGTCGGCAGCGGCGTAATGGCTTATCAGATATCCAAGAAGGCCAAAGAGGCGCTGGCAAAACTTGAAGACGAGCAGAAAGCCGCCGCCGCCGCCGAAAGCCGGGCAAAGGCCGTCGAAGCGGAAAATCGCATAAGGGAGAAAAAGCAAAACCTCGGCGACCTCATGGGACGGAACGAAAAATGGATCGACGAGGTTTCCGGCCGCATGGTCGTACCCGGAACGGTTCCGGACGGGCAATCCCGGGTGGCTCTGGAACACCTGCTGGACGCGGCGACGGACGTGGGGCGCGCGAAAAACAACTTCCTTCAGACGGAATGGGGTCAGGATGTCGAAAAAGCCAAGGTGCTTTTTGTCCGTATGTATTCGGCGTTGCTGCATTTGACGGCGGTAGAAGGGGTGTGGGAGTCGAAATTGCTGACGGAGAGTGTTCGTTCCATGATTGAGGAGATTAAAAAGTTTTGTTCCGAAAACGGTATTCCGCGGGGAGGAAACTTGAGCGATCTGATGCGGGACGCGGGAAACGCGGCTCGCCTGACGCAGGACGCGGGAAACGCAGTTTTCGGCGACGTCGGCTTTAGATAAAACCGGGCCGTCGGGATTTGAAGAGAAGCGGAGTATGCAATTGAAGAACGCGGAGAACAAAGGAAACCGGATATGAAAAACGCGACGACAAAAACAATACTGACGCTGATGTCGGCGGTGATATTGGCCGAAGAAGCGGAAGCCGGGATGAGCAAAGCCGACAGACTGAGGCTCGGCCTTGGTATTACGGGCATTGTGGCCGGCGTCGGCGCAATGGTCGGCGGAGGCATAGCGTCCTATGTGACTTACAAAAAAGCCGATGAGGCGAATAAGAAATTTGAAGCTCAGCGGCAAGCAACCGCCGCCGCCGAGGTTCAGGCGAAATCCGCCGTGGCGGAAACTCTGATGAAGGCTAAAAAACAGAACATCAGCGATACCATGAGCAGAAACGAGAAGCAGATCGACGAGGTTTCCGGCCGTTTAGCCTTATCCGAGAAACCCGACGAACAGATTTTGGGACATCTGCTGGACGCGGCGACGAACGTGGGACGTGCGAAAAACGACTTTCTTTTGACGGAGTGGGATAAAGACGTCGAAAAAACCAAGGCGATTTTCGTCTGTATGTACGCGGCGTTGCAGCATCTGCTCGCAATTAAAAAGTCGGACGATGCGAAGGTATTATCCGGCAGCATTACGTCCATGATAGACGAAGTAAGAAGATTCTGCGCGGAAAACGGTATTCCGCAGGGAGGAAACCTGAGCCATCTGATGCAGGACGCGGAAAACACGGCCCGCATCAGCATCGTATAAATTTCGGGAACCGCTCGAAGTTTAGAACGTATACCGGAAGCAGACGGGGGAAGAAAATGAAAGAAAATTACACTTCGATCATATTGTCGCGAACGTCGGGGCGTTTCAGGAAAGTCGCGGGATGCGACGAAATGCAGAACGACGGCGACAAAAGATGAAAGGTGGGAGGAAATGCGGAAAATAACGGAGCTTTCAACGGCAATAATTATATGCGGTTCGATTTTGAGCGTTTTTGACGCGACGGCAATGGATGCCGCAGCCGCGGCTCGAGCTCGCGAAGAAGCCCACAGGGCGACGGAGGCGGCCCGAAAGGCTCAAGAAGAGGCTGCAGCGGCACAAACAAAGGCTGATGCGGCCAACGCGGCCTATGCCGCAAAAACTCCGGAACAGAGGGCTTGGGACGAAGGCGCATATCAGGGTTACGCTTCTCAACAGGGGGTAATTGAAGATAAGAACGGGCAAATAGAGGCGTTACAACAAGCGCTGCTCGATAAAGAAAAAGAGAAGAAAACCAGACAGCGCAAAGACGTGGCAATTTCCGGCGGAGTCTTGATGGGAGCCGGACTTGCCGCCGGTGCGGGCTCCATCGTCTACAGCGTATCGAAGAGCAGTGAAGCCGAGGCCGCCAATATTGCGGCTAAGGAGCAGAAGGCCGTGCAGCTCAGAGCCGAACAGGAAAAAGAAGATGCGAAAAAAAAGGTTCAACTGCTGCAGGGCAATGCGGTGGTTGCCGCAACGCAATCCGTTGAGGCGGCAATCGACCGATGTATACTGAAATTAAAGATGGCGCTTAATAAACAGAAGAATCAGAAAAATGAAAAATTAACGGCGGCAAAAGCGGAACTGACCCGCGCGAAGGAAGCGATGAGCTTGTCGAATTGGGCCGTAAACGCCGACGCCATCCGGGGAGTTTTCAGCGGATTGCAAGGGGCGTTCGTCTGCATTGTCGACGCCGGAGAAAAAAACATTCCGTTTACGGATATCTCGAATTTGATCGACGATGCGCGACTCATTTGCCTGAAAGCCGATGAGAATAATTCGAGTGAGATCGACAACATTATTCGATCGGCGAAAAATTCGGTGAACATAAAAAGCGTTCTTGTGAAGTAGAAGAGAGGCGTTTATGGGGAAGGAGAAGAAACGAAATGTCGAGAGCGGTCGTATTGTTTTCGACGCACGGCGGCGCTCTGCGTCTCCGACGCGACGGAATTATTGCTTGCCGGCTTCGAAGAAGGGGCGGAATTAAAACCGTATTCGCCTGAGGCGATAAACGGAGCAAAAGATGTACGGAAAACGGAGATTGTCGGCAGTCTCTGATGAAAGAATAAAGGCGGCCGCGGGAGAGCGGTTTACATGATGAAGGAAGAAATGAGGAAAACAGCGTTCTTGATATCCCTGATTTCGGCAGGCGGGTCGTTTTTCGACGTCGTTTCGATCGAAATATCGACTCCGTTGAAAGTCGCCATCGGCGCTACGGCCGTGGGGATAGGCGGCATGTTTGTCGGGGCGGGCATTTCACAATACTCGGGAGGAAAAAGCCGCGAAATCGCAAACGCAAATCTTGCCGTCGAGGAACAGCATGCCGTCGAACTCAAAGCCCGACAGGCGGAAAAGGAATCGCGGGAAGCGTTGCTGCAGCTGCAAAAAAGAAGACTGGACTCCGAGGTGCAGTCCGCTGCAGCCGGAATCGGGAGACATCTGCTGAAATTGAGGATAGCGATCGTCGACGTCGACAACGACGACCGGCGTTCTCTGTTGGCGGAGGCGGCGGAATATCTGGAACGGGCGAAAAATATTTTATTGCAGCCGCAGTGGGGCGAAAAAGACAATACGGAAAGAATATTGATATATCTGCGAGAAGGGATTGTTTTGCTGAAGGCGGCGCAGACGACGGGCAGAATCGTCGTTTCGCCGGCGGATGTGGAAGACCTGTCTGCGGAAATCAAGAACCTGTCTGCGGACTATAAAGGATAAAGCCGGTTTAACGGCGGTTCGCCTCGGCAAACGGAGGAAATGCGGTCAGGGTCGGGAAAAGTGTTAAAGTTGGAGAGTATTTGAAAAACAGAAAAGGAGAAAACCATGAGAAGCACAATTATAAAAGCGGCGGCGCTGGCGTTGATATCCGTTATGACGTCGACCGGAGATGCGGAAGCATTTTATGTCGAAAAGCAGA
>JAISMS010000023.1 GCA_031276565.1 Holosporaceae bacterium | reverse complement strand
CGGGTAAAAGTATTCCGAAAGAAATAATAAGCCTGCGGAATTTTTCGCCGTTTCTAGAGAACAGTTTCCTCTTTTTTAAGAACATTAAGCATCCAGGTTAACAACATTCAGCGCGTTTTCCTGTATAAAATCCCGGCGCGGCTCGACCACTTCTCCCATCAGAGTGGAGAAAATTTCGTCGGCTTCTTCGGCATGGGAAAATTTTACCTGCATCAAAATGCGTGCATTCGGATCTATGGTGGTTTCCCAAAGCTGCTCGGCGTCCATTTCTCCGAGTCCTTTATAACGGCTTATGGCAACGCCTTTTCTGGCGTTGGACATAAATTTATCAAAAAAATCAATCGGAGATTTTACGATAAGCGTATCCTCTTTCATCTTTAAGCGCGCCGCCCCCTGTAAAAAGAAAGAAAACCTTTCCAGATCCGTCGAAAGACTTTGCAGCTCCGTTAATTCGAAGATATTTCGGGAAACCTCGAACTTCTCCGTAACATTTCTCAGCGTTTTGCTAAAAACGTAACGCTCTTCGCCGCATTCTATATTCCATTCTCCCGGATCGCTCGTTTCCAAATGTTTCCTAACAACATCCGGCGAAGAAAGCGAATTTCTTCCGAACCCCGTCAGCAAAAGGTTTTCCATCAAAAACGCATTGTTCGTTTTGTTGTTAATGCGGGAAACGAATTTCTTTATTCTTTCGGCTTTTTTCAGGAGATCCCGAATATCGCCGGATGCAATCACCTCGCCGTCGGCCGATCTCAATGACGAAGTCGGCACCGCCGAATCCGACAGATACTCCTCCAATGCCTCTTCATCTCTGATGAAAACATGCGAGTTGCCGCGCTTCAGTCCGTAAAGAGGCGGACGGGCTATGTAGAGATAGCCTTTCTCTATCAAAGGCCTCATTTGTCTGAAGAAAAACGTCAGCAGAAGCGTCCGAATGTGACTGCCGTCCACGTCGGCGTCCGTCATGATGATAATCTTATGATAGCGGGCTTTTTCCGCGTTAAAATCCTCTCCTATTCCCGTTCCGAGAGCCGAAATAAGAGTTCCTATTTCGGCGGAGGAAAGAATTCTGTCGAAGCGGGCCCTTTCCACGTTCAGGATTTTTCCCCGCAGCGGAAGAACCGCCTGGGTGCGGCGGTCTCGGCCCTGTTTGGCCGTGCCGCCGGCGCTGTCTCCCTCCACGAGGAATATTTCACTCAAAGCCGGATCCTTTTCCTGACAGTCGGCCAATTTTCCCGGCAGCGACGAAATTTCAAGAGAGTTTTTGCGTCGGGTGAGCTCGCGGGCTTTTCTGGCGGCTTCTCTGGCCGCCGCCGCCTCGATGATTTTCGACGTAACTTTTTTCGCTTCCGAAGGATTTTCCTCGAACCAGGCGGACAGAGCATCGCTGACAATGCTCTCCACGACGCCGCGAACTTCGGAAGACACTAATTTATCTTTCGTTTGGGAAGAAAATTTCGGATTCGGAACCTTCACGGATAAAATGCAGGTCAAACCCTCCCGGGCGTCGTCTCCGGACGGAATTATCTTTTCTTTTTTTGCGTTTTCGGCCAAATAGGTGTTGACGGTTCTGGTGAGAGCGTTTCTGAACCCCGCCAAATGAGTTCCTCCGTCCGATTGGGGAATGTTATTCGTATAGCACAGCATGGTTTCATGATAGCTGTCGGTCCATTCCAGAACCGCTTCCACCGTTATTTCATCCTTGGAAGCCAAAATACAAATCGGCTTATCGATAAGAGGATTTTTACTGCGATCCAAATGCCGGACGAACTCCCTCAAACCTCCGTCGTAGTGCAGATCCGCCGCCCGGATTTCCCCCGCCGTTCGCTCGTCTTTCAACAATATGTGTATTCCGGAATTTAAGAATGCCAACTCCCGCATGCGATGCTCCAGAGTCGAAAAAACAAATTCCGTAGTCTTAAAAATCAACGAAGACGGCCAAAACCTCACCAGAGTCCCGCTTTTTGTCCCGCCGTCTCCGACGACCCGAAGCGGCGCCTCGGCAAATCCGTTTCTGAATCTCATGAAATACTCTTTTCCGCCCCGCCGAATCGTTAAATCCAGACGATCCGAAAGAGCGTTAACCACCGAAACGCCGACTCCGTGCAATCCTCCGGAGATCTTATAGGAATTCTGATCGAATTTTCCTCCGGCGTGCAGGTGCGTCATTATGACTTCGGCGGCGGATACTCCCTCCTCCGCGTGCAAATCCGTCGGTATTCCGCGGCCGTCGTCCGAAACCGAAACCGAACCGTCCGCATGCACGATTACCTCTATATTTTTGCAGTAGCCGGCCAGGGCTTCGTCCACGGAATTATCCACCACCTCAAACACCATGTGATGCAATCCGGTACCGTCGTCCGTATCTCCGATGTACATTCCCGGGCGCTTCTTAACGGCGTCTAACCCTCTCAGTACTTTAATGGAATCCGCACCGTAATCTTCTTCTTGATTCGCCATAAAAAAACCCCAAACTAAGTAAATCAAGTGTACTAAATTTTCGCTCGAATCAAAAGTCCGCGTTGCAAACGAACAAACCGAAAAAGCCCGGTGCGGAGCTTTTTCGGCAGGATAATTTTCGTCGACGGAAAGCGAGACGAAACATCCGCTCAGACCTGCCTTTTTCGCACATCGGATAATTGGTATATTTATCCGGGCTTGTCGATTTTAGGGGGCGGTTATGCGGGGGAGCGTATTTGCGCTCGCATGCATTGTTGCGTGCGCCGGAAGCGGTTGCGGCAAAAGCGAAAATTTTACGGGAACGGTCGCCGTTAAAAATCCCGGATTCGAGACGGAACTGAAGTACCATTCGGCCGATACGGATCCGGATACTCCGTTTTTATCGGATCCGTCAGCAAACAGTTTACGGGAGTTTTAGCTCTCAGGCATATAACTCCCCTTCTGAACACGGATGTTACGACTCTTCTTACGGAGGAAGAGTTTTTATCTCTGACAAACGCGCTTCCGGAACTTGAAAAGCGTATGCTTCGGCGTCGGTTAAAATTAAAACATTTCGCCGGAGTCACGGTCGGGCAATTGCTCTCTCATTCTTCAAAAACAGATTGGTACAGCGAAAAAAATCTTGTCGGTTACAAATACCAAAACCTGAATTTTGATTTGGTCGGGCTGATTTTAGAAAAGCAAACGCATAAATCATATGCCGAATCGGTTCGCGAATTATTCCGGGAAGCCGGTATGGTCCACACGTTTTTACACGATGATTTTCCCGAAAGAGAACTCTTCGGGAAACTGAAAAAATCCTTGCAATCGGTTAACCGATCTCCGGAAATAATGAAGACCGTGTTGACAAAAGCCGTAACCCCGGACGGCGGCATAATTTCCACGGCCCGAGATCTTTTGAAATGGAACGATTTCCTCGAAAAAAACGGGTACTTTTACAAACTGACGGAGTTTTCCGTCGACGACGGCAGCGGAGGAATGTACGGATTCGGTCTTGCGACAAATTCCTCAAAAAGTTTCTTTTTCCATAACGGGGATGTTTTGTTGTATTTCAACGGAATATGCTGCGCGGGAGTTTTGCTGTACGAACCGAGCACTAAATTTTCAGCCGTCGGATTTGATGTTTTCGAAATATGTCCGGGACAAAAAATTTTGAGTCTGTCGGAAGTTGAAAAATTTTTTGCCGAAAACAATGACTCCGTTCTTCAAAAAATCCTCGAAAGAACAGATATGCTTGCTCAAAAATGCCTCGAGCCGTAATTGCAAAATGCTTTTTGCGCAATTCGTTCGACGTTCGCAAGCGTGTAACAATCGTCGCGGAAAAAATAAACCCGGACAACAGAAATCGGCCGCGTAAAATGGAACGGCGAACTATGCGGAAATCGCCTCCGAAAATCTTGCGCTGCAGTTAAATATCTCCGACGGGACGGCGGGCGATTTTATGCCGCTACGGATATTGTTTTTTTGCGACAATTCTTTCGTACTGATCCAAGTCTCCGTTGAATTGTCTGACGGAAGCGTCTGCAACGATAAAAACAGAGTTGGCGATTCTGTTCAGAAAATGGCGGTCGTGCGTTATGAGAATCACCGCACCTTTGTAGGAAGTCAGCGTCGAGATAAGCGATTCCCGCATTTCGAGATCGAGATGGTTCGTGGGCTCGTCCAATATCAGTAAATTCGGAGCGTCGGACGTAAGCGTTGCGAAAACCAAACGTGCCCGTTCGCCTCCGGAAAGCTCCCCGATCAATTGGAAAACCTTGTCTCCGGAAAACCCGAATCGCCCCAGGTGCGAACGTATTTGTTTGTCGGCGGCGTTTGGCATCAGTTCTTTCAAAAAATCGTAGGAGGACTCCGTTGCATCCAATTTTTCAAAAATATCCTGTTTGTAAAATCCGATTTTTAACTTGCCGCCGGCTTCGCGCATGCCTTTTTTTCGCTGCAATTCTCCGGCAAGAAATTTTGCAAACGTCGTTTTTCCGTTTCCGTTTGCGCCGACAACGGCAATGCGGTCGTCCGCCATAACGGTTCCGGAAATATTCTTCAGAACGATCTTGTCCCCGTAGCCCAGCGATACTTTATCGTAGGATAATATGTTGGACGTGAGAACGGGATTCGGCTCCGGAAAATCGAATGTGACGGTCGGGTCGTCCCGGTCGACCGGGAGAAATTTCATTTTTGAAATAGTTTTTAATCGACTCTGCGCCTGTCGGGCCTTTGTTGCCTTTACTCCGAATCGCTCCACAAACTCCATCATGTGTTTGCGTTTCGCCTCCATTTTCGCGTTATATTCTTCGGCATTTTTTTGCTTAAGCGAACAAGCGTCAATGAAGGCGTCGAAATTCCCGCTGTATTTCACGATCTTTTTGTTCTTCAAATGAAAGATCGTGTCTACGGTATCGTTCAGAAAATCCCGATCATGCGATATTAAAATAAAACTCTTCGGATATGCGACCAGAAAATCCTTTAACCAATCGGAGGTTTCCAGATCGAGATGATTTGTCGGTTCGTCCAACAGCAGCAGATCCGGTTCCCGAAATAAAATCGCGGCGAGGGCGACGCGCATGCGAAATCCGCCGGAGAAGTTACAAAGAGGGGTATTTTGAGCTTCTTCATCGAACCCGAGACCGTTAAGCACGACGGCGGCCCGCGATTCCGCCTCAAAAGCTTTTATGTCGATGAGTCGATCGTAGATTTCGGCCAACAACTCCGGATTATCGGCATTTTCCTCCAGCTGCCGCAGCAATTTTTCCCGCAGCGGATCGGCGGACAGCAGAAATTCGCGCGGAGTCATATTGCCGTCCGGCATTTCCTGTTTTACGGCCAGAACTTGCTTACCGTTTTCCATTTGAATTTTTCCGTCATCCTGTTCCAATTCTCCCAGAATAATTTTGAACAGAGTGGATTTGCCGCTGCCGTTGCGTCCCACAAGACCGACGTGCCGTCGACCGTCGATCTGCAGGTCGACGCCGTCCAGAATTTGTTTTCCGGCAATACTGAATTTTATGTTTTGTAATGTGAGCATGGTTATACCGCATTTCTATTTGTTATTTCGATTTCGTCCAAAAAGTCCTCGTCGTGGGAAACGACGATCACAGCTCCCGGATACGCGCGCAAAATTTCCGTTAAATGATCCCGCGTTTCCGGATCGATATTATTGGTTATTTCGTCCAGAATCAGAAGCTTCGGAGGACTGGCGGCGATTTTCGCCAACGAAAGCCGAGCGCGCTCCCCTCCGGAGAGACTTTTTACCGGCGTGTTCGCCTCCTCGTTTTTGCGAAAAAGAAAATCGTTCAGATGTCGACGAATTTCCGCGCGGGTCAGCGACCGGTTTGCCTCCGAGATAATTTCGACGGCGGTTTTTTCCGGATTTAAGTTTCCGTAGTGCTGATCCAAATATCCGACGTCCCCGGGATTCGGCGTATACCAATCGCCGAATTTTACGATATTTGCGTCCCCCGAAATCGCCCTAACCAAAGTCGTTTTTCCGCCGCCGTTTGCGCCGACGACGGCCAAACGCTCCTGCGAATTTATCGATAAATTTATGTTTCGCAAAACAATTTTGTCCGCGTAGCCGACAGATCCGTCGACGATCAAAACCAAATTTTTGTCGCCCGCGTTGCGATGCGGCAGATGAAATTTCGGCGAGATAACTTCCGGCAGGCGAATTTCCGACAACTGCTCCGACAATTTTTGCTTTTTCTCGTCTATGGATTTTAAGCTCCGTCCCTGCGCTTTTTCCGCCTTCATGCCTTTCAGATTTCCGACGCTTTTCATCCATTTTTTGTCGGCAATTTTTTTCAGGCCGGAGGATTTGCTTTTGGCGAAGCGTTCTTGCTCCCGCATCAGATTTTTATGCAGAGTTTTTTTCTCCCGCTCCAGCAATTCCGTCTGACGCATAATTGATTGGCGCATCGCGCGCACTTGGTTCATACAGTCTTCACGGCTTCCGCGAAAAATTGCGATCTTGCCGTCGTCGATGTGCCATAAAATGTCGATGCAGCTGCGCAGCAATTCCGGATCGTGGGTTGCGATGATCAAAGTTCCGTAATATCCGTTGAGCATGCGCATCAAACTTTTTCGATTATGAAGATCCAGATGATTGGTGGGTTCGTCCAGCAGCAGCATCGACGGATTTTTTCCCAGTGCCTGCGACAGTAATTTGTTAAATCGCTGCCCGCCGCTGAGGGAGTCGAAATCCTCGATGATTTGAGGAACGCGGGCCGTTGAAATTTCCGGAAATTTTTCGGCAATCATCTTCAGCAGCGATGATTTTCCGCCGCCGTTTCTGCCGATAACTCCGATGCGATCGCCGAAGGAAATTTGCGTCGAAAAATTTTCGAAGCACGTTTTATGGGGAAAAATTAAACTGAAACCTTGTATACGAATCGGATTATGCATAATATTATCCTTTCTAAATCTGCGACGAAGAATTCGTCCGATACCTTCTTGCCCCGAGCGTGGCAGTTTTGGTCGACGATATCTTTTCTGCCCCGAACGGGGCGATCTAGCCGATAATTTTCATAATCCCGATTACTCCGATTAACTCCCGCGCATACTATATTATCGTCCGGAATATATCAACTTCTCGGGAAGGCTGACCGTTAATTATTCAAATGCAAAAATAAAAAACAGTTCGTCCTGCCGATTTAGCGCAACATAAATTTATTTTGCATTCGCGATTGTTTTTAACGACCGTCGGGTCGGCGGATTTTTAAATATTTCCTCCCGGCATAAAAACACCGTCGCGCAACGACAGGAACGAAACGTTGCGGTCGGCGGAAACGTCCGTCGCCGTGCGGGAAAACGATATCAAACCCGGAAACAAGCCTTCGCAAGAGGGGCGCGCTGCGCCGCATTCGGATTTTGCATCGCAACAGATCGCGGTCAGCGGAATTGTCGGATAAAATTATCGAGCATGAATAAAAAACGCAGTCGGCTAAAGGTGCGGAAATTGTTTCCCGAACCGACGCCGGTCGAAAAAGAAATAATTGCGGCCGCGCTCGGCACCGATTCGTCGCGCCGGCGATTCGCGCTCTCCCTTTAATTTCGCCTTGAAAAATTCATCTCCGCAATTTTCGAACGCCAAAAGTCAATAAATTCCCGCTCCGATATTTCCGGCGCAGGAATGTTTTCGTGTTCTCCGTATTTGCAAACGACAAATTTCGTGTCGTCAAAATCGTCGGCTATTTTTAAAACGTCGGCTGTTTTTTGAGGATTATTATCAATGAATATGACCGTCCGCGGCGTCCGGGGAAGCCTTCTGAAAAACGCCGATAAAACCAATCCCTTGTCGGATCTGTTGGAGGTTATGATTCCGCTGTCGTAGGAGGGATAACCGCCGAGATATTCCTTAAATTCGTCGAACTCCGAATGAGCAAACGGAATATTCCGAAACTCAAGTTCGATCCCCTGTTTTTGAAGTAATTTTCCGATGATATCCGCAGTGCTTTTTCCCTTGGTTTTCGTGAGAGAGTTCGTACAAACCATAAGATTGACGCCGAGTTTTTTAAGTTTTTGAATCGTCGCCGGAGTTCCGCCACCCGCAAGTTGTTGATCGGCGGATTTTAATGTATCGTTCAGCAAACGATCGCGTTCCTCCTTTGATAAAGGTTCCAACAGCGCCGCAAACGCGGATTTGTATTTTTCAATATTTTTTTTGTGCAGAGCCGCTTCTTTCGGAAGCAGCAATGTATAACTGAAATCGAAAACAACCGAAACATCGCGCGGATCGTTTCTTTGGACTTCTTTATCAACAATAATCCCCAAATCTTCCATCTTTAAAAGCGTTTCCGCCTTTCGCGGATTTGCTTCTCCCGAACATCCGCTCAAAAAAAATAATGCCGCGATCAGGCCCGTTAATTTCATTTTATGCCTCCGATTATTATCCCTCACAAACCGACGTCTCTTCTTCGCGCATAACGACGGCGAAACCATGCGAATATCCGACGGTTTCCGCTCCGCCGTGCGGCGTAAAATCCCGCTGATTTTGCACGGCGGCATTAATAACTTCTTTCATCCGAAATTCCGCATTTTTGAGATCGAAAGAAATAGCGCAGACCGTCGGAATATCCGCGCATTCGGCGTTTGTCGAACGCGCTCGTCCGGATCTGCGATATGCGCATCCCGTTTTCTCAAACGAACGATTTCGTCATCGAATTCAATATAACATTCTCCGCTCGAAGCGTAAAATATTTTATGAAAATTACGGTTTATTTCTCGCGGATATTTTCCGCTGCAAAACTTCGCAACAGCGCAGTCGACGGGAAACGGATCCTTTGCGCCGCAGTATTTCGCAATGTCTGTTCCGAAAACGTTTTTCCCGATTGCCTGTTACGGAAATTTCACCGGCCGGTCTCCGCAATCTTTATGTCCGGTCATTTAATTATATCTTCTCTTACGGTTTTACGTCCGAATTTTTCATATCATGAATGAACGGTTCTGTCGGCAGTGTAAAGATACAGTTTTTCGAAGCCGAAATTTTGGACCTGTTGCTTGGCGTGTTCCGCGGTATTTTTCAAGTACGAACAGAACGGAAATCTTTGCTTTGTTACCGGAAATGTCGTTTCGCGTCAGGCTGACCGCGCCAATCGAAACGTTGTCGTCAAAACACAGAAAACACATGTCGAATTCATTTATGTTCAGCCGATTTGCACGCGCTTCGGCCCTCCCGACGACGGATTTTCGGAAAATTTTCGCGTCGAAATACCGCCGCGCAATCGCGGGGATAAAACGCCGATGATATGCAAGACATTCGATTTTCTTTTTCAAAAAACCCGTTTATTTTCCCCTAAAATCGGTCCGAATTTACTCGACGTCCATGACGGCGTTCAGCCAGGCATTATATCGACGGATTTTCCAACCGCCTTATTTTTAAAGTCTCAATCAAATACGGCTGATTGGGGAAATTCCCGTTTTTTATGATTTTTTTCGCTCTTATTTGCTCGGCTTCGCTAAGTTTTCCAAACAGGAGTTCCGAGTAACCGGCGCTCTCCGTCGAATAACTTCCGCTTCGAAAATGTTTCGCTGTTGCTTTTGCAATATTTTCCGCAGTCAACGGACACCCGTCTTCCGGAAATGCCGACAACGTTCGCACTCGACCGCAGTTAATGCAATGGGGAGCGGCAAATCCTCTTTCCTTTTATCTCGCGCTTCGTTCTTTTCCCGGCAGATTTTTCCGTTTTCCATACCTTTTTAAATCTGTTCTAACCGAAGATCCGGAAATTTCTCGTCTGAAAAAAACCCGTAAAGCGCCAATTTCGGCACGGAAATATGCACCATTGCCTGCATGCGCCCGGCACCCAAAAAAAGGTGCGCCAATCGTGATTTTAAATAATATCTATCCCGTTTAACTCTTAAAAACAATACCTAAAAGTTGTTTCTTCCCTTCCTCAAAATAGCGTTGAGTTGCGAGAGTATTTTGCGCATACAGCCAGCCGGGGCAACCCTTTTTTTTTGCCTTCGCCTTTTTTTTTCTCATAAAACTCAGAAATGCTTTTGTTGTATTAGCAACTAACAATCTTTCTCATTGTCCGATTCTTCGTCAATAAAACACCCTCTCTCGTTCGTATTATTATTTGTATCACATTATGCGCAAAACTTTCCGGATTTTTATAACGTGCGCCCGCGAATTTCTCCCCATTCTTTTATTACGTCATAAAAATATGAAGCCGCCGCCGGATCCGAATTCTCGAAAATGCGCGTTTCGATTTTCGACGGCGCGGCGACATGAATGTCGGCGTATCCGATAATTTCCACGCCGCGATACAGCATGAAATGTTCGCAATTCGGATCGTCGAAATTTTCGTCAAAGGGATCGGCAGTTCCGAGACGATCGAAATATCTCCTTCGAAATTTTTTTGCCGCATTCCGCTCGTTCTCCGTCGCGCATTTCAAAACCCGCAGCCGATTAAATCCGGTATTTTTGATAACGTTGTCGATGAAACTTCTTTTCCTGACGGTGTAAATCGGGAACGGCGATACTTCGGATTTTTGGTGAGCGTCTTCGTCTTCCAGAATTTTCATTTTAACGGCGGCATATTCATCGCGCACTTCCGGATGAGCTCTCAGATAATCGCGAAATTTCAGATTCAGTTCGACTTCCGGATGATTTTCGTCAAAAAACAAATGCAGATTTGCGTTTACGGATCCTCTTTTGACGAATCCGCATTTCAGAGGAATGTTCCATTCGCCCTTGTATACGTATCCGGCCTTCTCCGAATCAATTATCGCTCTCCCGCGTTCCTCGGCCACGGCCACAATATCAATTTTCGGTTTGGCGGCAAGTCCGGGAACGGCTGTAGATCCGACGTGATGAATCGCGATGCAATTATCGCCGAGAGCAGCCGCGATTATTTCTTTTTCCGCTTCGAAAACCCGCGGCCAACGCCGGTCGTAGGGAACAACCTCTATGCGTTCGGTCGACGGCGTATTTTCATTCATAATTTACTCTCCCGATGATTTTATCAAATAATCCCGCCTATTGCCGTCTGCCGCAACGCGAAGTTTCCCGAATCGGCACGGCGCGGATTTTGTGAAAGTCCGCCGGACGATCCGTTGCGGATCAATATTCGGCAGCGGCTTCTTCTTTCGATTCGAAAGATCGTATTCCGTCTTTCGGTAAAATCTGCCGCGACGCCGTCGAGATTATTTTAGCATTTTTGATCTCGGGCGAATACCGGTAACGTCAGATTTCCGCTTTTTCGATTACTTTTTTCAGATCTCGAAACAAGCATATAATTTCGATCTGAACTTTTCGAGTCGTCTCCGCACGTTTTCGGTTTTGTTTATATTTTTCGGGATCGCGCGACCGTTGCCGTCCTGCGAATAAAAACCGTTTGATCCGACCGATCCCTCCTCGGTTTCAGAGGAAATTATTGTTGAAAAATATCCGAAAAATGATAAATTACTTCCCGTCGCGAAGAAAACGATTGGGCGCAAACTAAGGAAACGCATATGAAATCAGAAACCCGCACAGGTGTCTATCTGCTGTTAAAAACAGACGATGAAATTCTTCTTATGCTGCGCCAAAATACCGGATACGGAGACGGAAGTTGGGGAACGGTCTCGGGACACGTTGAAGAAGGCGAAGGCATCATCGACGCGCTCCTTCGCGAAACGAAGGAAGAGATCGCCGTTGAAATATGCCGCGATGATTTAAAACTTGCGCACGTCATGTACTATTACGACGATTACCCGTCCGTATGTTTCTTTTTCGTCTGCAAAAAATATTCCGGGAAAATCTGCAACGCGGAACCCCATAAGTGCGGAGGAGTGAAATTCTTTAAGGAAAACGAATTGCCGTCTAACCTTTTTAAACCGCTGAAAACGGCCTTTGACAATATCCGAAAGGGAGAATTTTTCAGCGAAATGATTTTTTGAGCGGATTTCATGACCTTTCCGGAATCAGCAATGATATCAAAAAGTTTGGCGCAATTCGTGGAATCGATGTATTGTTAATCTGAGCTAAAGGGAGGTTGTCTGTTTATTATGCGGAGGTTTGTTGTTTTTTTATTTGTATGCGTCGGAACGGTTTCGGCAATGGATCATGCGACAGATTATGCACTGCATTATGGTATGCGGGATATAGCGGCTTGCTTTAGGCAGGGACTATACAGGCAAGCCGTTGGCGACGCGATAAAGGCGACCAAAGAAAACGTCGATAACGCCTTAGCGAGCAGTTGTAAATTATTTTTAAAAGAGTTTTATCCTCTCCTTCTTGAGGAAGACGCGACTCTTATCGACTTTAATGACGAAATCGGCAATTTGTTGCGGGGATTTGTTCCGGAGAGAGAATGTTCAAATTATTACCGTTGGATGTA
>JAISMS010000012.1 GCA_031276565.1 Holosporaceae bacterium | reverse complement strand
GAGGCGAAAAAATTCGGTTTGATTGACGAGATAATAGAAAAAAGAAAAGTAACTCCGAAGGCATAGTCGGCGAATTATTTCCAAAGAACCGAACATACTACCCTCCAAACTTTAGCAAGCGCGCCTTTGATGCAGTCCCAACTCACCAGCCCGACGGCATACAAGCCGTACACGCGGCGCACCATGTGGCAAAACACATCGAACGACATCTTATGACGTATGAATATGAAATTTTCGAACATGCAAAATAACGTACTTTCGCATATTATGTTTTTGTGTCGTTCGTTCGGGGCCGAATCCGGCCGGCTGCGGACGATTTCTATGATTTTGCAAAAACCGTCCGTTTTGCTTTTGGAAAAGGGGGATCTGGTTAGGGATTCTCCGTATTCTCTGTAGAAATAGAGTTTTGCGTCAACGGAGACGTATTTTTTGATAAACCGACGGGCGCAAATATTGAAAATCCAGTCGTCTGCTGTCCCGTGCTCCGGAGAGAATCTGAGGGGCTCCCGCGAGCCGTCTCCCTCCGTCACGGTTCTTTTGTATAATTTGCCCCAAACGACGAGATAACTTGCGGGTCTTTTATCCCCTTTAAATGGGGAACTGAAATCTGTTATCCACTCGGACACGTCGTGTTCCCGAACTTTATAGTCGGTGATCGGTGCGATGACCGGTCGTTGTTGCGGCGTTTCATCGAAATAATTGCAGATCGCGACGTCGAAGTCGCCTTTTATGATCTCGTCGTAAAGTATTTTCAGCATGTCCGGATGCAGGCGGTCGTCCGAATCCGCGAAGGCTATGTACTCGCCCTTTGCCGCGTCCGTTCCGCTGTTTCTGGCGATTGCCGAGCCTAGATTGCGACCGTGTTCGATGATTTTTACGCGTTTATCTTTGGCGGCGTATTCCCGGAGAATTGCTCCGCAGTTGTCCGGAGAGGCGTCGTTGACGCAGATGACTTCTATGTCCCGCAGGCTTTGCCCCAGTATCGAATCCAGGCACTCCCGCAGGAAGCGTTCGGTTTTATAAACCGGCACGATGACGGAGACCTTCGGCGCGGCGGCGTTCAGTCCGGCCGCAAACGTCGATATCAGCAAAATTACCGCAACGCGGAAAATCTTCGACATGCCATCCTCAATTAACTATCCCGACTCCGCGTCCCCAGAGAAGATATTTTTTTGTTTCGTCTTCGTTATTGACATATTGCGTGTTATATCCTCCGGAAAAAAACGGCTTTATCAGTGCACTCGAGAAACGGTAGTCGCAGACGAAAGTGAGGACGAACGCTTTTCCGGAAGAGGGCGGCGGAGTTTCATTTGAGGACAACATATTTGCGGCTTCGCTTTCGTTTATATGTCCGGCAGCCCTCAGGAAAGTTCCGGTTCCCATGGAATCAATGAAAATACCCGTAACGTCCGTGCAGGTCGGAAGCGGCCAGGCGATATCCTCGCCGCCGTAGGGGGATACGGAGCACATTTGTTCTATTGAAGAATAGAATCTGAACCAATATCTGATTCGCTCCCTCGGAATAAAAGTCGGTCGATATTTTTCGATAACGTACTCAAAATCCTCCGTTTTGCCTTTACGTATGAAGCTGAAGGTCGTTTCCGCCGTAATCGTTTCGATTGCGGTTTTGGCTAAATTAATTTTCATCAGTTCCAGTGTGAAAAATATCAGGGTGCAAACTGCCGGGAGGGTAAGTGCGGTTTCGACTATGGCATTTCCGGCAATCGAAGCAAAAAAGCTTTGAAAAAAGCCGAGCCGCCGTGCGTTCGGCGATGATATTTTTAACTTCCGCACACGAATCACCCTTTAATTTCCCGACCGCAATTATGGAGAGCGAACCGCTAATAATTCGTTAATGCGGGCCGTTTGTTCGCCGCAATTAAGTTCTGCTCAGCATCAGCAGCTGTTTTCCTATGACCGGGTTTTGGGGGAAATTAACTGTTTCCGCATTCGATTTTTCGTCTTCGAAGGGATTCGACATATATCCCCTCAAAAAAGCCGTCCCCAGTTTTTCCGCCTTTGACGGATCGGTCAGGGCGACTTCGTATAACATGGCCAACCCTTCCTTGTCTTTTCTCTTAAAATTGCAGGTCTTTTTGAAGTACTTTTCGACGACGTCGGTACAAAACAGTACTCCGACCTGCCACTTGGACAGAAGATCTTCTTTGGCGACTTGCCGCAGCAGCGCCAAACCTTCCTTTTCGTTTTTTTGAATTCGGATATTGTCGACTCCGCCTCCGGTCATGAGCAAAAAGCCCAGAAATTTTTTAACGGCAGTATTGTCGGCGGAATATTTCCTCAACAGAGCCAGTCCTTTCTCCTCATCTTTCACGACGGCAAAGGTATGTTCTTCGCCCATGAGGAAAAATGATCCGCTAAGAAGCATGCACGCCAGCTTTATCGGGTTTTCTTTATCGGCGGCGGCGTAAATTTCCGCAAATTCCGTCGTTCTTGCTTCGTCGCCTCTGAGAAGAAAGGTGCGCAATATGCGGAGACATTGATAATGATCTCTTTTGGCCGCGCTTCTCAGCCATTTCAACCCTTCGGTTTCGTTTTTTTCGATTTTTATTTCCCGATAATATTTTTCGTATCCGAAGGTTTCTTCCTCTCTCAAGCGTCCTTCGAAGAGGGCGACTCCCAAATTGTAGGCCATAAACGGCGATTTGGCGGCTAAGTGCTCGAGCCACGCTTTGCCCTTATCGGAAACAATATCGGATGAATGTTTTTCTCCGTCGGGAGCGGAAAGGCGATCGACGACTTCGATCCAAAAGCCCGTCGTCGGATCCGTTTCTATCGCTTCTTTCATGAGGACCGGATTGTTCATTTTAATGCCGATTTTCCACAGGTGCTTTGCCCGTTCACAGTCGGATTCCGGGATATCGGACAGGCCGCTTACGGATATGGCCCGCGAAAACGGATAATCAAAATCCGGCTCTGGAACCTGCATTGCGTCGGAGCCGTAACGGACTGACGAAATCAAAAGCAAAGCGAGCGATATTTTTTTCATTATATTCTCCCGTAATTCGATAAAAAATAAAATGCATCTTTATGCTGAAGGAATTATATGATCGGCATATTTGCAAGGTCAATACAAAGCATATATTTTTTAAATAAAAATTAATCAAATTTAAAAAATAAAAAGGGACAATCCGCAATGGAATTGTCCCTCGGAACGTAACGTCCGTATGAACTTCAGAATACGAAAGTGGCCATGAACATGATTCTGTTCAAGGACCCCTTTTGCTGATTTTCCAGTTTCCTCTGGGCGTAGATATACTCCAATCCCAGGGTAACTTTCTCGATCGGCGAGCACATCACGTTGAAGTGCACCGTTTCATAGCGTTTGGACTTTTTTCCTTCCGCTACGGAGGCATCCTCCGTAAATTCTTTGGCGTTGGTTACACGACATAAATTGTAGGCCAACGACGATCGCACATTATGATTTTTATGCCACACGTGTCGGAACGCGACGGACAGAGCAAACATCTTGTTGTTGCGCACTTCGGCTCCGTCGAAATAGGTGCTTTGGCCTCCCTGAAGATCGTGGAACTGCCTTCCGACTCCGCCGCCGTAGCCGACGCTGAAACTCAGCTTGTCATCCAGTATTTTCAAGAAGCCGGACAAGGCCGCGCCATAGGAAAGTCTGCCGTAGTTACGGTTGTTGTAGAGCACGTAGTTTTTCCCCAACAGACCGCGCAGATATATCTTGTAATTATCGTCCGCCAACGCTCCTCCGAGTACAAGATCCGGGAAACCGTTTTGGGTGGTCGCTCCCGTTGCGGACGCTGAAGCTACGGTTTCGCTCTGGGCGTTTTCGATACTGAACAGCAGGAAATTCTTGTCGAATTTATGAGTGTAGCTGAAGCGCGCCTGCCTCACCTGCGGTAAGGCGATCGGTCCGCAGGTGGTGCTTTCGAAAAATGCCGAAGTATCGACAAAGCAGGACCAAAACTGTCCCAGCGTAAAGCCGTTGTACTCAAAATAAGCGTGTCGCATTCGCAGGGCATATCCGTTTGTTTCTATGGAACTGCCGCCGGCTCCGATGAAGTCCGTTTCTATACATGCATGGAGGTCTTTGCCGTCAACCGGCATCAAAGATTGCACTATGAATCTGGTTTCTCTGCCGTCCACGCGCAGGTTACGTCCGCTACCGGTCGGAATGTCTATGAGGTTCGCCAGCAGGAAGTTGTTATCCCGCGTCGACTGCGTTCCGTTCGCATCGTAGACGGCGGTGGCTTCCAGCATTCCGGAAATCTTCAGAAAAATATCGGAATCCGGTATCCGCCAGTATCCGTTGCGACTGTCGTGGAAAGGATGAGGGGGCTCTTTACAGTGAAGGTGATCCTTTACGGTCGTAATTTTATTTTTCGGTTCCGAGTGCTCGATGTGCTCGCACAGTATCGAATTAAAGAGCTCCACCTCCGAAATTTCCGTGATCTTTTCATGCCGTTGTAATTTTTTGTGCTCCGAATGTTCTTTGTGATTCGAAATTTCCGAATCATCAATGTGTTCGTATATGGCCTCTTCAGCCGGAAGCGGCTTCAGAGCGGCAAGTACCGTCGGATCGGCTTTTGCCGTCGGAATCGTTTTGTTTTGTTTGAGCGGCTTCGGAGCGGCAAGTACCGCCGGATCGGCTTTTGCCGTCGGAGTCGTTTTGTTTTGTTTGAGCGGCGCAGCGCAGGATGCGCTCCAGGCCGCGATGCATAAGCAGCTTCCCGCTAATGTTGATAATAAGTATCTCACAACTGCCTCCTACTAAATAACAAACTACGGGATCAGATTATGTGAAAAATCATCATAAATAAAGTATAAAAATCATTAATTTTATATTTTTTTTTTACAAATAATAATGTCTGTTCGGATTTCGCCAAGGGTTTATCCCTTTCGGGACCCTCTCATTTTCCGAAAAGCGTCGCCGATATACTTTTGTGTGTTTTTATGGTAACATTCGAAGACTTTTGCGAAAACAGACGGTCGCTGTGATTTAATTGCGCAGAGGAAAGTCCGGACTCCGGGAGGAAAAGCGCCGGGTAACGCCCGGCGGCGCAGAATTGCGCCAGGGAAAGTGCAACAGAAAGCATACCGCCTTCGGGTAAGGGTGAAACGGCGAGGTAAGAGCTCACCGCGTGTATCGGAAACGGTCACGGCACGGCAAACCCCGCTTGGAGCAAGATCAAATAGGGATAACGCCTTCCTCCGGCTATGTTATTCGGGTAGATCGCAGGACGTTTGCGGCGACGCAAACGCAAGATGAATGACCGTCAGGACAGCATGTCCGACAGAATCCGGCTTACGATTTTCGCAAAAGTCTCTTCGGCTGAGGTCGGACGGTGATTTGCGATAAACGCGGGTCGTTGCGTTATCAGGCAATATTCTATATATTACCCTTCGGTTTAGAGCCGAATGTTGTTAACGAATTTCGGGAGCTGATATGGAACATGTGAAGGTTGTTTTACTGCAGAGGGTCGCTCGGCTCGGGCAGATCGGAGACGTAGTAAACGTGAAGCCGGGTTTCGCGAGGAATTACCTGCTGCCAAAAAAAATTGCCCTGAGGGCCACCAAAGAGAATTTGAAGTATTTTGAAGATAAAAAGACGCAAATTGAGGCCGCCAATGCCGAAACCAGAGCGGAAGCCGCCAAAACGGCCGAGAAGATGAAGGCTGTATCGATATCATTGGCCCGGCAGGCAAGCGATAAGGGACATCTGTACGGCTCCGTCACCGCAAGAGACATTGCGCTCTCCGTTAAGGAAGCCGGGTTTTCGGTCGTTCCCGGACAGATCTGTTTGCATACTCCCATTAAAATGCTGGGCATATACGACGTGGCGATTGATTTGCATCCGGAGGTTTCGGTTGTCATAAAATTATGCGTCGCCAAGTCCGAAGAGGAAGCGCGACAAAAAATTTCCGAAACATTCGGCGAAGAAACCGCTGCGACCGCGGAGGTCGTGCCGAATCCGGAAGATGCGCGGGAGGAAGCCCGACAAAAGATCGATAAAACATTCGGCGAAGAAACCGCTGTGACCGCGGAGGCTGCGTCGAATCCGGAAGATGTGCGGGGATGAAGCAGCTGCTGACTCCGGAAGATTTAAATTTTCTGGAAGAGAAAGTAAAAGCCTCTTCCGAAGGACCATGGAGTATCGTGGAGGACAAAAATGTCGATACGGCATGGGTGGTTCCCTGCGGCGGAGGTAATCCGATCGCCCTTTTCGACTACAGAAGCGGAGAGCAGAACAGAGCAGACGCCCGATTTGTCGAAGCCGCGAGAAATTACACGGAAGTCTTGATCGGAGAGATAAAAACCCTCCGCAAAAGAGTTCTGGAACTGATTCAGTCCAACAATTCGGAAGTTCAAAAACGCCAGGATCTTCAAACGGAACTTGCGGAGTTAAAGAAAATACTGAGAAATGAAACTGAGTAGATTCGTTTTCGGTGATCCCCTGAAAACCGAAAATATGGAGACGGAAAAATTAAGCAAAGTAAAAGCGCTGGCGATTTTTTCGTCCGACGTTCTTTCCTCCGTTGCCTACGCCACCGAGGAAATTTTACTGGCGCTGGGCGTAGCGCTCTGCGCCGTTTTTTCTTTGCCGATCGCCGGAACCGTGGTGGGACTGCTGTTTCTGATAACCGTCTCCTACTGGCAGACCATAGGAGCCTACCCCGAAGGCGGCGGAGCTTTCGCGGTTGCAAAGGAAAACCTCGGAGAATTCTGGGGACTGGTGGCCGGAGCGGCTTTATTGGTGGATTACACGCTGACTGTGGCCGTCAGCCTCTCCGCCGGAGCCGTAGCCGTGATATCTGCGTTTCCGCTGCTGTCGGGACACGCGGTGTTTATTTGTTTAAGCGTGTTGGTCGTGGTGGTCATCTCGAATCTGCGGGGAGCGCGGGAATCGGCCGGACTGCTGTCGCTGCCGACTTATTTTTTCATAGGGCTGGTGCTGTTGATGCTCATTGCCGGCATATGCGGCACGGAAGTGCCGGCGCCCCGGGCCGTAAAAATATCCGAAACTTCTTCTTTGCTCGTTTTTATAACGGTTATGAGGGCTTTTGCCTCCGGATGTTCCGCTCTTACGGGCATCGACACCATCGCCGGCGGTGTAACGGCCTTCAAAAAGCCTCAGTATAAAAACGCCCGCGTTACTCTGCTGTTTATGGCCGTTATTCTGTCGACCATGTTTTTCGGCGTTACGTTTTTGGCGGATAAATTTCACATCATGCCGAAGGGAAGCGAAACCGTTATCTCCCAGATAGGTAAAAGTGTGTTCGGCGGCGGATTTCTCTACTACTGTCTGCAAATCGCAACCGCCTGCATATTGTTTCTGGCGGCCAACACGTCGTTTTCCGGATTTCCGAGATTGGCCGGCGTGTTGGCTAAGGAAAAATACATTCCGACTCGTTTTGCAAAGCTTGGCGATCGTTTGGCTTTCAGTAACGGCATAATGCTGCTGGCTCTGGTGGCGACTTTTCTCATAGTCGCTTTTAAGGGGGATTCCCACGCTTTGATTCCGCTGTATTCCATCGGAGTTTTTACTTCATTTACGCTGTCGCAGGCGGGCATGGTCAGATACTGGATAATCAACAGAGGAGACAATTGGCATATTAAAGCGGCCCTCAATGCGTTCGGAGCCCTGGCCACCTGTGTTGCGCTGTTCATAATCGTCGACAGTAAATTTTTGCAAGGCGCCTGGATCGTCGTATTTCTGATACCGCTTTTGTTTTATGTCTTCAAAAAAATCAATCGCCGCTATGCCCTCACCAATACCGAGCTGGATTTGAAAAACGGAGGCATCGGAGAGCTGCTGCGCCCCATAAAAAACGCCCAACCGAAGGTGGTGGTGCCGGTCTCCAGAATTCACAAAGGAACACTGGCGGCATTGAGGTTTGCGGCGTCTCTGTCAAATGACGTTAAGGCGGTGGCCGTAAGTCTCGACCGAAAGGAAATCGATCGACTTAAGCTTTCCTGGAGGGCCTTGAACTTCGCCATTCCTTTGGTGCTGCTAAAATCTCCCTACCGCTCGGTTATTAATCCTCTTTTGGATTTCTTATTCGAACAGGACGAGCGGGATCCGGAAAAAGGAAAGGCCATAGTCGTTATGCCCGGGTTCGTTCCCGGGAAGTTTTGGCAGAATATCCTTCATAATCAAACGGCCGCGATTTTTAAGGCGACTCTCCTTTATAAAAAACAAGAAAGCGAACAGACTCGCATAATCGTGGAAATTCCGTATCGAATGAAGACCTAAGGCTTTCGCCGTCAAAGGAACAATTCGAAGAATCCTTTCAGAGCGCTCCTCAACATTGCAAGTATTCCTATCCGACAGCCGAATACTCCGGAAAGCAGCGAACAAACTGTCTCTATACCCATCAAAATGAAAAAACCGAAAGGTTCCAGCGCATACATTTTTTCGGCAAATCGGGGAGGAAGCAGCGCGGTCAGTACTCTGCTGCCGTCCAACGGAGGAATCGGTATAATATTAAAAAGAAACAAAGCAAAATTCACCGCGATGAAATTGAATATAAACTGAGCGAACATCGGCGAATGAATTTCACAGTTTTTCAGGACAAAAACTCCCCCAAAAGCGAGCAGGACATTGCAGATCGGCCCTCCGAGAGCCACCAACGCCATGTCCGTCTCCGGATGTTTGAAATTTCTCGCATTAACCGGTACAGGTTTTGCGTATCCGATCAAAAAAGGAGATCCGCTCGCATACAGGAGCAGCGGTATCAAAAAAGAGCCGAAGAAATCGAAATGGCTGTAAGGTTTAAATCGGCCGCTTCTTTTGGCAGTGTCGTCTCCGAGGGCACAGGCGACCAGCCCGTGGGCTGTTTCGTGCAAGATCACCGCGATTAACAGCGGAACCGCACTGAGTATTATCATACCGAAAATTGACATTCGTGCTCCGCAAGTACAGGCAAAATCGACGAATATTACACCAAACCGCTTATAAAGGCACTAAGACCGACAGACACAAAAACGCCGGGATTTGAATTTCCCGGCGTTTACGGTTTCACAAGAGAAAGAACCTTTATTACTTGATTTTTCGGGAAGTTATTATGCTCATTCGCATTCTCTGGGTGGAAGCGCTGCCCCAGAATACTTCTAATTTTCTCAACTGAACGACCAGAGAATCCAACTGAGAAATTCCTTCGCCTTCCAGCATCTCTATATGCTTATCCAGAGCCGCGTCGATCTTTTTGCAAAGAGCCAACCCCTTATTCGAAAGCCTGATCATGTAAGATCTCTTGTCGTGCTTGGAGGTTATCTGTTCTATATAACCGTACTGGACCATTTTTTTAAGATTGTAGGAGACATTGGAACCGAGATAACAGCCTCTGGTCGTCAGCTCTCCTATGGAGATCTGTTCTCCGCCCAAGTTATATAATACCAATGCCTGGACGTTGTTAATGTCATCCACTTTCAGACTGTCCAGCTCGTATCTTATTACCTCCAGAAACAACCGATGCAATCTCTCTATCAACGATACCGCTTCTAAATAAAACTCTTTCATACTTTATTCTCCCATCTTAAAACAAACATACACCACATAAGTAAAAAATTTACTAACCGTTATGGTACATATATACCACTATCGGTTGAATAATTCAATGCTAAAATTTTCCAAATTTCGCTTCTATTATTTTCCGTCTTTCCGACATTTTTACCTCGCGTTATTGCGCGTTTTTTTATGGCCGTAGTTTTTTACAGAAAAATCAGAGCCGATGAAATAATTTTACGATTTTTTCGATCGAAACGTCAAGACGTTTTATTTTTCGATATTGGGGGTTGATCCTCGAAAAAAAATCTTCGGTTTTGTCAAAAACCGATGGTTTTATACCGAAAAATCAACGAATTGTCGTTCGGGGACATTGGGGGGCGACATTTTGTGACAAACCGTAACTCAAAAACCACATGTGACGTTTCCGCAATTTTGGGAAACATATAACGTGCGGATCGGGGAAAGAGAAGACGGCGAATTTTTTTCTTCGGTTTGAATAATGGCCGGCGGAGAAAATTCGGAAAAAGCGCGATCGGGTAATTTTAACTATCGGCTTGACAGCTGTGAGTTGTGCGACGTAACATCAAATCTGTTGCAGCATCGGCAACGAAAAAAAATGCGGGATTGTGTATGCCTTGCGCAAACTTTAAAGATCTGGTCCGTTCTCATCCGACCGTCTTGTTTATCAGGGGCACGCTGTCCTTCCCTCTCTGCGGACTATGCGGGAATGTATGTCTTTTACTGAAGAAAAACCGCATTAACTTTAAAACGGAAAACTTATCGGAAAATCCGCAGTTATATACATATCTTCGGGAAAAGCATCCTCTTTTTTCCGTGCCCTACCTCTATACGAACGGCCGATTTTTTGGCGGCTATGATGAGATTATGGCGGCTTTTAACGGCGGCGAAAGTTCGTCATGCATAATTTCCGAGGACCTCCGTCTGTGTTCGCCTCTTAAGGTGTGGCCGACCTTTTCCGAAAAATAACGCCCGCTCTTCGTACAAAGTTTCCGTTGCACTCAGCGGGAGACTCCAATATAGTTAGGCGATTTCGAGGTGTTTGCGGCGATGATACTGACATATCACGGGATTCTCGATAACATTAAAAACGGAAATATTCATATTTCTCCGTTCGACGAATCCATGCTGAATCCCAACAGCTGCGACTATCGCATAGACTATAAATTGCTTGAACTTTCCGACCTTCCGGTGGATCCGAAAAAACAGTCCCGATACAATGAAATTAATTTTACCGACGAAGGCTACGTACTTTCTCCGAACAAAACATATCTGGCCAATACCTGCGAAGAAATCGGCAGCGACGTATTCGTCCCTTCCCTGATAGGTAAAACCTCCCTCGGTCGTCTCGGTTTATTTCTGCAAATTACGGCGGATTTGGGTAATTTGGGAGCCAAGCACAAATGGACTCTTGAACTGAAGGCGGTTCAGCCGATAAAAATCTATCCGATGATGAGGATAGGACAGGTGACGTTTTGGAGTACCAGCGGAGAATCCGATATGAGATATGAAGGAAAATACGATAAGTTTTCAATCGCCAAATCCAGCGAAATTTATAGAGAATTTGAAAAGGGCGCGCAACAATGATACTGACCGGCAGCGAGATTTTGAAAAATGTAGAGAACAAAAAAATAATCATAGATCCTTTTAACGTATCGCAACTGAATCCCAATTCTTATAATTTTACGTTGGGAGACAGACTGGCTGTTTACAACAGTTACATCCTGGATGCGGGCAAAAACAACGAAGCCCGCGAGCTGATAATTCCCGCCGAAGGCATTACCTTGGCCAGCGGAACCGTTTATCTGGGATACACTCGAGAAATTATAGGCAGCAATTACTTTGTTCCGATCATTCGGGGGAGATCTTCCGTCGGTCGGCTCGGGCTTTTCATTAACATTACGGCCGATCTGATCGACATAGGTTCAATCAATCAATTGACGCTGCAGCTGAACGCGGTCCAACCGGTTACCATTTATCCCGGAATGCAGATAGGCCAGGTGACCTTCTGGACCACTTTCGGCGAAATAAAAAAATACGAAGGCCGATATAAGGGATCCGCAGGGCCGGTAACTTCCAAAATGTATCTGGATTTTTGCAATGATGAGAAGTAGGGAGACGAAGGAACGCCACATGTTGAAGAATGTCCTTTGGGGAGCTTCAACGGCGCTGTCTTTTGCTCCTTTCAACATTTTTCCGATATTTTTGATCGCTTTTGCCCGCCTGTTTGCGCAAATATCCGAAATCGAAAAGAAAAAACGTTTGTTGTCGGAGACTTTTTGCTTTTTTTTCGGTATGCATGCAGCCTGCCTGTATTGGATAGTCTGTCCTCTGAGTCTCGATCCGGAGCGACATTGGGTGTTGATTCCCTTCGCCGTTCTTCTGCTGCCCGCATGGCCTTCGATTTTACTGCTTGCTCCGACTTTGCTTTTGCGTGCAAAAATTCTGAGTCGTTCCCGCAGAAGGATGAGAGGGCGAAAAATTCCGCTGTTCCGCTCTCCCTGTGCGGAGCCTTTCATTTTTGCTCTGATGTTCTCCTGGACGTTTTGGTTTTACGGAAATTATCTGCCGGGATTCCCGTGGGTATTGCCGGGGTACGTCTGGGGATGCCATGAAATTTTTCTCCAAACTCTCAGCGTTTGGGGTATTTACGGACTCAGTTTCGCGACGCTTCTGATTGCGGGATTTTTCGGATTGTTTTTCAGATGCTGCAGATCCGGCGATTTCATTACGGCGAAAAACGCGGCTTTTTGGGCGATATTTATTTTCGGCTCTCTTGCGGCATTCGGACGGTACAGGCTGGAAAACAATCCGACGGAATTCACCGATAAAAAAATAAGAATCGTCCAGGCCGATATTTCCCAGCAAGATAAACAGAATGCCGATCTTTCCTGGGTGAATCTGAAAGAACACATGGACCGCAGCGAACACAAGACCGCTTTGAACTTCGTCGTCTGGCCGGAGGCTTCGATTCCCTTCCTGTATCGGAAAGATTCCGCCCGATTGCACGAATATCTTCAATCTTTTTTGAAAGAAGGGGAGCATTTGCTGGCCGGAGCGGTGAGAAAAGATCTCGCTTCGAACAAAGTTTACAACAGCGTCGTCGTCATCAATCACAGAGGAGAAAACGTCGCCGTCTACGACAAATCGCGCTTGCTGCCCTTCGGGGAATACGTTCCGTTCAGGAAGTATTTGCCCTTCCAAAGCATAGCCTCCGACATAGGAGATTTCGACGTCGGATCCGGGGCGGACGTCTTCGACATAGGCGGCATGAAAATCATCTTTGCGATTTGCTACGAAGTCGCCTTTCGAAACGAATTTATTCCGACTGATGCCGGTTTCATGTCCCGCAGTCGGGATGCGGATGTTATAGTCAACGTCACCAACGACGGATGGTTCGGATTCACGACCGAACCGTTTCAACATCTGCAGATCTCAAGAGCGGCGGCGACGGAAAGCGGTCTTCCTTTGGTGCGGGCCGTCAACTGCGGTATCAGCGCCGTTTTTGATCCCTGCGGAAGAGAAATCGCCCGCATCGACGTCGGCTGCTCCGGAATCATCGACGCAAACGTTCCGCGAAAAATTCGTTCTTTCTTCGGAGAGTGGGGACAGTCTCCCGTTTTGCTTCTGATATGTCAGCTTTTATGTCTTTTTTCGATTTTTATGTGAGAGAACGATGTGATTTAAATAAGTCCGAAATTTTCGGCAAATAATTTGTGTCTCTGATAAAATCGTGATAAAACAATGCGTATTTTATTTTTGTATTTGACGAGGAAGGGACGCCTCTTTTAGCGGATGTTTTACCGTCGGCTGTATTATCGGGAGGAAGAAGATGAGGAAACGGTTTATAATTGCAGCTTTGGCTGCGTGTTTTACGGTCGGAGCCTGTGATGTACCGTCGTCGGGGTCTGCCGAATGCATCCGATATGCCGCAAACGACGACGGCTCGACGACGATCTTCATTCCCAAAGAAGCAACCCGTATTCCGGTTCGATATTTTCAAGGTTTGGAGGGCGTATCGGAAATACGGTTCGAACCCGATTCGTGCCTTAATGAGATAGGAGATTTTGCTTTTTCAAAAATTTCCGTGCAATCGGTGCAAATTCCGGCGAGCGTCGAAACCCTCGGCGTCGGATGTTTCTACGAGTGTCCTCTTCTGGAAATAGTGGAATTCGAAGACGGCTCTCGGCTGGAAAAAATCGGATCCGGATGTTTTTCTTTTTGCAAAAAACTAAAATTCGCATTTGTTCCGGAAAAAGTAAAATGTCTTGAGGGCGATTGTTTTTGCAATTGTGAAACTTTAGAAGAGGCGACATTCTCCGAGCATTCTCTGTTACGACAAATCGAAAAAGGCGTTTTTTCATTTTGCCCGCAACTGCGCGGCATATATGTTCCGAACAGTGTGGAGCACATAGGGGATTTGTGTTTTGAAGGCTGCCTTAATTTAGACGTTGTGACGTTCGAGTCGGGCAGCAAATTGGAGTCTGTCGGCAACGATATATTCAAAAATTGTCCACGCTTGCGGACAATATATGTTTTCAGCTCGGATTCGCACTTACCGGATCTGCTTTCCCGTCCGAAAATTAAACCGGACGATTGTCGGGTGGAGATTCGGGAAGCTCCTTGGTGGCAAACAGACTCCGAAGATGAAGAGTGCGGTGCCGATGCTCCGCGGCTGCCGAAATTTCCTCACCCTCCGGGGGTTCGCCTCCGCCTTTCCTGTATTTCCCGCATGTCGACGCCGTCCGTCGCATGTCCGGTTTCCGACGGAATTCCTGCTTCGGCTACTCCGTCGGAGTTATTTCCGAAACAGTTTATTCGAGCGATACCGAATCCTTTAAATAACGATTCTTTGCCGGTTTTGAACGTCAAACAATCCGTGAATCCAAAACGGGAAATCAGGCTTTTTTCTCCCCATCCGCCTTCGGGCGACGGCGAACGGGGCCGCAGAATCTCGTGCCAAGATCCGATTACGCCGGTCGTCGATCCGACTCCTCCGAACAGAGGAAATTTCGTCGCCAGGTCTTTGCAAAATCCGCGACCGGGAATAGCGATAAGAGGTGTATTTCCTGTCCTGGTGAAGCCGGAGCCGAAGCCGAAAAAATAGAGGCGAATTTATGGCGGCAACGGGCAAGCACATTGTGGACGAAAAGCGTTTTTCGGTTCCGGTTTTTCTTCATTTTTCCGATATTTTTCTGCGGAATTGAAAAGCAATCCGGCGTGATGTATATTGTCCCGACCTGCGGAGAAATGCGGTCTTTTCGCGTACCTTTCGGACGCGGATTGTTTTGTTGTCCGTGCGTTCGTGTCGGTTTCGCGTACACTGCGTTCGGTATGCGAGTAATCACACGGAGGAAAAATGCTGTATCAGTCGGAAGGATCTCAGGCGATTGCCAAAGCCGTTGCCCTATGTCGGCCGAAGGTTATTTGCGCCTATCCGATTACTCCCCAAACTCACATAGTCGAGAAAGCCGGAGAGCTTGTAAGAAGCGGACAGTTGGACGGCTGCGAATTCATCAACGTGGAGTCGGAAATGGCCGCCCTGAGCGTTGCGATAGGGGCGCAGTCCGCCGGAGTGCGAAGCTACACCGCCACCTCCAGTCAGGGGGTGCTCTACATGGCGGAGGCGGTCTACAATGCCTCCGGAATGGAACTGCCGATTGTCATGACCCTCGGAAATCGGGCCGTCGGAGCTCCCATAAACATATGGAACGACCATTCGGACGCCATGGCGGTCAAAGACGCCGGATGGATCATGCTTTTTGCGGAAACCAACCAGGAGGCCGTCGATCTTCACATTCAAGCCTTCAAAATTGCCGAAACCGTGAAGTCTCCGGTCATGGTATGCGTGGACGGATTCATTTTGACCCATGCCTATGATCGCATCGATATGCCGTCGCAGGATGAGGTGGACGCGTTTCTTCCGCCCTATAATCCGGAAACATATCTGGATACGCACGATCCGGTTGCCATGGGCGCAATGGTTTCTCCGGAATATTTTACGGAGGTGCGCTATTTGGCCCATCTCAGGAAAAAGGATTCGCTTGAGGTAATACGGCGAATCGGCAACGAATTCGCAAAGCAATTCGGCAGGGATTCCGGAGGGCTTTTGCACGAGTACAACACCGAAAATGCCGAGACAATCATCGTCGCCATGGGCTCGATGGTCGGCACCATAAAAGACCTTACGGACGAGTTGAATGCCGAAGGCGAAAAATTCGGAGTTCTGTCGATCGCTTCTTACAGACCCTTTCCGGCCGCCGCCGTCGCCGAATCGCTGAAAAACGCCGAAAAAATCATAGTCGTCGAAAAAGCGTTTGCCCTCGGAGTCGGCGGGATTCTGTCTGCGGAGATCAGATTGGCTCTGAATGGCGGCGCCGTCGTCACGGTCGTAGCCGGACTCGGCGGCAGAAACATAACCAAGCAGATGCTGCGGGAGTGCTTTTTGAGTAAAACCGACGAAGAAACCGTATTTTTAGGGCTTAAACGAGATGTTATTTCTCGGGAATACAGGCCGAACTGCTAAGGAGAAATTAACATGTCCGAACTGACTCTGGGCGGAAGAACCGTCCAAGCAACAAGCGACAGGCCCAACACTCTGACGAGCGGACACCGGGCGTGTCAGGGATGCGGAGAGGCGCTGGGCGCCAGGTGCGTCATTGACGCCGCCCATAAAGCCGTCAACGGAAAAATCGCGGTGGTCAACGCCACCGGATGTCTGGAGGTTTTTTCCTGCGCATATCCGGAAAATTCCTGGGGAGTTCCCTGGCTGCATTCGTTGTTCGGCAACGCGGCGGCGGCGGCCACCGGCGTGGCGGCGGCCATGCGTCTGTCCGGCAGAGAAGACGTACGGGTGATCGCCCAGGGCGGCGACGGCGGCACCGTAGACATCGGGATGGGGACTCTTTCGGGCATGTTCGAGCGCAACGACGATGTTCTTTACGTCTGCTACGACAATCAGGCCTATATGAACACGGGCGTGCAAAGATCCGGCGCCACCCTGGCGTTGGCCCGAACGGCGACGACCCTTCCGAACGGAAGCTATATGGGCAGCGATCGGAAAACCGGCAAGTTTATGCCGCAGATCGCCATGGCCCACGAGATTCCCTACACGGCCACCGCCAGCATCTCCAATATTCCCGATCTGGAGGAGAAAATCGAAAAAGCCATAAACATCAGGGGCGCAAAATACGTGCATGTGCATGTGCCATGTCCTTTGGGATGGGGATATCCGCCGAGCGAAACCATAAAAATCGCGAGATTAGCCGTAAGGTCCGGATTGTTTCCGCTGTTTGAAGCGGAGTACGGTAAGGTCGTTAAATCGTTACCCATAGACGAGATCGTTCCGGCGGAAGCGTATCTTAAACCTCAAAGAAGGTTCGCCCATCTGTTCGGCAAAAACGTTCCCCGGGACGAAGCGGATTTTTTGCAGAACATAGCGGACTCCAACATAAGGAAATACGGGTTAAAAAGCGGAGGAATTCAGAATGATTAAACCGTTTGCCACTGTCCTGGGGGCGCACACGAGCTTAGAGAACAAAACCGGTTCATGGCGAACGATGCGACCGGAATACGTGTCGAGAATTCCCCCTTGCAACGTTGCCTGTCCTGCCGGAGAAAACGTGCAGCTGTGGCTGTCGCTGGCAAAGGAGAAGAAGTTTTTCGAAGCCTGGAAGGTTATGGTGAAGGATAATCCGTTTCCGGCCGTAATGGGGCGCGTTTGCTATCACACCTGTGAAAAAGTCTGCAATCGAACGCAATTTGACGGCGCCGTTAATATTAACCTGATCGAGAGATCCGTCGGCGACCTTGCAATTTTCGGCCGCTGGAGTTTCGAGAAGGTTCAATCGGAAAGCGGTAAAAGAGTTTTAATCGTCGGAAGCGGCCCTTCCGGATTATCGGCGGCTTATTTTTTAAGAATGGCGGGCCACGACGTAATCATCTGCGAGGAGCACTTGAAATCCGGCGGCATGATGCGCTACGGAGTGCCGAGATATCGGTTGCCGACCTCCGTTCTGGATGCGGAAATAAAAAGAATCGAAGCTCTCGGGGTGAAAATCATATGCGGCAAAAAAATCCGAGATCTGCGCGACGAAGTCGGGAATTTTGACGCCGTTTATATTGCCGTCGGAGCCGGAATAGCGACTAAACACGACGCGGAGGTGCGGGAAGGATCCGACGTGACGGATGCGATAGATCTTTTTCGCAAACTCGAAGACGAAGCCATAGGTCCTTCCTATGCGGGAAAGAAAGTTGTCGTCTGCGGCGGCGGAAATACGGCGATCGATTCGGCGAGAACGGCTCTGCGCCTTGGGGCGACAAACGTAAAAATCGTTTACCGACGCACCTTTAACCACATGTCCGCCCATGAAACGGAAATAAAAGAAGCTCTGGAGGAAGGTGTGGAAATCCTCTGTCTCCGCAACGTCAGCGTTGTCGGCAAGGACAGCGTCCTTATAGACAAGATGAACTACGACGAAGAATCCGGCGTTCTCTCGAAATCGAACGAAACCGAAGTCCTGGAAGCCGACGGCGTAATTTTTGCCGTCGGACAAAAGGTGGAAGATTCCGCTTTTTGGGAAATCGACGGGATAAAATTTTCCGAGGACGGCACGATCGAAATCGATAAAAATATGATGACGGCGGCCGGAGGAATTTTTGCCGGCGGAGACGCGGTTCCCGGAAAACGTACCGTAACTCACGCCATAGGACACGGGAAAAAGGCGGCTAAGTTTATCGACGCCTACCTGAGGGGAATCAAATGCGCTCCCGCTCCCAAAAACGAAGTCGTAAATTTTAAAAAGCTGAACACCGATTACTATAAAAAAACCGCCGCCGCCGGAAATTTTAGCGATCCCGAAATTTGCTTTTCGCAGGCGGAGATAGTCGTCGAATCTTCTCGCTGTTTTTCCTGCGGCAATTGCTTCCATTGCGATAATTGTCTCGGATACTGCCCGGATAACGCAATCATAAAACACCCGGACGGATCCCTCGAGATAAACTACGACTATTGTAAGGGCTGCGGCATATGCGCGGCGGAATGTCCGTGCGGATCCATCAAAATGGTACCCGAAGACCGCTCCGAGTAATCGAATATTAACTTTTGCTCGGCCATAATTTCGTTTCGGAAGAGACGGAGCGTTGACGGTGAAGTTTTTATTCGAGGGCGGGTTTCTGCGGCGGATTGCGGCTGCGGCGGTGCTGGTATTTTTCGTCGGAGCGGAAGCCTCCGGCGACAAAGCGAATGTTGTTCAAGACGAAGTAAAAGTCGTCTCATCCGTCGAGAAGGTGAAACCCGCCTTCGGTGACAACGCGAACATCGGCGGAAGCGAAGTAAAAGTCGTCTCATCCGTAGAGGAGGTGAAACCCGCCTTCGGCGGCAACGGCGTGTCCGTAGTTTTTGCCAGCGACGACAACTACGCCATGTATCCGGCGGTG
>JAISMS010000055.1 GCA_031276565.1 Holosporaceae bacterium | reverse complement strand
GAAAGAACCATAAAAAACGATCAGCTGATCGAATGGAAAGTGAAAAACTGCCCGGATCATCGGGTATTATCCTTCGGTCTGTAGATTTTCCTCCGCCCGCTAAACGAAAAATGTCATCTGATCGTAAGCGGGCTTTACGTTTTCCGGAAGTATACGCAGCAGGGTGTCGTAATCCATCGTTATTCCCATGTGAGTCAGAAACGTTCGCCGCGGATTTATCCTTTTCACCCATTCTAAAACCTGATCCAAATGAGCATGAGACGGATTACCGCTTTTCATCGATAAACAGTCCACCACCCACGTGTCGATTCCCCGAAGAGCTTCGAAAGCCTCTTCGCTCAGGGAAACTACGTCCGTAGAATAGGCAAAATTATCGATTCTGATTCCCAGCGACGTCGAAAAGCCGTGATCCTGTTCAAAGCAGATCCCGGAAATTTTTCCCACGGAAAACTCTTTCTCGATTACATGAGTCTTAATATAAGGTTTGTAGATTTTATGATCGCTTTCTTCAAACAAATAGAAAAAGGCTTTTCGAATTATATCCAGATCTTTTTTTCCGGCATATACGTGCAACCTTTCTTTTTGTCCGAAAAAAATCGGTCTCAATTCATTGAGGCCGTTTATGTGATCATAGTGGGCATGGGTGAAAATTACGCCGTCCGCCCGGGCGACGCCGTAATCCAACAGCTGCTGCCGAAGATCCGGAGACATATCCGTCAGCAGGGAAGTGCCGTCCTTTTCGATAAGCACGGACGATCTGGAACGTCTGTTTTTGGGATTGTTCGGATCGCAATCTCCCCAACCGTATTTCAACATCGGCACCCCGGAGGACGAACCGCATCCCAGAATTGTTACTTTCATACAATTACATTACGAAAAATAACCGAGAATAAAAACACGTTCCCGAAAATAATTTTTGAATCGGGAAATTTTTGCAAAACGATTGAAGAACTTCGCCGACAAAAAACAAAAGCGGATGTTTTGCGTACGTTTCGGTATCCTGTTTCTTATTTGCCTTTGTCATTTTCTCCGGTTTCTTTGTTCTGTTCCGTTTGGGAGTCGGTTGAATTTTGTCCGATATTATCGGCCGGATGATATCCGGCGAAATTTTTGATATCGGCGGCTATGGTCTCGAGAACCTGTTCCAGAGCGGCCGGACCATGGGCTTCAAACACGCAGTTACCGGAGGCGCATTGATCCAGATAACTGTAATCATCCGTCGCGACAACATTGCCTCCGCAGAAAACTACAAGCTTCATCGATAAAATAATCGCCTCGAAGATTCCGCTCCGCAGCGCTTTACTTTCAAAAACTTTGTTTTCCCCGAAAATAAATATCCGAAAATTTCGCCCCCCGGTTTCGGCGGAATTACTTTTCATAGGCTGCATCCCTGTTTTTACGACGAATATTAGAGCGAAAAAATATTAACAAAAAGCAAATCCGGGCATGTCGCTCGCCTTTCCGATAACTGCTTACGCCGAACCACCATAAGACGCCGCCGTGAATTTATCCGAATTCGAATAATTTCAGAAGGTGATTTTCGAACCGATTATGAAAACATTCGCCCGATTTTTCCCTACGCCCAGGAGACGGCAAACGCTCGCATACTCCAAAGCCGAACCGCAGGCGTCGGTTCTCAGATTGTCATATTCGAAATATACTCTCAGATTTTTATTAAACTCATATTCCGCGGCCGCTGAAATTATTTCGGCCTTCGATTTTTCACGGCGCGAAAACTTTACGACCGAATAAAAATATCCGACGGAAATTTCGAGCTTACGAAACAGACCGGAAAGACCGGCGGAATAAACTTTCCCGGCGTCTCCGGCAAGGCGATTCCGGGGCAACAGGGATTTTCCGCCGTCGGTATAGCCGACGGAGATCTTCCAACTTTCTCCGCAAAGGGCCGCTCCGATATTAAAGGCTCGTACATTGCGCACCTTCGCATCGTCATCGAAGGCGGATTTTCCTTTTCCGAACCAAGCGGCTGCGGAGATTCTGACGTTAAATCCGTCGGGATCTCCAAACTCGAAAGCCCCTCCTCCCGTAATGACGTTTTTTGAAAAAATTCCGCAGGCGTCTCCGAAATCGGTTTTCCCGCAAAAATCCGAGTAACTGCCGCGCCTTGTTTGAAAAAGTCCCTCGTCTCTGCCGTCGGGAGTGAATGACAATCCGACGGAAAACCCGCCGACGACGGGAGATATCCAAACTATCTTGGCTGCCCTGACGTCGTCGCCGGAAAATCCGGTATCAATAATCGAACCCGAGGATTTTTCGTAAAACGCCCCCAAATTTCGACTGCCGGCTCCGTAAAAACCGACCGAAAATTTATCTCCGTACAGGGAAAACATATCAGATGCGGTATTGATGTACCCGAGTTTTACTATTCCGACCTTATCGGCTTCGATAAAAAGAAAGACGGTTTTCAGTACGGGTTCCCCGCGTTTAATCAAACCCGAACGGATTTTTACCCCCGCCTCAAAACCGTATCCGCAGCTGTCGGTTCTGCCGAGGTACTTCATGCACAAATCCCCCTGCATCGAAACCGCAGCGTCGTCAAAATCGGAATTTTTATTACGGGCATCGATAAAAACAGCCGCAAAATGCGAACGGCCGCATAAACTAAAACGACCGTCCGGGCCGAGTTCCGTCAGTTTATCGTTGATCGCTTCGTTCAGAGGGAAATCGTCGTCATACTCTCCCCGGAGCTCGAAATCCTTTGCGGCTCCGTTAGTCTCGAAAGACAAAAAAAATAATAAAAATACCAGTCCGTATTTTTGCATTCGCCGCTTCACCGGGATATGTCCCGATCCGCTACTCCGGAGAAATCACGGAGACCATACTCCTGCCGCAAGGACTTTTGGAAAACGTAACGACGCCGTCCGAAACGGCGAACAGGGTATGATCCCTCCCGACTCCTACGTTCCGCCCCGGCTTAATTTTCGTTCCCCGCTGCCGAACAATTATGCATCCGGCCAACACTGATTGTCCGCCGTATCGTTTCACCCCGAGGCGTTTACTTTCCGAATCGCGTCCGTTTTTAGAACTGCCGCCGGCTTTTTTTGTGGCCATGTCCCGCTCCTAATGTCTGATGCTTTCAACCTTCAAAATAGTCACCGGCTGCCGATGACCGTTTTTCCGACGATAATTTTTCCGCCGTCTTTTCTTGAAAACCAAAACGGTTTTCTGCCTTTTATGTTCGACGACGTCGACCGAAACCGTCGCCCCCTCCACAAAAGGATCTCCCACTCTTGTTTTCTCACCGTCGTCCAGCATCAGCACTTCGGAAATATCCATCTTCGTTCCGGCTTCGCAGGAAAGCTTTTCAACCGAAATAAAATTGCCTTCTTTTACCTTATACTGCCGACCGCCGGTTTTAATAACGGCAAACATCTTCCCATCCTCTTTCAGAAATATGAGCTAACTATTAAACCATCCGCCCGATATTTTCAAGTGGCCGACACTGATTTAACCGGACAAATGCCGAAAAAACATTAATCTTCCGACATTTCATTCTTCCCCATCGCTTTCAGAGCATAAATCGCACACAGAGAAACGCAGATTAAAGGCGCCGCCGGCAGGAACGCGGCAATTTTGATAAGACAATTCATGACGGTCGGCGTCAATCCTCCGAACACCGCCTGTCCGACGCTGAGAGACAATGAAACGGCCGTACACCTGACCTTAGCCGGAAACGACTCGGAAAAGAACGCCGCACGGCCGGAATAGTATATTCCGATAAAAAATCCGTACAACGACTGCAATAAAACCCACATCTCAAACGATTTCACGTCGGCGGAAAACATAAAACAGGCGACGGCGGCAACGCCGATTATGCCGGAAATCATAAAAGGCTTTCTGCCGTAGAAGTCTGTCAGGTATCCGCCGCCGATTATGGAAACAATCATGACCAAATTCGCATATACGCTGCATGCGGCCGCCTCTTCAAGTCTGAGAACTTTATTCCAAACCAGGCAGGCGGGCAAAAAGGTCAGCAGAGTATAGAAGGCCACCGCGCTGAAAGCCGTAATCGCCACCGTACATCCGACTTCTTTTTTATAGAGTCCCAATGTTTTCCAGATCGGCTCCCGGGGTTGGGTCGGCTTCGCGGAATCCGGTTTAGGCGGCGTTAAAAACGCAAACGGAAGCAGAACGACGGAGAGTAAAAACGGTATTCTCCAGGCAAAAGACATCACCTCATCCGGCAAAAACAGGCGACTCACCCAGACCACCGACTGTCCGCCCAACAACACTCCCGCCTGACTTCCGGCGTCAGAAAAACAGCCGTAAAATCCCCTCCGGTTCTTCGGCGCCTTTTCGACCAGATGTACCATTGCCGCGGTATATTCTCCTCCGAGCGATATTCCCTGCAGAGCCCTCAAAAAAACCAACAGAATCGGCGCCCAAATCCCGATTTGCCCGTAATCGGGCAGACATCCGATCAGAAAAGTCGGAATTACCATCAAAATGACCGAAACGGAAATCGCCTTTTGTCTTCCGAACTTATCACCTATCGGGCCGAATATGGCGGCGCCGAAGGGACGCATAAACATGCCGGCCGCCAACGCCAGAAAGCTCAACATTTCTTTGAGCATGACATTTTCGGAGGGAAAAAATTTCTCCGACAACAGCGGCAAAAACGGCATAAAGAGCCCGAAACTGTACCATTCCAGTACATTCCCGACTGCGCCTATTTTTGATTCGTGTTTTTGAATTATTCTCTCAAACATATTATTTTCAACCGTAGTTTCTGCAAAGATTTATAAATTTCTCCAGACGATGAGATTTAAGATCCTGCACCTCAGTCAATCCGAACAGAGCGGATTTTAAGCGATCGCCGACGTTTTTGACGGTGAGAGCCGGATCCCTGTGGGCCCCGCCGGAAGGTTCGCCGATGATTTCATCCGTCATTTTATATTTTATCAGATCCTGCGCCGTAAGTTTAAGGGCGTCGGCGGCGACGGCGGCTTTTTCAGAATCCCGATAGAGGATGGAGGCGCATCCTTCCGGAGAAATAACCGAATATACGGAATGCTCCAGCATCAATATCTTATTGGCAACGGCAAGCGCCACGGCCCCGCCGGATCCGCCTTCGCCTATTATGACGGCCACTATCGGATGTTTAAATTGCAGCGATTTTTCAATGCATGCGGCGATGGCCTCCGCCTGCCCCCTTTCCTCCGCTCCGACCCCCGGATAGGCGCCGGCGGTATCCACGAACGTCAGCAGCGGCAGCTGAAATTTATTGGCGATGTCCATAACCCGGCATACCTTGCGATATCCCTCCGGATGAGGCATTCCGAAGTTGTGTTTTATTCGGTCTTCCGTATCCCTGCCCTTTTCATGACCGACGACGGCCACGGATATTCCTTTGAATTTTCCTATGCCGGCGATTACGGCAAAATCATCTCCGAACAATCTGTCTCCGGCGAGCGGAATGAAGTTATCCGTCAAAGCCTTGATGTAGTCCGACGTATGGGGACGCTCCGGATGGCGGGCCACCATAACCTTCTGCCACGGAGTAAGCTCCGAATATATTTGTTTCAGCAGTTTATTCTTTTTGTTTTCCAGACGTTTTACGTCCTCTATTATGCTCAGGTCGCCGGTATTCAGATTCTTAAGTTCCTTTATCTTGGAATCCAGCTCAAAGATAGGCTTCTCAAAATCCAGTATAATCATTCAAACTCCGTATCGGGGAATATATACCGGCTTTGGCGGGATAACAATACGCACTCCGGCGCAACGATTTTCTCGCCGAGCGGATCATGCTACCGACTCTCGGATAATTTTTGCTTATTTATTCGGGCGAGGATTATGTCTTTGAATTCCGAAGGTATTTTCACAATGTCGATCCAATCCGGATGTACGCCGCGAACGATCATGCCGGCCAAACTGTTATAGGTGCGAATATTGGAATAACACATTGATTTTGATATGAAAATATAAGAAGTCCCGGTTGTTTCGAGGATTTTTTTAATTTTCTCTCCGTCATAGTTCTCTTCCATCACCGAAAAGAAGGCGAGAATTCCTTTCTCCTGTCTATGATACGGTATGGAAACCACACTGTGTTTGGTGTAATAAAGCACCATGGGAGATTTTCCTAGATAAGTCAGAATAACGACCGGTTTTTCGCTGATTCCGTCAAGGAATTTAAAAAACCTGTCCTCTTGTAAATACGCCTCCTTCCTTGAGACACAAAAACCCCGAAATTCGGAAGGATTGGCGTAAAGATCCCAAAATACGCGACGATACTTCTGGCATACGTCCACCGACAACGATAAGAAAAAAGCCAGAACGATTTTGGCGGAGCCCGGCAGGAATTTCAGCGGCTCACCGTTGACGGCCAGGTCAACGATAAACGGAATGCTCAGAAGAGTATAGGCGGGACGCATTCTGTCGGCCATGGAAGCGAACAGCTGATAACAAAAACATGTCGCGATTAAAATCATCCATACCGTATCCGTATCTTCGGATTTTTTGCGGACCAGATCGCAGATCTTATTGTAAACGGCCACGGAAGATATAATCATATAAACGCTGAAAAATATCGACGGCATTTTTCCGAAATGAAATGGAGATTTCATTTCGTCCACGTAATCGGCCAGCCAAACAGTTTTCAGCTCTTCGCTGATATCCCCCCCCATTCCGTAAAGAAATTTTGGAAACATATAAAGGAAAAAAAGCCCGACGCCGATTCCGACTGCGCAGGAAAGCCCCAACCGCGGACGATGAATTCTTAAAATCCCGAAAAACAAAGCCGCGCACATATAAAGCACGACATGAACGACGGAAATTTTATCGTATTCCTGCTGCGGCAGGGTGGAAAAAGCGAGCGCCGTCAGCAGAAGAGCCGCCGCATGCATCGGCTGAAAATCTTTCGACGTAAAACGGTAAACGGCCGCCAAAACCGAAAAACACAATACGTCGACAATATCGAATCTGCAGAATAAAAAAACTATCAGCCCGATGATGCAGGCCGCAATCATATTTTTTCGGTAAACGGCTTTCAGCTTTTCGAGATCATCGTACACGCGAAAAAACAGCACCGCCTCCGCAGCCAAAAGAAACATCAGAGTCTCGGGAGAAGCCCAAACGCACAGAGCCGCCACCGCAGCAGCTTTACGGCAGGCGATTTCTCCGTATCCGGTTTCGCAGAGTTCCGCCAGGCAGCGCAGGTAAATCACGGTCAACATCATTATGAAAGCGTGATGGTCGGGACGACCGAACATGTTTATGTAATTCACGGAAGGATGGATTGCAAAGATTAACGTCGCCGCAAAAGCCGCAGATTTCGACATAATCTTCCCGAATAAATCATAAAGCACAACGACGGTAACGCATTTAATAACCGGCGATATCAAAAATCCCGCATATTCCGTCGACTTCTCCACGGAATCCGAAAATAAATTAAATATGAAGGAGGGAATGATCAGGCATAAATCATAAATACGTGGCCAGTGCATGTCTCCGCCGAACGGAACATTGGCTCTCGAGAGCACCGAATTGTATAAATCCGGATTATAAAAAAAATCCCGTATGCGAACTACGGTTATATAGTCGTCCGTATCGAAAAATCTTATCTTGGAATAGCCGAAAAAAACGGTGAAAAAATGTATTCTGGCATAACATATGAAACATGCGGCCAATGCCGCCAAAATTAACGCCGCCTCACATTTATTTTTCTTTAATATTTCTAACATTTAATGCACTTTCTCATAAATTAATATTACCCGTATTTGCCGTAAAAGTCTCCGGTGATCTGCCGAAAAGATTTTTAAAAATCCGCCGCCGATGTTATTATATTTTCGTCGACAGATCGGAGAAATCCATGCCGCCGTCCGTAGAAATTTTACTCGAAAATTGGCTGGAAGAACTTCGAATACAGCGGGACTATTCCGCCCATACAATCAACGCCTACCGGCGCGATACGGTCGGTTTCCGAAAATTCCTCGAAGAACATAAGGGGGAAAACATCACCGCGGAAACTTTAAAAAATCTGAAAAACACGGATTTCAGATCCTGGCTTTCCCGACGCATCGGCGAAGGATTATCCGCCCGTTCCAATGCAAGAGCGCTCTCGGCGGTAAAATCGTTTTTCAACTATCTTGCCAAAAGAAATTTATCGGATTTAAAGGTCATAGACACCGTAAAAAGACCGAAATTATCGGTTCTGCTCCCTAAACCGATAGAGGAAGATAAAATTCTTTCCTTCATTAATTCGGATTTCTTTTTTCTCCGCGATCCGGAATGGATAACCCGTCGGGACAGAGCTCTTTTCTCGCTGCTCTACTGCTGCGGACTGCGAATAAACGAAGCTCTTAATATAAAAACAAAAGAACTCGGAAGCGAAATCAAAGTCCTCGGAAAAGGCAAAAAAGACCGAATGACGCTGCTGCTGCCCTCCGTACTGGACAGAATAAATCTGTATGTTTCCAGTTGCCCCTACGATTTGAAAGAAGGTTTTCTGTTCGTCGGTCTTAAGGGAAAGAGACTGCACGCTTCTCTGGTGGACAACCGTCTTCAAAAGCTGCGGCTGCTGCATGATCTGCCGGATCACGCCGGCGCCCATGCGTTTCGACACAGTTTCGCAACCCATCTCGTACGACACGGCGCCGATCTGCGTTCGGTGCAGGAACTTCTGGGACACGAGTCTCTTTCCAGTACGCAAATATACACGGACGTGGACGATTACAATTTACTCAAGGTATATCAAAACACCCATCCGCTGGAAAAGAATTCCCTCTCCTAGCTGCAGATTCCGACGGACCTGCTCCAGAGCAAAAAATTATCTCCTCCAACCGTATTTTTTCCTCCGGAAAAAAATTTCTTCACGAAGGCACTTGAAAAAGCATAATCGCAAATAACCGTCAGGACGAAGGATTTTCCGCTCAGAGTTTTAAGATCCTCATGTCCCTCCGGAAAAACACTTTTTTCCGGTTTTTCGAGATCGAATTGTTCCAGACGATTGCTCCCTCCGGAAAGGCCGGGTTCCTTATCCGTTTCCAGATGGGCGGTCGAGTTGCCGTACCAAACGACATCGCCGTCGTCAATTTGATATAAATCTTTATATATGTGGAAGTACCACTTTATGTTCTTCCGGGGAACATATGAAGGTTTGTGTCTTTCGATTATTTTTTCGAAATTATCCGTATTTTTGGAGGCCATAAAATCGAAAGACATTTCTGCGGACATTGCATCGAGACTGCTTTGAACGTCTTTTATTTTAGCAGTCTCCAATATGAAAAATATAAGATAAATAATCACCGGAAGGGTTAAAGCGGTCTCCAATACCGCTGTGCCTCGAAATTCGCGATTCAAAAATTCCATTCCGGCCTTCCGAAAATACAACAATTTGCTCTTTTTTGTATTCTAATAAAAAAAAATTAACATTATATAAATAACAAAAATCAAAAACATTTATCGATATTTATAATTTATACATGTTTTGCCGATATAATTACGGAGGATTCGAAAAAAACACAAGGTGAATATCATGTCCGAAAAATCCCCGGCGACGGGAAGAAAGAAATCGAAGCAGGATATACCGAAGAAAAAAAAAATCAAAGCCGTCGTCTCGAAAAACAAAAAATTGCCGCTGTCACCGAGAGAAAAAATAAAAACCGCGTACCTGAAAGCAGCGACCGTTTTTGTAGCGATTCTGATCGTGTCGGCTCTGTCGCTTTCTCTGTTTAAAAGATATAAAACCGACCTGAAAGCCAATGAAAGCGGAACGAATCTCATCGAACGAATCGCATTCGGGGACGTTAAGGTTCGCATCAACAACGATCACTTTTCGCACGACGCCCTGAAAGAAGAAAGCTGCAACAACGAACTCGTCGCCTATCTGCAAAAAAATTTAAAAAAGGGAGACACCGTAATAAGCGTCACGCATGATACCGGCGCGTATACGCTGCTAATGGCCAAACTGATACAAAAATCCGGAAAAGTGTATTTTTACAATCCCAGCCAAAAATACGTCGACGCCGTAAAAGCCGGCGCCGCAATCAACGGATTCGAGAACAGAATAGCGGCATTTACTCTGGGAATATCGGATCACGGTTTCGACGGATTGCTGGTGCATAAAAATAACTTCCCGGACATAACCGGAAAAATCGAACAAAAGGATTATAAAATTCCGACGGGATACAGCGCCGTTACCGTAAAGGTCTCATCCCTTGACGGACAGCTGCCGAATTTGCAAAACATAAATCTTCTGAAAATAAACGTACACGAGGATTGCTCCGAAATAATCGATGGAGCGGTGAATCTCATAAAAAGATCGGAAAAAATTGCCGTTATCATCAATTACAGAAAAGAAATCCTTTCGGAATCTCAGGTATTTAACAAGCTGTCCGCCTTAGGATTCAAAGCCCACAGAATTCAAGCGGACGGTTCTGCGAAGCCGACGGATCTCGAAGAAATCAAAAGGTCGGAAAAATGCTTCCTGCTTTTTAAGAAATAAAAACCGAACGCAGTTTTCGTTACGGATCGCCGCGAAAGAATATGTATCCGCGTTCGGAAACAGTTCCGCCGATATCTTAAACGCCGTATATTAATCGGAGCGACATTAACCGCTTCCGAAAAGCGAGTCCCCTGCCCGACCGTAATCTTCCGACCGTTCTCCGAAAAACACGCACCGCCGTTCGGACATAACCGGAAGCATCCCGCTGAAAAGCTCTCTGCTCCGAGCACAATCCCAACGACACCCGAGGCGAATCCCGCGATCTCGGACCGGAAAAGCCGTTTCCTATTCGGGCACGGTTTCGGCAATCTCCGAAAGAGAATCCCCTTTACTGCGAACCATTCGTTCGATTTTATCGGCCGTAGCCGGATTATCCTTTAAAAACTGGCGTGCCGCCTCTTTTCCCTGTCCGAGTTTTTGCCCTTCAAAGGCATACCAGGCGCCGGATTTCTCCACGACTCCGATTTTACTTCCCGTATCCAGCAGCTCTCCGCTTTTGGATATCCCTTCTCCGTAGATAATATCGAAGTCCACCACCTTGAACGGAGGCGCGACTTTGTTTTTTACCACCTTCACCCGCACCTGATTGCCTATCACCTGTTCCTTTTCTTTCAGAGTCCCGATCCGGCGAATATCCAGCCTTACGGAGGCGTAAAATTTCAAAGCGTTTCCGCCGGTAGTGGTTTCGGGATTGCCGAAGAAAACTCCTATTTTCATGCGAATTTGGTTTATGAATATCATGATGCAGTTAGACTTGGAAACCGTAGCGGTGAGTTTGCGCAAAGCCTGGCTCATGAGTCGCGCCTGCAGTCCCATATGGGAATCTCCCATTTCTCCTTCGATTTCCGCCTTCGGAACCAAAGCGGCCACGCTGTCCACCACCAGCACGTCGACGGCTCCGGAACGCACCAAAGTATCGGCAATTTCCAGCGCCTGCTCTCCGGTGTCCGGCTGCGACAACAGAAGAGAATCGACGTTGACGCCGAGATTTCTCGCGTAGACCGGATCCAAAGCGTGCTCCGCATCTATGTACGCACAGGAACCGCCGTTTTTCTGAGATTCGGCGACGGCATGAAGAGCCAGAGTCGTTTTTCCGGAGCTCTCGGGACCGAATATTTCGATTATGCGCCCTTTGGGAAATCCGCCCACTCCCAAGGCCATATCCAACCCTAAAGACCCGGTCGAGACGGTCTCGGTTTCGACGATGCTTCCCCGCTGTCCCAGCTTCATTACCGCCCCCTTCCCGAAGGCTTTTTCTATCTGCGACAACGCCGCTTCCAGTGCTTTTTCCCTATCCATGCGACAATTCCTCCCAAAACCACCAATCGTACAGTCAGGAGCGGCAATCGGTCAAGTGTGCTCCGTTCGAATTTTTTCGGGATTTGTCGGGTCGGGACAATGACAACCTCGGGCAAGCTTCCTCGAAGGCCGTCGAACGTACGACAATTCTTAAGTTTTTGCGATTACTTGTTGCATATGCCGGAGGTTATGTGTTTTTATGTGCAACAAGTCGAATTTTCCCGAAGAGGAGATCGGAAATTTAAATTCCTTTGAACGGACTGCGGAGAGATTATGCATAAAAAAAAGCCTTCAATCAGACAATTGGACATTACGAACTACGAAACCGAGATGATTCTCGGATACTGCGACTTTGAAAAACTTAAAAAACGCAAGGTTTCGGTCAGCGTGAGTTTGAGATTTTCGGAAAAAAACGACGCCTGCGGCAGCGATGATCTGGATGACACGGTCTGCTATGCGGAATTGACAAATTTTATAGACAAAACTTTGGGAAATTCCGAATTCTGCCTGATAGAAAGAACGGCCGGATTTTTATACGATCGGATTTCCGAGTATCTGAAGGATGAAACCATTCTAAAATATGTCAAAATAACAAAAATTAATCCGCCGATAAAAAATTTAGAAAGCGCTTCTTTCATCTGTTCGGATTGGTAGAAGATTGCAATACAGTTGCGCCGCCGCCGTTGTCGGGGTTGTTTTTTCTCTCCCGCGGAAAGAAATCAAACTGCCCGAATCGGGATATTTTTTTGCAAAAAATTCCATATTAGCAAAATATTAACAGATATATTGTATCTTTTATTTATTCGCAAATACAAGAGACACATAATGGGCGATACGAATCATAACGGCGATATACGACATCTCAGAGGAAAGATACTGGTCGCAACGCCGTCGATTTCCGGCGGATATTTGGATAAATCGATGATTTACATATGTTCTCACAGCCGAGACGGAGCAATGGGGCTGGTCATTAACAAACGCGTTCCGGAAATTAACATAAGCGACGTTCTTAAAATGATGAATCCGCCGCTGAAAGACATACCGACTATTGATATTTATTTCGGAGGGGCAGAGGAAATAAACCGCTGTTTTGTGCTTCATTCCGACGACTATATGTTTTCCGGCAGCGTGACGGTCAGCGATCATTTTGCGTTCAATCCCAACGGAGACATCATAGAAGTCATAACTTCTCCCGTCGGTCCGGAAAAAAAATTGCTCTGCATGGGATGCTGCATCTGGGACATGGAACAATTGGAAAATGAAGTCGCTTCCAGCTATTGGATCCCCATAGATCCCGACGAAGCTCTGATATTCGGAGATCCGAGCGCGGACAAATGGAGTAAAGCTCTCATGAAAATAGGATCCGGAACGAATCTGTTTTCGAATGTACAGGGAAACGCCTGAGTTTTTGAATAAAACACCTCTTTCGATGCAGGCCGTCGGAGGGAACATATTTCTAAAGCAGCCGCATCTGCGACCCGGTAACGGAAATCCGAATCCGTCATCCCCTCTCTGCAAAATCCGTAAACACAGATGTTTTAAATTTTCGTTAACCTCGGATATCGCCGGGCATAAGGCGGGATTTGCACCTGCAACGATATTTCTCCCGCATCTTTTTGCCGGCAGGCTTTAAATCATTCGAACATTTTTCAAGATCGCAACAACCTCCGGTTGAAGAAAATCAGATGGACGATTTCTGCGACTGTCGCAATATTTAATGTATCATCAGGCATCAGCCCCAAAAATAATTTTGTTCCAAGTATTACGATTCGGCTACTGAACATGTCGCTCGGTTCGCCCGATATAAACGCGAATCCGCCGTTGATCGGGTTAGCGACAAATCCCCGGAGTTCCACAAAAAAGGTCTCCGGACGGGAGAACGTCCGCCGCCGATCCTAGTATATACGTCTTAATTGTTTCTGCATGACATCTTTTAGGGTAACACCAACAAAACAGATTAAGTGTGCCGTGTTTTTTGTAGAGACATATCAAATCATTGAGCGCTTGCTTGA
>JAISMS010000083.1 GCA_031276565.1 Holosporaceae bacterium | reverse complement strand
GTCGTGTCGGTCCGGTCGTCCGTCGTGTTGATCATCGGCGTCGTGCCGGTCCGGTCGTCCGTCGTGCTGATCATCGGCGTCGTGCCGGTCCGGTCGTCCGTCGTGTTGATCATCGGCGTCGTGCAGATCCGATTGTCCGCCGTGTTGTTTTGTACCGTTGTGTTGCTTCGGATGCTGTCCGCCGTGCTGTTCCGCCTCATCGTCAGATTCCTCGTCGTGCTGCTGAGGGGTCTGCCCCGCACCCTCATTTTGTTTAGGCGGTTGAGGGGTCTGCCCCGCACCCTCATTTTGTTTAGGCGGTTGAGGAGTCTGCCCCGCGCCTTCATTTTGTTTAGGCGGTTGAGGAGTCTGCCCCGCACTCTCATTTTGTTTAGAATGTTGTTCCGCGCTTTCATGCTGCTTAGAAGCCTGCCCTGCGCCGTCTGCGTCCTTATGTTGATGATGATGTTCCGCAGCATGTTCGCCGTGGTGAGATTCCTTGTGTGAGCCGTGTTCTTTCACATGCTTGCCGTGTTCGAAATTTGCGTCATGTTTTCTATGTGAGGATTTTCTACCGTGCTTTCCGTGCCTGCCGTGTTTGTATTTTTTTTTATACTTTTTCTTATTTGCCTTTTCTTTTTCTTTGTTTTCCGGCATGCTCAGATTACCGTTCATAGTGTCATACAGAGCTTCCTCCAGGCTTTCGTCGGATATTTTTACTATGCGCGCTTCGGAAAATTCATGTTTACGCAACCATTTGACCAGCATTTCCGCATTTTTCTCTTTTTTAAACGGACCGCAAAACACAAAGGACTCGTTATCTCCCGTCTTGGAAATCTCCACGTGCGGCCTGTATCCCTTCTTTACAAGGAGTTTTTGAATTTTGAGGGCCACTTTGTTTTTAAAATACCCCACAAATACGATCCGTTTTCCCTGCAGACTGTTCGGATCCGGCATCAACGGGCGTCGTTTCATGCGCATCAGAGTTTCTTCCGGAGAACATTCGTCGTCGGAGGCGTGGCCGGCTGCAATTTCCCTCAGGAGAGAATTTACGGAAATCTTAGAGGATTCTTCGCTCAGCGGCGATTTCTTGCCGTCCATCATTCTTGATATGGAAGAGGTTGCCGATTCGGCGGCGGAAGAAAGTATTTGCATAATTTTTTCGGATATCGTTACCGATTTTGCTCCGATAACCGAGTCCACCTGATCTTTGGAAATGCTTTTTCCTTCGGAGGAGGCGTTCGCCGCTGCCGTCGCTTCTTTTGTTATATGGGCTCCGATTACCGGAGATATGTTTGTACCCGTAAAGAAGCCGGCGCAGAAAAACAACCCTCCGAGGGTTATCAATACTATGATTCCTAATATCGCTACGACTTTATTCACTGTTTTATTCCGTAACTGCGGTAATTTTTTTAAAATCGTTACATTACACCACAAGTATGGTATTTTGAGTATACAGAAGAAAGGTTTACATGCGGTAAATTTTTGCATGAAAGGAGAATATGGAAAAATCGTATAATTCCGTAATAATATTAGCGGCGGGAATCGGATCCAGAATGAAGTCCGATATTCCGAAGGTTTTTCAAAAAATCGGAGGGTTATCTTTGCTGGATCATGTTATTACGGCCGCAAAGGGCATAAATCCCGATGTAATAATCGCCGTCCTCAATCCGAGGCATAAGAATTTCGACTTCGATTTCGGGCGCGAAGTCATAAAAGTTTATCAAAAAGAGCAAAAAGGCACGGCCGACGCCGTAAAATGCGGATTGCAGGCTGCGGACGAAGTTGAAGGTTGGGTGTATATTCTCTACGGAGACATACCTTTGGTGTCGTCGGATACTTTAATGAAATTGTCGGAAGTTTCCCGAAAAAGTGCCGACACCGCTCTTGTTGTTTTGGCAATCGGCTCCGAAAATACGAAAGATCTCGGCCGGCTGGAACCGGCTGACGAAAAAGGAACCGTCAAAAGTATAGTTGAGGCCAAAGACAATGTTTCCTCAAAAACAATCTCCCTCTGCAACGCCGGATTACTCATAAAAAAGAGTCTGCTGAAGCGGTTTATAAATGAAATCAAACCGAGCGGAGTCACGGGAGAATTTTATATTACCGAAATAGTAAGATTAATCCATGAAGCCGGATATATCTGCAGATATCACAAGGGAACCGAAAGGGAATTATCCGGCGCCAACACCGTGGCCGAATTGGCGCTTCTGGAAAGAAATTTCCAGGAGAGAGAACGGGAAAAACACATGAAGAACGGAGTGTTGCTGACGGCTCCGGAGACTGTATTTTTTTCTCATGATACGATTGCGGAAAGCGGCGTTACCGTCCGCCCTTATGTGGTATTCTCCCGGGGGGTTTGCCTGGAAAGCGGAAGCGAAGTCGGTCCTTTTTGTCTGCTTGAGGGAACGACGGTCCGAAACGCGGCAATAGGTCCGTTCGCTCGGCTGAGAGGCGAAAGCCTCGTAAAAGAGGGGGCAAAGGTGGGAAATTTTGTTGAAGTGAAAAACAGTACGATTTCCGAGGGGACGAAAGTAAATCATTTGAGCTACGTGGGAGACTCCGACATAGGAAAAAACACTAATATCGGAGCCGGGACCGTCACCTGCAATTACGACGGATTTAAAAAACACAAAACCGTTATCGGAGAGAATGTTTTTGTGGGATCCAACGCGTCGCTGGTCGCTCCCGTAACCGTAGGCAATGACTCCTTCATAGGAGCCGGGAGCGTTATTACGGACGACGTGGAGGAGGGATCTCTTGCCCTCGAAAGAAGCAGCAGAAGAAGCGTTAAAGGTTGGACGGAATTCAGGAAAAAAAAGAAATGTGCGGAATCGTAGGAGTAGTCGGGGCGGCGGCCGAAGATAACATCGTCGAAAAAATAATCGACGGTTTGGAAAAATTAGAGTACAGGGGATATGATTCTTCCGGCATTGCCGTTGTTCGCGACGGCGGAATCGAGTGCCTGCGCGCCGTCGGTAAATTGCAAAACCTTAAGATGAAGCTCGAAAACGTTCGTATGCGCGGCAGCGTCGGAATAGGCCACACCCGCTGGGCAACTCACGGAAAGCCCGCCGAAAATAATGCTCATCCGATTGTATCCGGCGGAGTGGCGATCGTCCATAACGGTATAATCGAGAATTATTTGCAGTTAAAAGCCGAACTTCAAAAGCAGGGATTCGTCTTTAAAACCGAAACCGACACGGAAACGGTGGCGCATCTGTTGCAGAGGGAAACGGCTGCAGGTCTCTCTCCCCGGGAAGCTTTTCGGAATGTTTTGGGCATGACGGAAGGGAGCTATGCGATTGCGGCGATATTTTCTTCTTTGCCGAATACTCTGTTCGTCGTCGGAAACAGAAGCCCTCTTGCCGTAGGCACAGGCGAAAACATGTGCGCGGGATCGGACGTCAACGCCCTGTCTTCTTTATGCGACGAAGTCGTATATCCGAGGGACGGAGAATGGGCGGAAATCACCGCGAATGACGTGTTGTTCTTCGATAAAGACTTTAACGAAATTCGACCGAAAAAACATCGGGTATGTGAAAGCTGCATCGGCGGCGGAAAAGGAGAATACGCCCACCATATGCTCAAGGAGATTATGGAGCAGCCGAACGCCGTGAGAAGAACATTGCTTTACAACAAAACGGAACCGGATTTCAAAGATGTTTCCGAAATTCTTATTCTTGCCTGCGGGACTTCCAATTACGCCGGAATGGTGGCGAAATATTGGTTTGAAAAGTTTTTAAGGATTCCGACAAACGTGGAAATTGCCTCCGAATACAGATACAGATCTCCGGTTATTTCGGACGGGACTCTGGCGATTGCCGTTACCCAATCGGGGGAAACGGTGGATACTTTAGAAGCTCTGGAGTACGTGCATAAGTACGGTAATGCCAAAACGGCGGCTTTGGCGAACGTCAGAAACAGCGCTGTTTCCAGGGTTTCCGATTTTGTCTTTTATACGGAGGCCGGCATTGAGGTGGGCGTGGCTTCCACCAAAACATTTACGGCGCAACTGGCGATTTTAGCCGGAATAGCCTTCTGCCGTTTTCCCGATTTGATCGGGGAACTGCAGAAACTTCCGGAGCTCTGCGAAAAAACGCTGGAGCTAAACGACGAGATAAGAGATCTTGCCGGGAAAATATCTTCGACGAACAGCGCCGTATATCTGGGACGCGGGCCTTTGTATCCGATCGCTCTGGAAGGAGCTTTGAAATTAAAAGAAGTTTCCTATATTCACGCGGAAGGATTTGCGGCCGGGGAGATGAAACACGGGCCGATAGCTTTGATCGACGATAACATTCCCGTAATATGTCTTTGTCCTTATGACGAGTTATTCGAAAAAACCTCCTCCAATGTTCGTATGGCTCTTGCAAGAGGCAAAAATATAATTGTTTTCACGGATGCGAAGGGGGCGAAGCTTTTGCCGACCGAAACGACAAAGATAATCCTTCCGGAAGTCAGATCGGAATTCGCTCCGATTTTATATGTGATACCGTTGCAGCTGTTGGCCTATCACACGGCGGTTTTGCGCGGCGCCGACGTCGATAAACCCAGAAATTTAGCTAAATCCGTGACGGTGGAGTGACTTCATGAGTAAAGAGAACGAGCTGGAATACGCGAAATCCGTAATACAAAAAGAGATCGACGGTCTGGCGGCTCTGCGGGAATCGTTGGGCAACGATATCATTCGGGCCGTCGATTTGCTGTGCGAGAAGGAAGGGCACGTCATTGTATCCGGCATGGGAAAACCGGGGCATATAGGTCGAAAAATAGCGGCCACGCTGGCGTCCACCGGCACTCCGGCTTTTTTTCTGCATCCGGCTGAAGCCGGCCACGGAGATTTGGGGGAGATTTCTTCCGGCGACGTTCTGCTGATATTGTCTTTGTCCGGCAACACGCAAGAATTAACGCCGGTGCTTTCGTATGCAAATCGTTTCGGCATAGATATCGTCGCCGTAACGGGAAATTCCGAAAGCGTGCTGGCCAAATCTTCCGCCGTTTGCATACGAATACCCGAAAACGCCGAAGCATGCCCTTACAATCTTGCTCCCACCACGACGACCACCATGATGCTTGCTTTGGGGGATGTTATTGCGCTGTGTCTCCTGAAGAGAAAAGAGTTTCGCCGGGAGGATTTTAAAAAATTGCATCCCGGAGGCGCCATCGGCAAACGTTTGCTGACCGTAGGAGATTTGATGCATAAAGAAGTTCCGGCGGTTTTCGAAGACGATCTCATGAAATTCGTTCTGCCGGAGATGACGCGAAAATCGTTCGGTTGCGTCTGCGTCCTGAATAAAATCGGCAAAATCGTCGGAGTTATCACCGACGGAGATCTGAGAAGAAATATATGTTCGAATTTTCTGGAAATGAAGGCCTCGGAAGTAATGACTCCGAATCCTAAAGTTGTCTCGAAAGAAATGTTTGCGCAGGAGGCCATAAAAATAATGAACGATTGTAAAATCACGGGATTATTTGTGACGGAAAACGAATTTCCCCGCGGGATCATACACATTCATGATTGCTTGAGAGCGGGTCTTGCGTAAGAGAAGAATTCGCATAAAATTCGTTTCGTTTTTCTTTATCGTCGTCGCCGCGGGAATTTCGGCCGCCCTTTTGTTTTTTATCGTTGATACGGACCGGAGAACCTCGGAAACGGACTCGCCGGAACAGGAGAGAAATTCTTTTTCGGGAGTAAAAGTTAAGACCCGCGACTCGAAGGGACGGGAAATCGGTTTAAGCTCCGAAAGCATACGCGAGAACGCTAAAGACAGTTATGTCCTGAAAAACATAACTTCT
>JAISMS010000015.1 GCA_031276565.1 Holosporaceae bacterium | reverse complement strand
CTCTGATTTTTCAGGGGATAGTTGCCTACATCAACGAATATTAAAACCTATCAAAAGCCTATATTCCCGCCCTTTCACGGCGGCAACACGAGTTCGAATCTCGTTGGGGACGCCGATCGAATGCGACTCTGCGGAAAAAATTAACGGAATTATCGATTTTCGTGCTAGATTATGGCATAAAGAATCGGCGGGTTTCATGAAAAGCTTTCAGGATTTAATTTTTTCTCTCCAGAAGTATTGGGGCGATTACGGCTGCGCCATTCTCCAACCCTATGACGCGGAAGTCGGAGCCGGCACGTTCAGTCCCGGTACTTTTCTGCGGGTTATCGGTCCGGAAAAGTGGAAAGCCGCCTACGTGCAGCCGTCCCGACGGCCGGCGGACGGCAGATACGGGGAAAATCCAAATCGAGTCCAAAAGCATCATCAGTTTCAGGTGGTGATTAAGCCCTCTCCGGACGATATTCAGAATATTTATTTGAAAAGCCTGGAAATCGTCGGCGTAGACCTTAAATTGCACGACATAAGATTTGTGGAGGACGATTGGGAGAGTCCGACTTTGGGGGCGGCCGGTCTCGGATGGGAAGTCTGGTGCGACGGTATGGAAATCACCCAGTTCACGTATTTCCAACAGGCCGGCGGAATTCGCTGCGATCCGGTAAGCGTCGAGCTGACCTACGGGCTGGAACGGCTGGCCATGTTTCTGCAATGCGTCGACAACGTCTATGACTTGAATTGGAACGGAAAAGAGGGCGACGAGAGAATCTCCTACGGCGACGTATGTTTGCAGCAGGAGGTCGAATTTTCGAAGTATTCCTTCGAATTTGCCGACGTTGATAAATTAAAACAACATTTCGCCGACGCCGAGCAGGAATGCAAAAATTTGGCCGAAAAAGGACTGGCGCTGCCGGCATACGACCATTGCATGAAGACGAGCCATCTGTTCAACCTTATGGACGCCCGCGGTTGTCTGAGCGTGGCCGAAAGGACGGACAGAATCGCCCGGGTGCGGGCTTTGGCCGAGATGTGTTGCAGAGTGCAGGCGGGGGAAGATGAGTAATTTTTTGCTGGAACTGACGGTTGAAGAAATTCCGTCCCGGATGCAGGCGGCGGCGGCCTCAGAGTTTGAAAGATTGATGGCGGAGGAATTTGCGCGCCTTCATATCGGCTGCGGAAATCTCCGTTGCCGCGTTTCGCCGAGAAGAATCGTCGCGACGGCGGAGCTGGACTCCGTGACTGAGGAATTCTTCGAGGAGAAAAAAGGTCCTCAGATTACGGCGCCCGCCGAGGTGAAAGAAAAATTCCTGAAAGCCAACTGCGCCTCCCCCGCAGATTGTCGGGAAAAAGAAGTCGGAGGGAAGGTTTTTTTATTTCTGGTGATTCGTCATCCGGCCCGCAATGTTGCGGAGGCGATCGGCGAAGCGATAAAAAATGCCGTCGGGAGAATACAATGGAAGAAATCCATGCGCTGGGGAACGCGCCGGTTTTCTTTCGTGCGGCCTTTGCGCCATATTATGATTATTTTCAACGGGGTTCCTCTGAAAATAAATTTTGAAGAGATCGGACTCGAATCGCGGGCTTTTACTTTCGGACATCGTTTTCTCGCTCCCGGGAAGATTTTTATAACCGATCCCGAAAAATATTCCGAGATAATGCGAAAAGCTTTTGTAATAATCGACCGCGAAGAGAGAAAACGTATTATTCTCGATGGCATAAAAAAATACGAAACTTTACTCGGAGTCTCCGTCGAAGCGGATGAAAAATTGACAGAGGAAACGGCGGGACTGGCGGAATATCCGACGGTTTTGTCCGGGAGAATTCCGGATAAATTCATGAAGTTGCCGGAAGAGGTGTTGGCCGCTCCCATGAAAGTTCACCAAAGATACTTTTCGACGAAAATCGACGGGAAACCGGCACCCCGATTTTTGTTCGTGGCGGATAATATTGCTGCGGACGGCGGAAAAATGATCGTCGCCGGCAACGAAAGAGTGCTGAATGCGCGATTGGCGGACGCTCTTTTCTTTTTCGAGACGGATCTGAAGAAACCTTTGGAATCTCGGGCGGAGGAACTTAAAAAAATCGCCTTTAACGAAAAACTCGGTTCCGTTTTCGATCGAGTCGGACGCGTGACGGCGGTTTGCAAATGTCTCTGCGAAGAATTGAAGAAGACGGCCGGAGATTTTATCGGAGAGAATACGGAGAGACTGCTGAAGAGGGCCGCTTTTCTGGCCAAATGCGATCTCTCCTGCGGCATGGTGGGAGAATTTGCCGAATTGCAAGGCGTTATGGGCGGGCACTATGCGCGAATACAGGGAGAAGATCCGGAGGTGTGCGACGCCGTTTCCGATCAATATCTGCCGGCGGACGAGATTACCCGAAAGCTTAGCGCGTTGCTGTCTCTGGCGGATAAAATCGAAATCATAACTTCGTTTTTTGCCGTCGGAAAGGAGCCGACCGGATCGAAGGATCCGTTTGCCCTGAGGCGCGCCGCCATCGGGATTCTTAAGATAATCAAAAACTTCGAGCCGGAGTTCAATCTGAAAAACGTCATCCGGACGGCGCTTGAACAACTGCCGTCAACGAATCCGAACGTCGTCGAAAGAGTTTGCGATTTTATCGCGGATCGTCTGAGAGTGCTCCTGAAGGAGTCCGGCATAGGACATGAGGTCGTAAACTCCGTCGTGAATGACGAAAATTCCGTTCTTACGATATTTCGGAAAGCCGTAACTCTTGATACATTTTTCCGGACGGAATCCGGAGAGAAGCTGCTGTCCGCGCATCGACGCCTGAAAAACATTATCATGTCGAATCGGGAGACGGTTACGGACGAAAAACTGGCGGTCGCCGAGGAGGAAATCGCGCTTCTCCGGAGTATCGAAGAATTGGAGCAAACGTTCTCGGAGACGGAAAAAGGGCCGGGGACTTTTGCGGAGAAACTGACGCGGCAGTTGTCCGCCTGTGCGAAAACGGAGAAATCCCTGATCAATTTTTTCGATAAAGTTCTGGTAAACGCCGAAGACGAAAAGATCAGACAAAACCGCTTGAATATTCTCACGAGGCTTTCACGGATTTTTGATTCGGTGACGTCGACGGAGTTTTAAGGCATTTGCGGGATTCCGGCGATTTAATTTTCTCGAGAAATGAGAATATTCCGATGATCTTGCCGAAGATCAAAAAGGTTGCCGTTCCGATTCCGATTACCGTCAGCAGAGCGATGTTTTTTGCCGCGGATCCGGCTGCATAACGTGCTGTGAGGTATTTGTTCAGCGCTAAAACGACCGCCAACATGATCGCCGAGACCGCCAGCTGTTTTGCGCATTCCTTTACGGTCGGTTTGTCTATGCATATGCCCCAAAGTTTTTTCAGTCGCGACGCCATGTAGATCCAATTGCACCAGGATGACAGAGTGGTCGCCAGCGCAACGCCCGTGTGCTTCAAATACGGCATGAACAGCGGAATCAGCAGAAGGTTTGCGAAGATGGCGATCATTCCTCCTATGAAAGGCGTGCGAGTGTCTTTATTGGCGAAGAAAGCGGAGGATAAAACTTTGGTCGCCATATAGGCCGGCAATCCCAGCGAAAAGGCGATCAGCGTCGGAGAGGCGGCCGCCACGTGTTCCGGCGTGAAATTTCCCCGCCCGTAGACGGCTCCTATTACCGGTTCGCTCGCGGAAGCCAGAATTACGGCCGTCGGCAGGGTAAACAGAAAGGAAAACAGCAGACCCAGATTCATGCGCTCCTGGGCGACGGCGTTGTTCTTGTCGTTAATGGCCTCCACCAGCGGCGGCAGTAAAACGATGCCGAAGGAAATGCCGAGGATACCTATGGGAAACTGATGAATGTGGTCGACGTAGTAGAAATAAGAAAGAGATCCCGTCGGCAGGAAAGACAGCAGCACGAAATCCAGAAGGATGTTCAACTGTAATACTCCGGATCCGATCGCTCCGGAACAAAGTTTGCCGAAAAAAGTCCGGACCTCGCTTTTTATCGGAGAAAAATCAAACCCTATGCGGAATCCGTTATGTCTTACATCCGCCCACAGAATCAAAACCTGAACAATGCCGCTTAAAAATGTTGCCCATGCCATGGTGTAGGCGGTATCCGGGAAGAAAAGGGCCCCCGAAAACAGGGCGATTATGACGCAGATATTTAACGTCAGCTGCGCGGCGGCGGGCATGGCGAATCGATTCAGAGCGTTAAGAATACCGCCGAAAAGCGCCGCCAAAAACGAAGTCGCCACATAGGGGGAACAGATCCTGCCGACGGAGACCAGATGTCCGAACTCTTCTCCGAGCGGATCTATTCCGGCTCCGAATACGTACATGATCTGCCGAAAGAAAATCAGACACACGATCGAGAAGAAGGAGACCAACAGAGTCAGGCGGGTGAAAATCTGGGAGGCGATTTTTTGCGCCTCTTCGCGGCCGTCGTTTTTTAAAGAACGGGCGAATATGGGAAGAAACGACGCGTTAAATGCTCCTTCGGCGAATAATTTTCTCAGCGAATTGGCGAATTTAAAGGAAAGATTGAAAACATCCGAAAAGACTCCGACTCCAAGAATCGACGACTGCACGATGTCTCGGATAAAACTGCTGATACGGTATACCAGGGTCCACCCTCCGACCGTGGCAACATTTTTTATCAGACTCATAGTCCTCCGTGCTTTATAATACTAAAGTGTACCTTGCATATCATAACGACTCGACGGTTACAAGAATATTCTCCTTTCGGAGTTGATGAATAAATACAAATATGATCCGGAAGATTTGTTGATTTTTGAGAAGTCGGGCGGAATTTTTATTCGTTATTTTACAGCTAAAGAAGCTGAAGTTAATGCATTTCGTCGAATTGACCGTCTTCGGTTGTCAATCTTTTCCCGTGAGGCGGAGTCGCGGATTTAAAGAGCCGTAATGGCCGGATGTGCTTGAGGCCGATGTCATCCGTTCGTGTTACGGGGTTTTTTCCCGCGCGGGGAGATCGGGATGCATTATTTTTATCAGGTTAGGGGAGATATTGCGATGCCGAACGAATGTTCGGCGGACGATTCCGCATGCATAACATGCATAATATGTATCGTACATAACCGGAACGCCGAAGTCTGTTTTTTCTGCAGGCGTTTATCGAATTTGCCGGATAAATCGCCGCCGTCGGCTCCGTTGACGCGTCCGGAGGATAATCGAAAGGGAGCGCTTTCAAAAAACGCTCCCCTCTCTGCTCCGGAATTTGTTTTCCTATTCCGAGAATCAATTGTGCGGCAGACTATCCACCCACTTCGCAATTTTTTCCAGTATATTGCTTATTTCGGCGTCAAATTCTTTACCGCAGTTCATGAAACCGTGCATCGTTCCCGAAAGCGTCAAGTGCTCCGCGGATATCTTTTTATTGGATTTCAGTTTTTGCACAAATTTCCGATGACTGTCCGACAGAACATCGCATTCCGCCGATACCACATAGGTGTGAGGGAATTCCTGCGCGTCTCCCAGGATCGGATATATGAACTTATCGTGCTTCGTTTTGTCCGAAGCTCCGCCGAGTTCCGAAAAAGGCACTCCGGTGTATTGACTCATGAAGAATTTACAGGACTCCGTAGTGAGGGCGATCATTTTCCCGAATTTTTTGAACGACTCCGAGGAAATGTCGTCGGAAAGCGCCGGATAGAAAAGCAGCTGTGCACGCGGCAAATTTGTTTCCCCCGTTTGCTTTAATTTCAAGAAAAAGGCGGCGACTAAATTCCCGCCGACACTGTCGCCGGCGAGTATTATTTCTTTAATTTTGCCCAGCTCGTATGCGGAATTTTCGGATATGCACCATTTGTACACGCTCGTGAAGTCGTTCAGCTGAGTCGGGTATTTGTATTCCGGCGCCAGCCTGTAGTCCACGGATACGACATGTGCTTTGAGTTTATTGGCTATTTTGCGGCACAGATAATCGTGGGTTTCCGTGCTTCCCTGTACCCAACCGCCGCCATGTGCGAAGAGTACGACTCGATGAGAGTTATCCGAGATATAAAGTCTGATCGGTATCCGATGGCTGTCCGTGCGGTTTTCCACCGTCATATTTTTCACCAGATGGACTTTATCCGACGGTCCTTCATGGTTTTTAAGGAATTCGTTTACTTTTTTTCTTCTCAATTCCGGGCTGATGACTCCGCCGCCGGCCGCCGTGCTTGCTGCCATATCTTCCGAAAGCCGGGTCAAACTCTTTTCGATTTCAAGGGACTTGGGGCTCAATTTCTTTTTGTAGTCCTCGGAACAGCCGAAAAGCATGATTGCGGACATCAGTATAATTATATTGCGCATATTACCTCCTTGTTTTAAGCATATTCGGGCATAATTTGTTATTATAACAATAACTGATTAACAATAAATTAATTTTTTATAAAAATTGACAATAAGAATCTTTAGAAAAACAATTTGTGCAGCGCAATTCTAGTCAACGATGTGAACCGTCACGACCGGCTTTTTGCCCGTGACTTCCGAAAATATGTTTTTCACGAGTTTTTCCGCCGTTGTCTTCAGTCGGTCACTGTGTTTGTCCTTCGATAATCCTCCGAGGGAGAGGCGAATCTCGGAGGCCAGGTCGCTCCTTATGTCCTCCGTTTCGGTTCTCTCGGATTCTTCGAATATCCCCAGGCATGTCATGTCCGCCAACTCCGCGGATCCCCGGGAGCATTTCAGGCAAATGCTGACGATTCCGTTGGAGGACAGAGCTTCCCGCTGCCGATACACGTTTCCCTGCGTGGGAATCAATCGACATCCGTCAACCGCCAGCGTTCCGACGGGGATGCTGCCCGTATTTTCGCTTTTTTTCTTTCGGGAAATTCGGATAATATCTCCGTCGCTTGGGATTATGACGTCTTTTATGCCATACTCTTCGGCGATTTCAGCGTGCCTGTAAAGATGCAGTTTTCCGCCGTGTATCGGTATCAGGGTGTGCGGTTTCGTCAACTCATAGAGTCGCTGGAGTTCGTTTCTGCTGGGGTGTCCGGATGCATGCACTTCGTAATCCAGATTCGTGATGATTTTCACTCCGCGCTCCACAAGCGCATTTTGGATTTCGATTACGGCTTTTTCATTGCCGGGAATAATCCGAGAGGAAAAAATCATAATGTCGTCGTTTCGCAATTTTATGGTTTTATGGGTGTCGGCGGCCATTTTGCTCAGAGCCGAGTTAACCTCCCCTTGGCTGCCGGTGCATACCAGCAGGATTTTCGACGGATCGGCCAAATTCGTTTTTTTATCATCCAGGAATGCCGGAATTTCCGGCAGGTATCCGGATAGTTTGGCGATTCTTTCGATCTTTTTAAGGGATCTTCCGGAAATGACCATTTGCCGTCCGCTATTTTTTGCCGCCAGATAACAGGACTCTAACCTGGCTAAATTTGAGGCGAAACAGGTAATCAGAATTCGACTTTTCGGGTATTTTTTGACTAATTCGGAGAGGTTTTTCCGAACGTCCGATTCGGCTTCGCTCTGCTGATCTTTGAAAACGTTGGTGGAGTCGCAGCAAAGAGCCAGAACGCCGTTATCGCCGTATTCCTTCAACTTTTTCTCGTCGGTTTTAGAGCCGAAAACCGGGTTGTCGTCCATTCTCCAATCTCCCGAGTGCAGAATCGTGCCCTCCGGGGTCGTGATCGCCAAGGCCGAAGATTCCGGCGTGGAGTGAGCCACGTGAATGAACTCCACCGTGAAGGGGCCGACGGATATCTTATTGTTCAGCGACACTTTTATCATGGGAACTTTTTTGTCCAACTCGGATTTGGCCAGCTTATCTCTGATCATTTCGACGGCAAAAGGCCGGGCGTAAATCGGACACTCGATTTCGGGCCAGAGATACGGTATGGCTCCTATGTGATCTTCGTGGGAATGGGTTACGAACAGCGCTTTGATTTTTGATTTGTTTTTGGCCAGTTCTCCGGGCGAGGGAATAATCAAAGAACGCCCGAGCTCCGTATCAAACCCCATTCCCATATCTACCAGAATCCATTGATTATCGTAAATATAAGCGTAAAGATTCATTCCGATTTCAGAGCAACCGCCTATGGGAATGAAATTAAGACCTTCAATATTACTCACAATTCACTCCCTTTCGTATTCTCAAATATATCTCCGCCGAATATAACCGTTTTTCCGCATTTTCTTTCAAGAATTAACCTTCCGTCATCGTCTATTCCTTCAAGAATGCCGGTAATCGAGTCGGAACCGTTCCTGACGGTAATTGTACGATTAATTTCGTTAATATACCGTAACCAATAATTTTTTATGCCTCCGAATCCGAAAACATGCAACTCCTTGAGCCGAAGATTTAATTTTTCCGTAATATTCCCGAGAACTTTTTCCGTCGGAATATCTTCTCCGCAAATTTCCTTCAAACTAATCGCGTTGATAATGCCGGGGTTCGAATTCACGTTTACTCCGGCGCTGATTACTGCCCAATCGTCCGCCATGGAGATGAGTATACCGGAAAGTTTGTGTTTTTTATAGTAAATATCGTTGGGCCAATGCAAATATAAATCGTTCGGAACATAGACGGAAAGCGCTTCGTGGACGGCGCAGGCGATCGTAAGGGACAATCGGCCCGGATTTTCTTTTTTCGGGAGTTTTTTGATCGCGGACATAAAAAGATTGCCCCGTACCGAAGTCCATCGTCTTCCGCATCTGCCGACGCCGTTCGTCTGGACGTCGGCGACTATTATATATTCCCGTCTGTTTTTGCGCTCCGCCAGTTTGAGGGCAAATTTATGGGTGCTGTCCGTCGAGCTTAATCGTATGATTTCATCGCGCAAAATAAAATTCCGTTTGCAGAGTGTTTGAAATTTTGTCGGCCGAAGGGATCGCGAAGATTGTTGTCAGAAGTATCAGGCAGATGATTCCGCCGTAGTTGCGATCCGGCGCAAAAGCATTTTTGTTTTTTCCGAACCAAAGAACGCTCAAAATCTTGGTGGCGCAGATCAGATTGAAAACGAAAGAAATCGGATAAAAAAAGGCCGAAGGACTTTTTTCGAACAGAGAAAGGCAGACGTAAAATCTGCTCCGGAATCCCGGGAACGGCGGAAATCCAGTCAGAGACAGAAATAATACCGATATCGCCACCGCTAAAACGGGAAATTGGCACGACAAGGCCTTCAAATCTTCGATGTTTGTTATCGGTTTAAATTTTGATGTTTTAATTTCGGCTGCGGCAAAATGAATTCCGATTGCCGCGATCATATCGGATATTAGCGAAAATACCGTTCCGTACAATCCGGCCGGAGAGCGCAGAGCGGCGCATATCAGGATTGTTCCGAAACTGCAGACGACGCAGCGGCGCAAAATTTTCATGATATCGTTGCCGAATGCGGCGCCGAAACTTCCGTAAAGAACCGACGCAAGACCGACGGCCGTGATTATGCGTTCCGTCGGGGATCCTTCCGGAAACCGGAAAACATCCGCTATTAACTTATATGCGACGAAGGCGGCGGCGGGATACGCCGTAACGAAAACGGCGGGTCCGTAAATCTCAAAACCGTCCGTTCGCGCCGCCTTCGGAGGCCTTATCCGCATCCGAAACGCCGCCGCCATGAGCAGGAGCGCCCACGCCGGTCCCGCGAAGGAGGATATTCGGGCAGCCGCAACGGCGCTTCGCACATCGTTAAAGTTTATTGATCCGCAGGAGTAATATATCAGCGCCGTCGCCGCCGAAAAAAGCAGGAGACTCGCTGCGCGAAGCAGAAGAGCGAGGCGGATTTTGCCTTCGTCGTCCCGTAGGGAGCGGTTGTCGAAAAGATATTGCGGGGCGGCGGTTATTTCGAGCGCCAAAAATAAAAACAAAAAACTGCCGGCGGAGATCGCCGTCAGCGATCCCGCTTCCAAAAAACACAGGGAAATCTGTCGGGTGAAGTCTCTTTCCGTCGGCAGGCGGGAAATGACGATGCCCGCCGCCGACAACAGGGATTTAAAGGCGTATCCTCCGGGGCCGCAACAGAAAAAACCGAAATCATCCGGCTCTTCTCTACGAATGAGACAGATGAAAAACGCCGCCGCAAGTCCCCAAACGCAGTCGATTTTTTTGTTGTATCGGGTTTTCAGAAAAACGGCGACAATCGCATAAATGATCAGAACGATTTCCGGCAGCGGCAATAGGCTCACGACTCCTCCCCGAGAATGACGGCAACGTTGTGTTTCACGGACTGCAGGATTTTGTTCGGAAAAATTCCCATGAGCAGAATCAAAACCGCCGACGGCAGCAGACAGGTCAGTTCGTCGGCGGTCAGGGGAGATTTTTTCATGTTGCATTCGCCGGCAAACATTTTATAAAAGGTTTTTAGTGTTAAAAATGCGACGGAAGCCGTCAGCAGACCGATTATCAGTGATATGCAGGGATGTTCTTTCAGACACCCGAACAGGATTAAAAAGTTACCGACAAAACACGGCAGAGGAGGAACGGAGGCAAGCGCCGATATCGCCGCCGCCGCCGCGATTGAAATAGAAGGGATAACCCGGGAAACTCCGGAAATGCCGACGTCTCGGCTTCCGAAGCGTTTTTCGATCGCCGCGATTATCGTAAACAGGGCTGAAAAAATAAAACCTCCGGCGGTCATATAAAAAAACGCTCCGGATATTCCCTCTTCGGTGAGAGAAAAAATCCCGATGACGGAGACGGCTGCGCAGGCAAGCGAGAGGGCGGATACGATCCTTTTCAAATCGCGCTGCAGAAGTCCGAATATTATTGCCCAAACGGCGGTGGCAATCGCCGCGGCGAAAACATAAGGGCCGAAGGCGGAAGCGGCGTTTTCGGCGATCGGCAGCAGCAGAGTCATCATGCCGAAAGGACCGATTTTCATCAATATTCCGGCGAATATCATCGATACGGCCGTCGGCGGCGCTACGTGGGAGTCCGACAGCCAGACGTGAAAAGGAAACAAAGCGGTTTGACACGCAAATCCGACTGCAAACAGGAAGAAAACGATGTTTTCCTGCTTCGGGGTGAGCGTATGCCGCGCCAGGACGTTTATGTCGCCGATTCCGGTCGCGCCGATCAGATAAATCGCCCCGCAGAACACGAGAATGTTTCCCGAGGAAAAGATAATAAAAAATTTGGAGGCGGAAATCGCATCTCCGGCGCATATTCCCAGCATTATAAAAGCGATTACCGCGATCAGCTGCAACAGAATGCAAAAAACCAAAATATCCGAGCAGGAAAACAACGCCGTAGCCAGCGATGCCAAAATCGGCGCGAGAACATGAAGCTTCCTCCGGTCGGCGCGAATTTCCGAAGGGTCTGTGAGGGCGGCCGTCAGGCAGACGAAGAAGGTTGCAGCAATCATGTAAACGGAAATGTGATTAACGGAAAAGGAGAGATTGAGCAGTGAAAATTTTTCCTCGGGAGATAAAAATAGTATCAGCGACAGAAGAAATCCGAAGGCCGCCGTCCAAATTGACAACGCTCCGGTATCAGCGGAATTCTCGCTCGTGCACGCGATGGAAAAACTTCCCAGCAGAGGGGTTAATATTAAAAGCGGCAGAATATTACCGGCGGACATCGGTCGACTCCTTTTCCGATCGGATTTTGCGAGCCGCCGCCAGCCAACACTTTCTATAAAATACGACGTCGAAATTCCTTATTATGTCGGCGGCGATTCTTTTCAGTCCGGCGGGGATTTCCGACTTCGACTCCGGTGCGGCGTCCCTTAATTTTACGAAATTACAAATGGACAGCGCCGCGATTACGCCGATGAAGTTTACGACGGAAAATATAAAGGTCGCGTATCCGTTTTCTCCGTGGGAGAATGCAAAAATATCCGTCCAAATTACGTCGCCGTACAGGGCATAATAAAAGAATACTCCGGAAAAAATCGCAAAAAACACTGAAACATAAAGGGAATAAATCACGAAGTTGTTGTTTTCGTTAAGATATGCCAGACCGGTTTCGGTTGTTTTTACCTCGCCGTGAAATATCAGGCGAATCAGACGGAACAGGCAGATGCTCGTCAAAATCGAAACTGCGATGATTAAAAGCGGCGCCGCTCGACACATCAGAGAATTTCCGACGATAATCTCGTTAAGCAGGATTTTTCCCGCATAATAAGAAGGCAGCAAAGGAATGCCGACCAAAGAAACCGCGGCTAAAACGAAGGAAATATAGGTCTTCGGAAGCAGTTCGAAAAGTCCTCCCATGTTTCGAAGATCCCGTTCTCCGGACAGCGAATAAACTGCGGACCCGACCGCGAGAATCAGTGATAATTTCGAAAAAGCGTGGGTCACGAACAGGGTCACGGCCGCTCCGTAGGCTGAAAGACCGCAGGCCGCCAGCATAAAACCGACCTGCGAACGGGTGGAGCAGAGGAGAATTTCGGAGACGTCGCCGGCAAAAACGGCTTTCACTCCGTAGATCACGGCGCAGAGCAGCCCGATCGCCGCCGTGGTATTCTGGACGAATTCGCTGCATTCGAACAAACTTTGCAACCTTATCATCAGAAAAACTCCGGCTGTCATCAGCGTGGAGGAATGCATAAGCGCGACTCCGGGTATCGGTTCGTCCGACGTGTTTTTCAGCCCCGCCGTTGATTCGATCCGAAGCGATTTTACGAAAATCGACAGAGCCGCGATTATCGCCGTTACTTCGAGTTTTCTAAGGTGAGAGTCGTTTCCGACGAAAAATTTGTTTATTTCGTTCAAATCGAAACTTCCGAAAATTCGGACCAATGACGCCGTTGCGATCAAAAGTCCTACGTCTCCGAATTTGTGAAAAGCGATTGTTTTAACGGCGGACTCCGCCGAGGAGTTTTTTTCGTCGGACGATATCAGGAGTCCGGATATGACGCTGAGGGCTTCCCAGAAAATGTACATTTGCAGCAGATTTCCCGAAGACACGAACAAAATCGCCGTCAAAGACAACAAATTCAGGTAAAACAGAAAAGAAGCGGAATTTTTTCTCATATATCCGAGGGAGTAACAATTTATGATCGCCGTCGCTACGCAGATAACCCAGGAGGAGACAATGCTCAGCGAGTCCGACAACAATCCGAATCCGCAGCGGATGTTTTTTAGGGCAACGAAATCAAAAAACGAAAAGTATCGGGAAATCGGGGCAGATATTTGCGAAATCAGCGAAAACGTCGCAACTGCGGCCGTAAAGGCGGATAAAATCATCAGAAGACAGTCGTATTTGTCGTCATCCGTTTTTTTTCCGGCGAGCAGACCGACGAACGCGACCGTCAACTGAAGTCCCGCGATTATCATTTCCCGTCTTCCCGTCTGCGGGAAAAAGTCCCGGATCTGATGAAAAACCACGCGATAATCGCCGCTGCGGCCGTAGCGAAAAGAATCTCCGCATCGATGAAAAACGGAAACAGAGACAATGCGCTGAGGACAAAAATCATCATCGTCGCCGCAATTGTCGCGACGCAAATAATCATCGCCGCCGTCAGGGAAACAATCGCGACGAGGATAATTGCGGAAAAAAGAATCATCCAGGCCAAAATCATGGCTTCCATGATACTATTATTTCCCGATAAATGCCAAATCAAGTTGATCGTCGACGGCGAACTCGGACCGTATTCCCGACGGTTGTCGTTCGGCGTATTTCCGATCGTCGGGGGAAAGCGACTTTTGAAGCAGGGGCGATTCGATCTCCTAGGCATCCGTGTTGCCTTGCTACGTCGTTGCAGCCGGATTGTGCGGCGTTTGGGGAGCATTCGAAGGCAGCGTTATGTTTCCGAGAGAGCGCCTGGGGCTTTTGCGCCGTCGTCGCGATCGGATTGTGCGGTGTTTAGGGACAGCGTTATGTTTCCGAGAGAGCGCCCGGGGCTTTTTGCGCCGTCGTCGCGATCGGATTGTGCGGTGTTTAGGGACAGCGTTATGTTTCCGAGAGAGTCGCGGGGCTTTTGCGCCGTCGTCGCGACCGGGTTGTGCGGCGTTTGGGGAGCATTCGAAGGCAGCGTTATGTTTCCGAGAGAGTCGCGAGGCTTTTGCGCCGTCGTCGCGATCGGATTGTGCGGCGTTTGGGGACAGCGTTATGTTTCCGAGAGAGCGCCGCGGGGCTTTTGCGCCGTCGTCGCGGGCGGTTTATGCGGCGTTTAGGGACAGCGTTATGTTTCCGAGATTAGCGCCGGTAGTAGGGGCCTTTGCTTTGTCGTCGCGGTCCGCCGGGCCGTCCGACGTTCGAGACATGCACCGTGCGCCGTCGATATCGGATTGGGACTCCGAAAAAATAACCGGTTTCGAAACGTTCGTTGCCCGAGGATCGAGAATGCCTGATTTTTCGATGTTGTTCGGGTAACGGAATCACCCCTTCGATTTCATCGACCGGATATTCCGGAACCTCCTCTTCACAGTCCTCTTCTTCGCGGGTCGTCAACCGGAACGTTTTACTCGCCGGCGAGGATTCGGATCGGGTTATGAGATCTTTGCACAGAAAGCTGTCGGACGGGATGCGCGGCCTCAAAAATTTGCTTTTGCAGATTTCGCTTTCCGGCGACTCCGGATCCGGATTTTCAGGCGGAGGAGAAAATGCTGCGATTTCATGTTCCGGCGCCTCTAATTTCGAGAAAAAAAGTTCGGATGAGTTTCGATATCCCGGGGAGTCGCAATATCCTCCGGGTGCATTATCCGGTATGTTCATCATGGCTGTGCAGCCGAAACAGATTAATTGAAAAATAAGCGACGCGATCGATGTTCTCAAGAGTATCCTCCATAGCAAATAACGGATAAAAACAAAAGAGGCATGTGCATTCAGGATGTTACATACATTCGAAGCTCCTCATTCGTAATAATTATGTCGCTTCTTAAAAATATAAAGGTTTTTAAGAAAATTCTTGCGAATTATTATAATAATATCTTATTTTAAGTAAATAATCAATTTTTAAGTAAATAATCAATTAATTTTTCAAATATTTTAAAAATACATGGCGAAATCATAGGGATTCGAGCCGAAACGCCCCTCATATTCCGCGGACAAGGCGTTCGAAAGCCGAATCCGGCTGCATCGAACCGATGCGATTTCGGGCGAACCGGGATCGACGCGGAGTCGAAAGGATTCGCTTCCGGACCTCCGTCGCTTCGGAGGAAGACCCGCCATAAAGGTATTCGGACGAGTCGAATCAATCGGACGCGAAACGAATCGGTTCGATGCGGAACGCGTCGCGTCTGCACGAATCAATTGGACGTGAAACGAATCGGTCCGATGCGAGCAGGTTGTGCCGGCCCGAATCAATCGGACGTGAAACGAATCGGTCCGATGCGAGCGGTCGAATTCGTCCGAATCAATCGGGCGCGAAACGGGCAATTCCGCCCCGGGCAAATCTGACGGAGGGGGTGATGCGCTTCGGCGCGCGCGTATTCTCGTCGCCGAAAGCGCAAAAACGCCGCTTCCGAAAACGAAAACGGCGTTTTTTATTTTCCGAAAATCCGCGAGATCTTTAATACCGACACAACCGAAGTCGGAGTTTGCGGAATTCGGACGGTGTGTGCACGCTACTATTATTTAACATTTGTCCAGAAATTGTATCCGTGCAATTCCGGCTCGTGATGATGCCCCTTATTTTTTGGGCTAATATTTTTACCATCCCGGTTTTTACGGCGGAATATTCTCTTATACCAAGGGTCATGGCTTATCTTTTCTTTTTTCTTCTCCGAATTCGAAAATTTGCTTTCGAACAAAGCGCGGCTTATCTTTTCTATTTCCCGAAGCTTTTTATTCAAACCGTATTCTTCGAATTCGCGCCGATTTTCGCGGTCTTCCGAGATAATTTTGCCGATTGATCGAACCAAACGCGTCAATTTTTTGCGAAGCTTACGAATAAGGCGTTCGTTTCCGGAATTCTTAATTGCGTCCGGGAAAGACAGATCGCCAAAACTCCCGTAATGTTTGAAGCTCGGGGAGTAACCGGAGCGGTAATCGTGTTCGTGACGGTCGTGATGAAGGCTGTGGTACCCGTGATGCCCGGGGTGGCTGTGCTGCTGCCCGTGGTGTCCGAAGATCCGACCAAAGAATCCCGGATGGTCGTGATGATCGTGTCCGTGATGCTCGGGGTGGCTGTGCTGCTGCCCGTGGTGTCCGAAGA
>JAISMS010000076.1 GCA_031276565.1 Holosporaceae bacterium | reverse complement strand
GCGAACTCTCGGTTATTCTACGCTGACCTCGCGACCGAAGGAGGCTGTCAAAGCCGCGATAATTGCCGCATTCGACATGCTTCCGTCGACTGTTAACGGCCGCAGCACAGGGATTCCGTTATACTCTACGCAGCTAATATTCAAGCTTTTTGCATTTATGCCTCCCATCCATAATCTTCCGTCACTCATTCTGACCAAATCCACCGGAGGATTGGTTGCGCAATGAAATGTTGCAGAAGTTATGGCGGCGGGAATATTATTCATGGCGTCGGATTCGGAGAACAAAGCAAAAACCGCTAATGCAGCGACTACTGTTTTTTTCATTTCAAAGATCCTTTCTGTTGTAAAAATAAAAAACATTGTAAAAATACGGAAACTGCAGAAAAAACAAAACCTGCGCTTATCTTGCGTGACCTTTATTCGAAAGTCAATATGAATTTATATGAAATGCATGCTGCTATTACGGTCATAAAGATTGTCAGTTGCTGAGAAGCCGCCTGCCCTGTCCCGAATTCGGACAGAGGATATCCTGAAAGGCAGCGACTGTCGACGGTTAATTTTTTACAGACATTTTTCTTGGCTCTAACAACGGAGACTGAGAAATAACCGAAAAGAAAATCAAAGATTAACTTCGAGAAAAAAAATATTTCCGGAACATCTGCGTCAGCATGCGGTACAATTATTCGGGCAAATCAGTGTGCGGCGGGGCATAAAAAAGGATCCGGAAAAGATCTCGGACGGAGCTGCGAGGATTTTCGAGCAAAATTCACGCGTTGGTCGATGCACTCGGGAATCCTATAAAATTTCTTTTGAGTCCCGGGAATGAGCATGATATTATTCAGACTGAGGAGCTTACGAAAGAACCCGCGAACACAAAACTTTTAGCAGACAAAGGCTATGATTCGAAAAAATTTGTAGACTATCCGGGTATGAAAAACTGCACGGCAGTTATCCCGTCTCGCTCAAATTCCAAAGAAAAACGAGAGATTAATAAAGATCTTTACAAAAAAAGACGTCTTGTGGAAAACTTGCTTCAGCAAAATAAAACGGTTTCGACGAATATTTTCGAGATTTTGTAAAACTTCTTCGTCTTTTATGGCATTTTTACACCTTACGAGTGCATTAATATGCCTCAGATAAATTTCCTAACGAAACCTATATATTAATCAGGCCATCCCAAATACTTTAATCTGTTTCTTAAAGAATGCGAGGGGAGATTTAATATCGGGGAATCTGACAAACTCTTGAAAGATCTTGTTCATGATCGCCTTAAGCTCGATCCGATACAACAAAAGCATTTTTGAGTTTTATGAGAAAAAAAAGGGTTGCCCCGGTTGGCTGTATGCGCAAAATACTCTCGCAACTCAACGCTATTTTGAGGAAGGGAAGAAACAACTTTCAGGTATTGTTTTGAAGAGTTAAACGGGATAGATCTTAAAGCTGTTCTTAAAATGTATCATCAGGCGTCAGCCCCTGATTAAAAGAACGAAATGAAACGCAGACGTTGATAATTCGTTGATTTTTCAAAATTAAAATTCTTTTCATTTTTTACCGGCACAGCGTGCTAGTGTTTTTTCCCCGTAGATTTTTCGTTCCAAAGCATGCAACCCTGGATGCATGCTTGATTTTAAGGGAGGCAGTCCATGATGAGAATTAACAAAATAAGGATAGACGCGTACCACGACAATGAAGATATAAAAGTGAACCGGACTTTGATTAATGCGAACCAATTTCTGGAAATAGCCACGGTAAAAAACGTACGCATAGAGTCGACGGAATGCAGCGGAATGAAGATCCTGGCGAAAAAAATATTTCTTGACGGAGATATCGTTTCTTCCGGCCCCATAGTCCTGGCTGCAATGGAGATTCGCTTAAACAGGAAAGCCGTTGCTGTGCAGAAGGAAAAATCAACGCAACCGCAGACGGCTTAATTATGCAATGTCGAGTGCGCCTGCAAGATTAGTCGATTGCAATCGTAAGTTTGTAATTTGTTTTAACAGTTTAGATGAAAGGCCAATTTATTCGGACAATTCAAGGCGGAAAAAGATATTCTTCTCAACGCTCGCATCGCCCGCTTGAAAAGCGATCTCGCCTGCGGCACGGACGATTTCCTCTCTCCAACGCCTCCAATCTGTTTTCATCATCCTTTTATACAAAGTTCGCCGATTTTGGCCGCATTCCTCCCGCAATATTTCAATCCCACAGAGATTTCATCGCCGACGCAGCAGAGTATTCGGAAAGTCTGCAGAAACGAAAAAATAACCGCTAAACGGCCGGATTCCGTTCCGCTTCGGATACACGAAACCGTGGCAAAAACCCGCTCCGGCAAAGGATTTGATTTTTTCTGCCGACCTCGGTTCTCTCTCCCGTCCGGGACGGCAACATTCGTGAAGCCGTCGACTTATTTTGAAGGCAATCTCCACTGCCCGGCTCCGCCGAAGCGCCGGTGTATTCCCGCCGCTAACGGAATCGGCACGGCTCCGACGGCCTATTCCGGCCTGAGTACTATTCCGAAATACGGAGCCGGAGAAGCGGTTTCGCTGTTCGGCGTCGAAAATTTCGGTTTCCGCAGCGTCGTGACGAAAACCGAAACAACCCGCGACTTTACATTGCCGTCCTTTACAACAACGGCCGGAATCGTCGGTGATATTTGCATTGTTCACAGAATCGCGGAAACCTGAGGGAATCAACGCCGCGTTTCCGCCGGCAATATATCTTCGTTTCTCCCGGCGAAGACAGAACGACCGTCGATCAGAGCGCGGAATCCTGCGGCGTCGGGTTCAATGTCTTCACCATGGACGCCGTCGCCAACGCCGACAACCAAAAAGCGTCCTCCAAATCCACCCGTTACGAGGCAAGAAATTTTAAATCCGCCGGAGAAAATATATTCGTCGTCGGCAAAAAAATTCCATTGTCATTCCTCAGATTGAAGGAACTCGCAACACCTTCGACGCCATGATGGTATATATCGAAAACAAACCCTTTTTAATCCTGACGACCGTCGACGACATCCGCGGCATTCGTGCCGCGTCGATAAGTCAAACAGCGGCGGCAGCGGTCACAGCTGTCCCGCAACGCAACGCAGGATCTCTGTTTTTCGACATAAAATGCTTCCGCATCTCCGATCGGCAAACTCTTCCGGTTGATCCCGGCGACTGCCGATGACGTCCGCGGCATTCGTGCCTCGTCGATAAGTCGAACGGCAGCGGTCGCAGCTGTCCCGCAACGCAACGCGGAAGGTCTGCTTTTCGGCAAATCCTTCCGGTTGGTCCCGGCGACTACCAGCGACGTCCGTAGTACCCGTGCCGCGTCGAATAAATAGAACGTCCGTAGTAGTAGTCACAGCT
>JAISMS010000060.1 GCA_031276565.1 Holosporaceae bacterium | reverse complement strand
AACAGGTCGCCGTACCTGATCTGATATTCTCTGAACTTGAACATTTCGGGCAATACATCAAACATACTCCGAATAACGGAAGTTTATTATAACATAAACTATAATAAATTAGCAATCCCCGAAAGAAAGCTTCATTGAAAAACTTATTCCGCGATGCGATAATATGTTACAAGTCAGAAACGGAATTTTCAAATTTGTTCCGACAGGATATAAATACTGTCCGCCTGAAACAGGAGCAATGTAATCGAAGGAAAGCTTCGGAATAATTCTTTTGGGACCATTGTATTATGATCTGCACGTCATATTTCGCATTTATTCCCCAATTGCCGGCAGATATGCTCAAAATCGGCATTTCTCTGTTTACTCCGCAGTGGGCGCAAGTTGACGGGCATTTTACATGTTTGAATCCGACCGAACGACTGCTGAGAGAAGCAAAATCCGGAGCGGTTTCCCCCGAAAAAGCCATGGAGAAATATCAGAGTGAAATTTTGGATAAATTGTCTCCGAAAGAGGTTTATGAGAAATTGATCGAAATGCTGCATAAGAGCGACAAACGACGCATTGCTCTGCTATGCTATGAAAAACCGGGAGAGATTTGCCACCGCAGATTCGTTGCGAAATGGCTCGAAAACGGAAACGCCGTTGCCGTTCCGGAATACTCCGTTGAAAGCCGGCAGCGGTCATTGGTTTCTTTGTTTTAGCGCAGTAATAACAAGAATCCGACGAAGAAAAATTTCAGAAGATCGGTGTTTCGACCGTTGTAAACCGTTCGGATCCTTGTCCCCGAAAGTCATCGGAAAAGGCTTTTTCTCGGATGCATGCCGGATCCTTCGAAAAAGCTCGTGTTTTACAGATTAGTCGCGGTCACTCCGATGATTTCTGCAACGCGGTCGATATATTCGGCGCCCGAGCTTTAAATCCGATTTTAAATCGGCAGTTACAGGGGATATTCGTAAAAATTTGATTTTTAATTGATGTAATATATAATGTTTTTTTGGTAAACGGAGATGTCGATTGATGTGTTTTTGCATGCACGGACATATAAATTGAATCGATGATAAAGCTATTAAATGTTATTATAATCTTAGTCATAGGTTGTTTTGTATTTTAAAATAAAAACAATGGGTTGATAAAACCCGCACAACGATCGGAAATTTCGACGACCGTCGCCCCGTTAAAAACAAACTCGTAAAATATTTGACCCCGCAAAAAAGAAAACATAAAAATTTTCGCCTTATCCCAAACTCCTCATAAACGGATGTATCCGATAGACGATGTCATAGAATGACTGCGAAACAAATCAAGGCTAATATGCAAAAAATAGTGCGCCCGGACACAGTGCGGAGCCGGATTGCGAAAATCGGTCCGCATGCGTGCAGCACAAACAAAAGTGCGCCGAAACGAAATTAAAAAATGGGGGCAGAATGGGGACAAATTTTGAGTTTTTCTTTTTTATTGAAACTTTCGAATCTTCAATTTTCCTTGAAATTTCACTGGCGCGCCCTGAGGGATTCGAACCCCCGACTTTCGGCTTAGAAGGCCGACGCTCTATCCGGCTGAGCTAAGGACGCCCTTTTTCACAACCGATTAATACAGGGAAAACGCAAAATTATCAAGACGAATTGGCGGAGAGGTCCGTCATATGCCGGAAAAAAGAAGTCTTTCGGAGGCTCATTCTCTTCTTTTCGCGAAGAAGTTCCGCAAGATATCTCCGCAGCGCGTTTCCATGATTCCGCCGATGATCTCCGTTCCGGCGAACGATCGATTCCCGGGATCGTCGGATTTTTCAAGCCTCGTTCGTTTCGTGTCGCGGGCTCCGAAGTATAATCGACGAACTCTCGACAGAAAAATCGCCTCGAGGCACATGGGGCACGGCTCCAGGGTGACATATATATCGCATTGCTCGACGACGGGAGAGCCGAAAAACGCGCAAGCTCTTCGGATGACCAGAATTTCGGCATGGGCTGTGGGATCGGAAGTTCTTATCACTTCGTTTCCGGCGGCCGCTATTATTTTATTATCCGCAACCGCAACCGCTCCGACGGGAACGGACCCCTCTGATTCGGCCCGCAAAGCTTCTTCGACGGCCGCCTCCATAAAATATCCCGCCGAAAATCGCATTTTTCTCTCGGATCTTAAACATAATTTTACCAAAACATCATACCATGGAACCCGATGAAAGGATAATGGCATGTCGGAAATTATATACCTGAAAGACATTTTGCTGGCGAAGTCGTCAACGAAAAAGAAAAAAAGGACGACCGTCGGCCGTCCCAAATTAAAGCCGTTCAAATACGAAAGAATTATGAAATCCTTCCTTATCGAGAAAGAAAAAAAGGAAGATCGAAAATAAACGTTTTGCATTGCCCGGATTCTGCTTCGGTCTCTGCAAAACGCGACACATCGCTTTTTTGTTAATAATTTATAAACCGTTTTATGATTCCATACGACCATGAGGAATATAGCCGTATTGATCCCCTGTTATAACGAAGCCGGTACCGTGGGCGAGGTCGTCGCTTCCTTTCGAAAGCATTTACCCGAGGCAACCGTTTATGTGTACGACAATTGTTCCGAAGACGAAACCGCCGAAATAGCCAGAAATGCCGGCGCCGTCGTTGTCCCCTCGAAAATCAGAGGCAAAGGCAACGTCGTCCGTAAAATGTTTGCGGACATAGATGCTGATGTTTACGTCATGGCGGACGGAGACTCCACCTACAGAGCGGAAGATGCGCGAAAAATGATAAACGCTCTGACGGAGGAAAAAGCGGACATGGTGGTCGCCGTCCGCAAAGAAAAAAGCGAAGCCGCCTACAGAGTCGGCCATAAATTCGGGAACCGTTTATTTAATTTCATTATGAAAATGTTGTTTCACAGCACGTTTCGGGATATTTTTTCCGGTTATCGGGTTTTTTCCAGAAGATTCGTGAAAACATTCCCCGTAACCGCCGACGGATTCGACATAGAAGCGGAACTGTCAATTCATGCTCTCACCCTGAACATACCTTTTGCGGAGATCGAATCGGTTTATCTGGAAAGGCCGGCCTGTTCTTACAGCAAATTGAGCACATTTAAAGACGGATTTAAAATCCTTGCAAAAATATTAAAACTGCTGAAGGAAACGAGACCTTTGTTTTTCTTCGGCGCCGTTTCTCTTTTGCTGTTTGCGCTTTCTTCGGCAACAGCATATCCGATAATAGTAAAATTTGTCGAAACCGGACTGGTACCGCGCCTGCCGACGGCAATTCTTTCAACCGGCATAATGATTGTTTCATTTCTGAGTCTTATGTGCGGAATTATCAGCGACAGCGTTGCCAAGTCGCGCACAGAGATAAAGAAGCTGCATTATCTGCTTTTTAACCGGGCCGTTTAATCGAATTTTAATTGCATTTAATGCAACTGCAGGTGTTTTTATTGCAACACGACAAACAATAATGAGGAACAAAAATTGCCGTTACCTCAAGTAAAGAATATACTCCAATCATAAACAACATAGAGGTTATACATGAAAAGATTGTTATTTACGGCAGTATTAGGAGTTGTCGGTTTTTCCGCAGGTGCGGAAGAAGTCGTTGTCGAAGACGTATCGTCTTCGGAAGCGTCGCCGTTTCACGGGGTTTATCTGAGCCTCGGAGCAGGCGGAAGTTTCTTGACAAATAAAAATTGGGCAAGAGTCGAGTCAAGAGTCGAGTCAAGAGTCGAGTTAGGAGACGAGGAAGAAGAGTCGGAAGGTAGGGTCTTGAATTTTGAGCATAACACTGATCGTTTCTTCGGTACCTTTGCCATAGGCAGCGGATGGACTTTCTGCAAGCGTTTTTACTTCGGAAGCGAATGTTTGGTTGACTTTGGCAGATCCGTAAATAGAAGCATTGCGGGCGGAGTTAGCGCCAAGACCAGAGGGGTTGTTCCGGAATTTGCGCTGAGATTCGGGTACGTAACCAAGGGGTGGATGTTCTACGTGAAGCCGGCGGTATTGTTTCCGAAGGTGACTTATCAAATAGAGGATGAAAAATATGCCGTATCTAAGGCAGGATACTCCGTTGCTTTGGGGGTGGACAGATCCTTCTGCAAAAAATTCTCGGCTCGTCTCGAGGGAGAATATGCGTTTAGGAGAAATGAAAAGCATACCGCTAAGGAAGGTGCTTTCGGTTTTAAGGTCGGCAAAGGAATTAATGTGCGTGCTCTCGTGTCCTATAACATATTGCACTAGTGTCCCCGAACTAAAGACGCTTGGCGTCATTGTTCTTAAAAACCGCCCTTCGGGGCGGTTTTTTTATAATCTCTCGATTCCGACAACGTGAATCGGACAAATCGATTCTTTTGGAAAAACCGTCCTTCGGAGCGGGGTTTTACAGTTTCGATTTCCGATGAATTTTTCAGATGATTATTGTTGATTTTTGTTCTTATTTATCAAATCTGCCGTAATTTTTTGTGTTTTTTATGTCACATTGTTTTACAATAGCATGATAAAAAATTGCCGACACTTCAACAACGATGTATGCTTTCCGTATTAGTAAAAGGAGATCACAATGAAAAAAACAATACTTACGGCCATATTGGGATTAGCTGTTTTTTCCGCGGGTGTGGAGGAAGCCGCTGCCAAAAAAAATGAGGCGGTTGCCGAAAAGAATGCGGTTCGCGCCCACCACAAAAAAACTCACGGCGGCAAATCTTTTAAAGGGATTTATCTCAGCCTCGGTTTGGGGGGAAGTTTTCTGAAACATAAATCCTCTTTGAAAGAGCCGGTTACGGACGGCTTAGGGGACAGATTTACTTTGGCGGATCGTTTGACTTTAAATCGCTTTTTCGGCACCGTCGCCTTGGGCGGAGGATGGACTTTTTGTAAACGTTTCTATCTCGGCGGCGAAGGTTTGATTGATTTTGCGAAATCCTGCAGCGACGTGTTGGTGTCGGATAAAGATAGTGTCGAGAGTGATTTAAAAATTAAGACCAGAGGTATTACTCCGGGGTTAGCCCTGAGACTCGGCTATGTGAGGAAAGGATGGATGTTCTACGTTAAGCCGGCGGTGTCATTCCCGAGGGTAAAAGCGGAAGGCTTCACGCAGGGCAAAGAGTGGGATACAAGTAAAGCCGGCTACTCCGTTGCTCTCGGTATAGATAAATCTTTCTCCAAGAAATTTTCGGCTCGTTTTGAAGGAGAATATTCGTTCGGAAGTAACAATAAGAAGATCGATCTCACCGATGCCGGTCAGGAAAACTGGTTGAAAATTAAGTTCAATCGGGGCTTCAATATACGCGCTCTATGCTCCTACAACGTGATACGTTAACCTCGCGTTTACGGAGAAAACAAGACGCCTGCTTGAAAAGCCGCCCGCGCGGGCGGCTTTTCCTTTACGTTTTCTGCGGAGAAAAGGCCGGGGCGCTTATCCTTCTCCTCCGGTATGTATTCGGCATTATCACAGCTCCTGCCAAAACTCTTTTACTTTTGCAAAGAATCCGCTTGATTTCGGACTGGTATTCGGAGTTTCTTCAAATTCGCTCAGCAATTTCTTCTGGCGCTCGGTGAGATTTACCGGAGTTTCTACCGATATGTGTACCAGCATATCTCCTCGGGTGGCGCTCCTGACCGTCGGCATGCCTTTTCCTCTCAGTTTCAAAATTTGTCCGGACTGGGTGCCCGCCGGGACTTTGACCGTCGCTTTTTTCCCGTCTATGGCCGGGACTTCCACTTCTCCTCCGAGGGCTGCGGTTACAAAAGACACCGGCACTTCGCAATGTATGGCGTTTCCCTCGCGGCTGAACAGTTTATGCGGCTTAACGGAAACAAAAACGTAGAGATCCCCGGAACTTCCGCCGCGAATGCCGGCTTCTCCTTCGCCGGTCAGCTTGATTCTCGCTCCGTTATCGATGCCGGCCGGAATCGAAACCTTTAAAATTTTGGATTTGTTCACTCTTCCGGCTCCGCGACAGTCAGGACAGGAGCGTTCTATGATATGCCCCGTGCCGTTGCAGGCCGGACAGGTCTTTTCTATGGAAAAAAACCCTTGAGAGAAGTGCATTCTCCCGGATCCCCGACAGGAAGGGCAGGTTTTCGGCTTTGTACCGCCCTCGGAACCGGTTCCGCCGCAGGCGTCGCATTTCACGTTTACGCGCAGGGCCAGCTCTATTTCTTTTCCGCGGAACGCTTCTTCCAGGGTTATTGAAGTATCATAACGCAGATCGTTGCCGCGCATTTCGGCCCGCTCGTATCCGGCGCCTGCGGTGAAATATTCCTCGAATATGTCGGAAAACGGCGATCCGCCGAAACTGAAGCTGAAGCCCTGGGAAGAAAATCCGCCGCCGCCGGTTCCGCCTCCGCCCGCAGAGGCGTTTTTATAGGCGTCGTGGCCGAAACGATCATAGGCAGCTCTTTTTTGAGGATCCTTCAGAGTTTCATAGGCTTCGTTGAGGGACTTGAATTTTGCTTCGGCCTCTTTATCTCCTTTGTTTTTATCCGGGTGATACTGCATGGCCATCCTTCGATAGGCCTTTTTTATTTCGTTGTCGTCAGCTGATCTGGAAATACCGAGAGTTTCATAGTAGTCCATGGTTAATCCCATCAAAAAGAGGAGGGGGCGCCCAAAACGCGCACCCCCGAAAAGACTATTTATCGTCCTTTACTTTATAGTCGGCGTCCACTATGTTGTCGTCCTTCGGCGGTTCGGCCGAAGATTGCTGTTGCGATTCCCGGGCGGCTTTGTGGATTGCCTCGCCGGCTTTGGACACGGCGTTCAGCAATTTTCCGGACGCTTCTCTGATTTCTTCGATATTTTCGCTTTCCGACGCCTTCTTTACGTCCTCTGCGGCAGTGTTTATCTCGTTTTTCATTTCGTCCGTGATTTTATCGCCGTTTTCGGCCAGAAGTTTATCGGCGCCGTTGATCAGCTCCTGGGCGGCGTTGCGTTCCGTAATCAGCTCTTTGCGCTTTTTGTCTTCCTCCGCATGGGCTTCCGCATCCTTCACCATGCGATCGATTTCATCGTCGCTTAATCCTCCGGAAGTTTTGATGCTGATTGCCTGCTCCTTATTTGTGGCCTTATCCTTAGCAGACACGTGAACGATGCCGTTGGCGTCGATGTCGAAGGTAACCTCTATCTGAGGCATACCTCGCGGCGCCGGAGGAATTCCCGTCAGGTCGAATTGTCCCAGCAGCTTATTGTGCTCGGCGATTTCCCTTTCGCCTTGGAAAACGCGGATCGTGACGGCATTTTGATTATCCTGGGCCGTCGAAAAGATCTGGCTCTTTTTGGTCGGGATGGTGGTGTTCCGGTCGATCAGACGGGAGAAGACCCCTCCCAGAGTTTCTATGCCCAGCGACAACGGCGTAACATCCAGCAGAAGAACATCTTTTACGTCTCCCTTCAGCACTCCGCCCTGAATCGCGGCTCCGACGGCCACCACTTCGTCCGGATTTACGCCCTTATGAGGCTCTTTTCCAAAGAAATTCTTTACGTATTCGATAACCTTCGGCATGCGGGTCATGCCGCCGACCAGCACGACTTCGTCTATTTTGCTCGCGGATATGCCGGCGTCCTTCAGGGCAGCCTTACACGGTTCCATGGTCTTTCTGATTATGTCGTCCACCAGGGCTTCGAGCTTTGCTCTCGTAAGCTTCATGGTCAGATGCTTCGGACCGCTCGCGTCCGCCGTTATAAACGGCAGGTTGATTTCGGTTTCGATGGCGCTGGACAATTCGATTTTTGCCTTTTCCGCGGCTTCCTTCAGCCTTTGGATGGCCATGCTGTCTTTGCGCAGATCGATGCCGTTCTCCTTTTTGAACTCGTCGGCCAGGTGGTTTATAACCCTCTCGTCGAAATCTTCTCCGCCGAGGAAAGTATCTCCGTTGGTGGCTTTTACTTCGAACACCCCGTCTCCGATTTCCAGAATCGAGATGTCAAAAGTTCCGCCTCCGAGGTCATAGACGGCTATCAGACCGGAGCTCTTTTTGTCCAGACCGTAGGCCAGAGCGGCTGCAGTCGGTTCGTTGATTATGCGCAGAACGTCAAGGCCGGCGATTTTTCCGGCGTCCCGGGTTGCTTGTCTTTGGGCGTCGTTAAAGTAGGCCGGCACCGTAATAACGGCTTCCGAAACTTTCTCGCCCAAAAAACGTTCCGCCGATTCCTTCATCTTTTGAAGAACAAATGCGCTTATCTGGCTCGGACTGTATTTCACTCCCCGGGAACTGACCCATGCGTCTCCGTTATCCGAAGGCACAATGTCGTAGGAAGGCTGATACTTTTTCAGATATTCGTCGTTGTTTTTTCTGCCGATCAATCTTTTAATCGCATAAAACGTGTTTTTGAAGTTGGTGACGGCTTGGCGCTTTGCAGCCTGCCCCACCAGTCTTTCGCCGCTTTCGGCAAAGGCGACGACGGACGGAGTGGTCCTGAATCCTTCCGCATTCTCAATAACACGCGGATTCCTGCCGTCCATAACGGCCACGCAGGAATTTGTAGTACCTAAATCTATACCGATAACTTTACTCATGATAACCCCCTTATATAGGCGAATTAAAAACGCAAAACCCCGAAGGCATTTTGCAAAACAAACGACCGAAACCCCGCAACGGGCATTCCGACCGACCGGAAGCCCCATTGCCGCCGGCAGAAGGGATTGTACGGAGGAAAAAGACAAATGTCAAGTTTATTATTGACAATTAATTGCATTTGCATTGATTAAATTCACCAATCCGTTTTAGGGAGAGCGACGATATTTTTTCAGGTTCGCGGTCCCGTAGGTTTTTGGGCGCAATCTTGCGGGACAACGCTTCGGTATTGAATCGTACGACTCCGCCGGTACTGAAGGCGAAAAAGATCCGCCCGGCGGAGCCCTCCGGATTGCGCGTCGCCGACAAAAATCGTTATACTGTCCCTTCGCCGAAGGGGGTATCATGGGATTTAACTGCGGAATCGTCGGTCTTCCGAATGTCGGAAAATCAACGTTGTTTAACGCCTTAACCCAAACAGCCGCAGCTGAAGCGGCCAACTATCCTTTTTGCACCATAGATCCGAACATCGGGAAAATCGGAGTGCCGGATCCGAGACTGCCGAAGCTGGCCGCCATCGCCGAAAGCGAAAAAATCGTGCCGACTCAAATAGAAATCGTCGACATTGCCGGACTCGTCGAGGGAGCCGGCAAGGGGGAAGGATTGGGCAATCAATTTCTCGGACACATTCGCAACACGGACGCCATTCTGCACGTGGTCAGATGCTTCGAAAACGACGACGTGACCCATGTGTGCGGCAGCGTCGACCCGATTCGCGACGCCGGCGTCGTGGAAACGGAACTGATGCTGGCGGATTTGGAAAGCCTGAAAAGACGCGAATCCGTTATTTCCAAAAAAAACACTCCCGAAACATCGGCCGAAAAAAAAGCTCTGCAGAAATTCATCGCCTTGCTTGAGGAGGGAAAAATGCTCAACAGGGCGAAACTCACCGCCGAAGAGGCAGGCCTGGCGAATTCTCTGCATCTGATTACCAAAAAACCGATCCTGTATGTCTGCAATGTCGGCGAGGACGAAGTCGTGTCCGGTAATTCCCGCACCGAAACCGTTGCGGATTTTGCCGACGGATTCCCCGTCGTGACGGTTTCCGCCGCCATAGAAGCGGAAATAGCCGGAATTCCGGATGAAAACGAAAAGGCGGAATACATCGCGTCCTTGGGGCTGTCGGAGTCCGGGCTGGCAAGGGTTGTCCGGGGAGGATACGGCCTGCTGGATCTTCTGACTTTCTTTACGGCCGGTCCGACGGAAAGCCGTGCCTGGACCGTTCGCAAAGGCGCGAAGGCTCCGACCGCCGCCGGAGTCATCCACAACGACTTCGAGCGCGGATTTATCTGCGCCGAAACCATAGGTTACGAAGACTACATTGCCTGCAACGGCGAATCCGGCGCCAAAGCCGCCGGAAAAATGCGGCTGGAGGGAAAAGACTATACGGTAAACGACGGAGACATATTTCATTTCAGATTTAACGTATGATGAAGCTGATTTTAAAAAACGTCGCGGCCGCAATGGGGCGAATATCGGAATATTCGCCTTGTTGCTGTTATCGGCGGTTTCAGGCGGAAGTTCGTTCGGCGGAGAAGAGTTGCCGGAAGGCTCTTTTTTTTTGGAGAATCTCGAGACGCTGACGATTTCGAACCGATATCGGTTGCCGGAAATCGTTCTGGGACGGGATGACGCGCCGAACACGGTAATCCTGTACAGTTCGTTCACCTGTTCCCACTGCAAACAATTTCACGACAAAGAACTTCCGAAATTCAAAAAAGAATACGTTGATACCGGGGAAGCAAAAATTTATCTGCGCTGCTATCTGGAAGACCTCGGATCCTTCGAGTCGGCCGCTCTTATCAGATGCCTCGGGGGAAGTTCCGTCGCAAAAATCGAAGAACTCTGCAATAAGGTATTCGGCCGACAGGAGGAATGGATGGAATCCGAGGATCCTCCGCAATTTCTTCGGAATATTTTCGTAAAATCCGGCTACAAAAAGGAAGCAATCGAAGCCTGCATCAGAAACAAAGAAATCACCGCGGGACTGATAAAAGAACAACAGCGGGCAGTATTCGAACACAAGGTGTTGGTCCTTCCGGCATTCATCGTTAACGGAACGCTGCACAACGGAAAACTCACCTGCGAGAAATTGGCCGCGATGCTCAAAAAAAACGAAAAAGGCCGCAAATAAACGTAAATTCTCCCCTGACCTGTCGGAATCGCGGCGTCGACTCTTGACATTTTCGCCGTCATAAATAAACTGGACCCCGCACCGATTGATTATGGAGAATGACATGGCTGCTCCAACTTATAATCCGAGCAGATTGATTCGCAAACGCAGACACGGATTCAGGGCAAGAACGGCCGCCGGCGGGCGCGTTTTGAAATCCAGAAGAGCTAAGGGCCGTATTCGTTTGTCCGCGTAGCAATTAGTTGAAAAAAGACTTCAGAATAAGAAAAAGCAGAGATTTTGCAGCCGTTTCCGGATCGGGTTTTGTTTTCTTTACCTCTTCCGTTATCGTTCGTTGCGGTTTTAACGGTCTGGATGCTTTTCGGGTCGGATTCACGGCTTCCAGAAGAGTCGGTAACGCCGTCGTCAGAAACCGTTGCAAACGAAGAATGCGTGCGGTCGCGGACATGATGCTCGAAAAAATCGCTCTTGCGGGGGTCGATTACGTCCTGATAGCCGGAAAATCCGTCCGCAACGTCGGGATAAACGATTTGACGAACGATGTTGTTCGGGCGGTTCGGTTTTTAAACGACAAGATTTTAAAGTCCGACTCAAAATGCAGATCATGATATCACTGATACGGATCTACCAAAAGATTCTGTCTCCGCATTTGCGGTCCCGATGCAGATTCTATCCCTCCTGTTCCGAATACGCAGTTTCGGCAATACGGAAATACGGCCCCGTAAAAGGTCTGCTGAAGGCCGCTTTCCGATTATTGCGATGCAACCCGTTTTCCAAAGGCGGAACGGATTTTCCGTGACGGATTTTCTATAAAAGTGTCAATTGCGCGCTCGGGGTTTCCCGTTTTCGGCAGTCGTTTCGTGGCAATTCGTTGAAAAAATTATATTTTTTTCGGAGAAGAATGATTTTCCGTCTGAAGGCTTCCGCGTATTTTTTGTCGACATAGGCTCCGCTGCCGTACAGCCGTTTGATTTTTTCCTCCAAATCCGGAAAAAATTTTCGCGCGTAATCGAGGAAATCCCTTTTTGTGTCTCCGCGAAGGTGTAATATTTGAGGAAAAATAAATTTCCCGTCGTTTTTTTTGACCAGTTCGAATATTTTATCCAAATTTTCGATATCATCGGTCAAATGAGGAATTACGGGCATCATAAGTATTCCCGCGCGAATTCCCCGTTTGCCGAGTTCTCCCAGCATGCGCAAACGATCGACGGTCGGCGATGCAAACGGCTCTATTTTTTCTCGAACGGACTCGTTCATTGCCGAGACGGATACCCGTACGTCGACCGCTGCGATTCCGTTAAGCTCTTCCAACAGATTTATATCCCGCAGGAGAAGGGTTGACTTGGTGGTGATTACCAGGGGGTTTTTATGTCGAATGAATGTTTTGATAATTTTCGGCATCAGGCAGTAGTCTTCTTCGATCGGCTGATACCCGTCGGTTACTCCGCAAACGTTAATCGGGTCTCCGTTCCATGAACGTTTCGAAAAATCGACGTTCAGCGCCTCAGCCACGTTGGTTTTTACGAAAATATCGTCGAAGAACCGATCCGTCTCGAGATATTTGTGGGAATACTGCGCGAAACAGTATACGCATCGATGGCCGCAGCCGCGATAGACGTTCAAATCCCAATTGGTCGCGAATTCTTTGTCGTGATGGTGCAGGGCGGTTTTACAGGTTATCTCTTTTACGGACATGGGTTTTTATTCGTCTTACGTCATTATAGCCGAATCAAAGGAGGCTTCAAAGATAACCGTTGGGGTTCGCCAAAGGAGATCCGACAAAAGGGTCCGTTGATTTTTTCGAGATTATTAACTACTAATTAATTTAACGGATGTATAGTTCCGGAAAAATACGGGGCGTCGTAATGCGGTTAACGAATTTTTTTCTGCTGTCGCTGTTGATCGGATGCTCATTGACGGAAGATGATCCGGATCCGTTCAGAGAGTTCAACAAGGATATGCTGGAACTCAATCTGATACTGGATGAAAATCTGCTGAAACCTTTGGCGGAAGCGTATGAAGACGCTCCGGGCGTCGCAAGAGAATCCGTATCGAATATTCTTTCCAACCTGAAAGAACCGTTTTACTGCCTGAACCATCTGTCGGTTCTTGACGCCGAAAACGCAGCCTCTTCTCTTTTTCGCTTTGTGATAAATTCGACTCTGGGAGCGGGAGGAATTTTTGACATAGGAAGTTTGCTCGGATTGGAGAGAAACGAAGTTTCATATAAGGATACGCTCCGAAAAATGTGCGTGCCGACGGGGGATTATCTTATCCTGCCGATTTTGGGATCTTCATCGACGCGGGACGTTATCGCGGAGCCGATTTCCTGGTTTGCCGATCCGATTTCTTATGTCATAGGGTTTCCGTGGATGTTTGCAAAATCCGTCCTCGGCATAATCGTCGACCGCAGCGAGAATGCGGGGTTTATTAATAATAGCGTTCAAAATTCAATAAACTTGTATTCGACAGTAAAGAGCGTATATACGCAGAAATACGGGGATCGGGAAGAAGGAGACGAGTTTCCCGAAGAAGATTTTTCGAACTTCGATAACATATAAAAAGCGATGATTCGGAGTAAAAAACAAAATTCCGAACCGCCGGGCCGAATTTTATCGGCATATCCGACGTTTCGCGCTCTGTCCTGTTAATGAATTTTTGATGAGTTTTATTCCGGAATGCGTTAACGACGCGTCCTTTTTGCTTTTTTGCCGAAAAGATATCCTCTGATTCTGAGACGCTGATGCTAGGATTGTCCGGTGTTGCGTGCATCATTTGCAGCGGCGGGCGTCGGAAAGGGATAACGCAAACTAATCTGATTGTGACCGTTCGGCAGCTCATTTTGAAGCATCAGGATCAATCGGGTCACTTTGTTCGCATATTGGGAATTATCGAAGGAGAAATAGGGTGTTACACAGATTATTGCCCCCTGTAATTTGGCACACTTGTCAAAGGCGTCGGGGCCTATATCCTTCAGTCCGGAATCCATATGCAGCTGTATTGTCTGCAAATCGGGGCATTTTAAAAAACACTCCTCTCCGATTTTTTCGAGGTCATTATGAATGATTATCGACTGCAGAACGGACATCTTTGCAAACCACTGATATTTCAGAGCTTTTATATCTTTCGGAATTTCAAATGTTTTCTTCTTCGGGTCAAGAATAAATTGATGAGCGTCCAGCGTTATTGTTTCCAACTTCGGGCAATGCTTGAAGAAATATCCTTTATTATTGTCGAGCGCTTTCAAGTTTCCCTCCACCGTTACCGCGGTCAGATTTTCGCACTTTGTAAAGCACTTTGAGCCGATGTATTTCACTTCGGACGGAATGCGGATCGAAACTATGCCGGTCTTTCCGAAGGCTCTGCTTCCGATGTAGCGCAATTTAAAAGGATGGGCGAAGATTACCTCCTGCAGGTTTTTGCAACCGTAAAAACAATCTTTTTCTATGGATTTTACACTTGACGGAATATGTATCGATTTTAAAGTCAATACGCCGGAAAACCAACTTTCGAGAACGGCCGAGCAATTCGTTTCCAATATTCCGTCATCACTGAGCTCGAGAGTGTATTTTCCGTTAAAACTGCGAAATTCAGAACAATCGGAAAAGCATTTATTGCCGCGAAACTTAATCTCCGTCGGAGGGAGAGTTATCGATTTCAGTCCGGTGTTCGCAAACGCGCCGTCTCCGATGCGCAGGAGTCGCGAACCTTCGGCGAATTCTATTCTGTTCAAATTTTTGCAATCTTTAAAACATCGGGCGCCGATGTTGCTTATGCTTGCCGGTATAATTATCCTCTCGGTTGCCGAAGTGAAATTTTCCAGCGTTATAACGTTATATTGTTTATTTTCGTGAATTATAACGGTTTCTATTTCCGGCCCTTTTCCTCTCAAGCACAACGCGCTTCCGCCGAGCAGGCGGTACTTGTTGCCTTTTTCCGTTGTTACGATCTTGGAAAACGGCCCTAAAGGGCTTGTAATCGCGGCAAATTCGATATTTGCGCAATACGGAATTATCAAAAATCTCAGAGATGTTTCTTTAAAAGCCGACGGTTCTATTATGCGAAGTCGGGAATTTCCGAAGAATATCACCTTTTTCAATTGATTACAGTGTGCGAAACAGTTGTCGCACAGAATCTCTACGCTCGGCGGAAGGTTTATGTGAGTAATTTCTGTCCTTTCAAAGGCGTTGCATCCGATTTCTTTAATCTTGGAATTCGCTTCAAAGGTTATTTTTTTGAGATTTGTGCAATTGCAGAAACAAAAGTCGCCTATGGATTCGATACAGGCCGGAATAAATACGGATTCCGGATCGGCATTCCAAAAAGCGCCTTTTCCGATACTCCGCAATTGGAAATTTTGCTCGAATATAAACTCCTTAAGTTCGGTGCAAAGCGCAAAACAAGAAGAGCCGATGTTTTCCACGGCGGACGGAATTATTATGCTTTTTAAAAGCGAACAGGAAAAACACGAATTTTCTATTTGCCGCAGTCGGGAAGGGCTTTCGAAAGACAATTCCAATTGGCCGCAGGAGGAAAATGCAAACATTCCGATACTTTCCGTGTTTTTCGGAACACATATCAATAATTCATCCGCTCCCATGAAAGCGTAGTTTCCGATTTTTTTGAGCAAAGAATCCGATTCGAATGCCGCTTCTTGTAAATTTCTGCAGCGGAATTTTATGTTTCCTTCGACGGTTTCGACCTCTTTCGGGAAAAATATTTTTCGAGCTCCGTCGACATTACTGTCGGTAATCGTTGTTACGATAAATTCTGTTCCTCCTTTCTGGATTTTTCGTCGAATAGGCATTTTATGCAACGAATGTTCGTTTTCTTTCAATCGCGCCTCCGCAATGCCGCTGTTTTTGAGGATATATGTTACATTGTTGATCTTCAGTTGACATGGAAACTTCATCGCCTCAACTGTGAATGACAAAACTGTCGAAACGACGATCGCCGATATTTTCCCCATTTTTTCTCCGAAATAACCGCATTATAATATAAAAAATCTGACATTATTTATCATAATAAAATTATGTTATCAATGATAGCGGACGGAAATTTTCAATTGCGGATAACAATCGGGAAAACGAAAACCCGCGATCAAAGCATTTTTACGGCGCTGCGAATTGCCGCGGCCGGGAGCGAAAAAACGTTTCGATTAAAAAATCATTTGCCGATTCAGAATAAATTGCCGAGATTAACGGCAACGTCGTGAAATAAACTCCGATTGCGGGCGGTTATATCAATTTCCGCAGATCTTCTTCCGTAAAGTCCGCCGCGCAATCTTCGGATTTGATGCGCTCCGATAATTTTTGCACTATTTCGTCCGACAATTTGGCCATAATCTGACTTTTCTGCCGGGCCAGCTCGGATTCCAAACGAATTTTTAAAGCCGCTTCGAATTTTTCCCGAAGTTCCCGCAAATATTTTTCGTGCTCGACATAAAGCCGCTCGGTTCTTTTTTCGGATTCCAGGCGTTCTTCTTTCATGATCTTTTCGGCTTCGTTTTTCCGTGCGCGAGCTTCCTTTAATTCCAGAGTCGCTTCCTCCTTAAGAATCTCCGCCTCGCTGATTTTGTTTTTTACGGTCTCTATATGTCCGTCCAGCATTTTCAGTACCGAAGGGCTGATCTTCCTCATGAAAACCCAGGCGAACCCCAGGAAAGACACGACTATGGAAACGCCGGGATCTATATTCATGATTTTTTCTCCGGCCGCTTCAGGCGAAAAAGATACGCCAGAGCCGCCTCTGCCATTTCGTCGGTTTTTTCGGATATTTCCCGAAAAACTTCATCGGAAGATCGGGTCAGCAGCTCGGCCTCGGTTTTGGATTTTTCGGAAAACAAATTGTGAAGCAGTTCTTTTTCCTTTGAACTTTGTTGCCGAAAAGCCGTCGTAAGCTCATATTCTTTTTTTGCGAAGTCTGTTCGGGCGCTTTCCAGGGCTTCGGAGGCGTCGCGGTTCAGATTTTCCGATTCGCTTTTTAAACGACGGGCGGTTTGCAACAAATCGTCGACGTAATCTTTTCTTTCGCCCAGTATTTTTTCCATTTTCGGCATGAAAATCGTCGACACAAGAAAATAAACCGACGCAAACCCTACTAATACCCAAAAAATCTGGGACGGAAATGTTGAAGCGGCAAGCTGCGGCAACTCTTCACCGATTTATCTGAAAAGGATCAATATCGAAACCAGAAGAGCGAACAGAGCGATGGACTCCGTTATCGCAAATCCGAGCATTCCGGCAAACTTAATTTTCTCGTCTGCCTCGGGATTCCTTGCGACGGAACTGATCCACGTGGAGAACAGATTTCCCATGCTGGTACCGATGCCGTAGAGGGCAAAAACTGCAACGGCCGCGCTGAGAAAACGAGCTGCTTCGGTTGATAACATAATCAGACTCCCGTAAAACTAATGCAAATGTATCGCATCGTTCAAATATACACAAGTCAGTATGGTAAATATATAGGCTTGCAAAACAGCGACCACTACCTCAAATCCCGTCAAAATTATATTTACGGCGATGGGGACTGCGCAGAAACTTCCCGTCATTGCGGCGAATCCCGCGAACACCTTCATCATCGTATGTCCCGCCATCATGTTGGCGAAAAGCCGGACAGAAAGACTGATCGGCCTGGTGAGATAGGAGATCAGCTCAACCGGGATCAGCAGAGGAAGCAGAAGCTTCGGCACCCCCGAGGGGGCAAATATACCGAAAAAAGCGAAACCGTGCAGAACTATGCCGAGCGCGGTTATAAACAGAAACACGGCGGCCGCCACCGTAAAAGTCGCGATTATGTGGCTGGTGAAAGTGAACATATACGGGATCAATCCCGTGAGATTTCCGAACAGCACAAAGCAAAACACGGTAAAGACAAACGGGAAATAGCGCAGTCCGCTTCTTCCGACATTGGCGTCGATCAAATCCGCCACGAGTCCGTAAAGCATTTCGGCGGCGGCCTGCGGCCGTTCCGGAATTAATCTGCCGCGCCGCAGACACAGGGTAAAAACCGCCCATATGAGCAGGAAGGTCGCAGACACCGCCAGAGACGAATTCGTAAACGATAAATCGACTCCTCCGATGTTAATCCCCGTCAGGGGCGTTATGGTGAATTGATGCAGAGGATCAATCATTCGCTTTCGCTCCGCGCCGCAATGGGGACATGATACCGCCGATCGTCCGATCCCGCAACAGGGACTGTTTGCGAAGATTACGCCGTTGACGGACGTTGTACGATGCGGGCTTCCGGAATTCGGAGGCCGACATGTGCCGGTTTATAAGGCGAAACGGAAAAACAAAATCTCGTAATGCCCAAAGGTTAATTTGAACGCATAACGTTTAAAAACAACCGCATTGCAGCTGAATCAAAAGTATGCGGACAACAATTGTCGGAACATCCCGCCGGCTCGCTTCGGGAAACATTCCGATTGGCGAACGAGCCGGGATCCGTATTTGAGAAGTCAAACGGCGATCATACCTTTTTAAGGCTCCAACGCAGCTTGTTCGAAGATCCGGCATTGACGGCCAAGAGGGTAAGGCCGGTTTTTTCTCCGTTCAGAATACCGTTTTTTTCGAAATCGAAGGAAAATTCCGCGCCTTTGTTGAAATTCCAAAGCCATCTGATTCCGTTTTTCAGATCCATAAAAAATCCGTTCTTATATTCCAGCGGCGAAATGTTGATTTCTCCCGGCAGCACTATGTAGTGCAGCACGTCGAAAGATTTTGCGGAGACGGATTCTTCGCAGCGAATATCGGTGCCGAGATTGTTGATGTATAGCTTTTTTTCGAAAACCATTTCGTGATCGTTTACGACGAACTCCGACTTTCCGTTGAACCAAATATTGTTTTTTTCTCTGTTAACCGAGTGTCTTATGAGACTGCTGCCGGAAAAAACCGTTCGTCGATCGGAAAAACAGGCGTAGGTTCCAAGAATCAACCGCCGGGGACCGGAGCTGAACTCCAACGGAAAGTATTTGTTTCGCAGGTCTATAAACGCCGTCCCTTCGAAGGATTGAAGCCTCAAGTAGGAATTGTCTTCGAACGCGGCTTCGTGGCGTATCCCCGATAATACGGCGTCTATGTGGGAAGGAATCGGGGTGAATTCACTCAAAAAGATACTGATGCCGCCGTCGGAATGGCGAATTTTCCGAATAATATGCGCCAGTTTCAGAACGGCTCGGGAAATTTCTTCCGCAACGGCGATTTTGTGAAATACGGCAAGGGCTTGTATGTCGACGAGATTGCGCAGAACGTTCAGTATTTCCAAAGGCGTTTTGCAGGATTCCGCGACGTCGACGTCCGCGAGAAATCGGGTCAATTCTCGCAGCGCCCGCAGCGCGGTTTTATCGTCGTTTACGGCGGAAGCGCCCGTTGCGACCGCCAGCACGAGCGAGATCTTATCCGACGCTTTCATCGGCAAATACAGCTGTCTCTTCAAAAAATTCAGTTGTCGAACCAAACTTTCTCCCAAAGTCCGATTGAATTTTTTATCGGAGGTTTTGGAAATAAGATTATGGCGCATGATCCAGTTGTAAATCCTTGCGGAAACAATCGGAATCGACCAGGCGAGTCCGCGGGTGTTTTTGAAATTTTCGATCCAAAACATCATGTGCTGGCGTACCAGCAACCGCCATTGTTTGTCTATGTTAAGGTTCAGCAGCGATATCCATCCGAAGCCGTGCAGTTCGGCCTTTTCCGCGTCGGAGAACTTATCGGACGTCAGGGCGGCGGAAACGTCCCGGATAAAAACAGACCGGCCGGAGCATTTCAGGACTATGATGTGGCTGCGGGACACAAGATCTATCGAATATTCCTGCGGAAACTCGGAATTCAGTTTGTTGCGAATGTTTTTGGGGGCGGACGAGAGGAGCGTGATTCTGTAAAGCGGGATTTCAGCCAACGTCGCATGCAACTTCGAGCAGTATATTCTGATGCACCTTATAAACTCGGAAAGTGAAAAAATACTGCTCATGATATGATTAACCGCAGGCTTCCCTCAGTCTCCGAACGGCGTCGGAACGGTTCGGATTTCGGAATATGTAGGATCCGGAGACGAAACTGTTCGCTCCGCGTTTCGCACATTCTTTTATCGTCAGGTCGGTTATGCCGCCGTCCGCACAGATTTCCGTCGAAGGCGGAAGCATCTTTTTTAACTCCGAGATTTTTTTTAACTGAGAATCTATGAATTCCCGACCGGAAGCTCCGGGATTTACGCTCATGACCGTTACCGTGTCCAGGATATCGACGCAGTATTCGACGGCGGCAACCGGCGTCGCCGGATTCAAAGCCGCTCCGGATTTCAATCCTAAGGATTTTATATTGAGGAGAGTTCGGTGCAAATGTTTGCAGGTCTCCGGATGAACGATTATGACGTCGGCGCCGGCCCGGGCAAAGTTTTCCAGATGTTTATCCGGATTTTCGATCATCAGATGAACATCAAAACGCAGAGAGGACAATTTTCTGTGATCTTTAACGATTTGATGACCGAAAGTGATCGCGTCCGTAAAAACTCCGTCCGCTATGTCCCAATGTATCGCGTCGGCTCCCGCCTTTTCCGCATCCGCCAGCTCCTCTCCGTAGCGGGAAGAATCGGCCGATAACATCGAGGGACAAATAAGCATTCTATTCTCCGATCTCGAATGTTTCCGCGAATTCTCTCCATTCGCCTTCGCTCAAGCCGGAAGTCTCTCGGGATATTTTTTCGCCCTTCAGCTTGCATTTTAGCAGTTCGGTACATTTTTGCGAGAGGGAAACCGCCCGCTGTCTGTAGTTGACGAACGCTTCAAAGGTGAAAGGCGTCCATCTCTTCAGGATTTCCAGAATTACTTCGGCGTAGCTTCTTATTTCGTATTGGGCATGGGGATCTGCCCGGAGTTTTAAAAAATGCATCAGATTATGCAAGTTCGTCTTCCAATACATCTCCGTATAAATGCTGACTGGAAGGACTGTCCTGGCGAGCTCTCGGGCCAGCGACAGATCATTCAGCAGACGCGTGTACTTGTCGTAGGAATCACGGCAGGCCTCTTCCAGGATTTCAGATATCTTTTCGGCTTTTTCTTTGTCGAGTTTCGCGCCGCAGCGCCCCTGTTTATCGGTCTTCGATTGTTCGGACAATTGGGCAATCTCCGGGATATAAAATTCGTTGCCGAGGATCGAATAGCGGGCGGAATATTCGTTTACGCTGGCCGTGCGGTGTCGTATCCATTGGCGGGCGACAAATACGGGCATCTTGACATGCAGTTTGATTTCGCACATCTCGAACGGAGTGGAATGTCCGTGTCTCATAAGGTAATTTATCAGCCCCCGATCCTCCTGAACTTTTTTGGTGCCGGCTCCGTAAGAAACTCTGGCGGCTTGCACCACCGACGCGTCGGTTCCCATGTAATCCACTACGCGAATGAAACCGTGATCCAAAACCGGAAAGGGTTTGTAGAGAATCTCCTCCAATCCCGGGGAAGTCGCTCTGACTGTTTCCGTCCGAAGCTCGTTTCTTGTTTCTTCGGCTTCTTTTTTCGCCGCGGAAAAATCATGCATGTCCCGTCCTCCAAAATTGATCGCTCTGTTATTTATATTATACAGAACATGAACGGCATATAAAAGTAACATCGGTTTTTACGCGGACGGAAAACAAAATTCCTTTAGCGTCGAAGACGTTCTCCTCCCGAGATGTGCAGGTGGAAATGCGGCACCTCCTGTCCCGAATTCGGCCCGGCGTTGCTGAGGATGCGATATCCGCTTTCGGAAACACCCGGTATTTCGGCAACTGGCGTCTATGCAGGTGGAAATGCGGCACCTGGCGTCGAAGACGTTCTCCTCCCGGGATATGCAGGTGGAAATGCGGCACCTAGCGTCGAAGACGTTCTCCTCCCAGGATATGCAGGTGGAAATGCGGCACCTCCTGTCCCGAATCCGGCCCGGCGTTGCTGAGGATGCGATATCCGCTTTCGGAAACACCCAATATTTCGGCAACTTTAGCGACGGCCGCAAAAAAATGCTTCACCTCCTCGGCCGAGGCTCGGGCGATAAAATCCGGGAAATCCGAGTACAGCCCTTTGGTGATCACCAGAGCGTGAATTTTGCTCACGGGATTTATGTCGTGGAATGAAAGAACCGTATCGTCTTCGTATATGATTTTTGCGGGAATCTCCGACCGGAGGATTTTATGGAATATGTTGTTTTTATCGTACATGATCAGCCTTTTATTTGCGGCTGCAACATATCACGTTTTCAGAGGGAATCAAACGGGGCCGACAAACGCCTGCAGAGGACTTAATTTCCTGCCGCCCAAAGTTTGCATCCCGTAATATTTAAATTCCGCCTCGAGGACGTTAACATCCTGCTTCCGTCAGGATTCACGAGGAATCAGCATTTCCGGCGATATCCGGATATAAATCGCGCTCACGATCGCGGTTTTCAGAATGCAAAGAGGAAAATCGGTATAAATTTAAATTCGAACTTTAAAATTAACCCGTTTTGAGTTGATCCGTTCAACGGAAAAGCGGATTCTAAAGCTGAATTTTGAATTTAAAAACGTGAAAGTTATTACACTCGAAGCCTTATGTGATGTTGGCAACAACAAACGGCGAATTTTTGAGACGGCATTATCAACGGATCCACGGTTCTTCCCGACGGCAGGGGGCGCTTTTCAAATATTTCATCAGAAGCATGTCTCTGAAAATCCAAACGATATTCGGGGAGGTTCTGAAGAAAATCCTGTCCGATACTCGAGGCGAATTGTCGGCGGTATCGATTACGAAGGCAATGGGATTGCCCGCAGGGGGCAGGACTCCGGCAACAATTATGCGCGACTGAATCTCATTGCAAAAGCAAGCGCTTGTGCTCTTTTCATATATACTTCGGAAATTTAAGGTGAGTCCCGGCTCCACGGCGTAGACTAAAGGTCTGCCGTTGCCGTCCGTCGCGAATTTGAGCGGTATTCCGAGGGTGCGAAACGGAACCGTTCCGGAAAATCCCGTCAGATCCTCCGTCTCCGTTCCTTCATAGCCTCCTTTGTTCGGCGACGGTCGTGGCAATCGATTGCAGTGGGCGAGGAAAGAAGCCAAAGCCACCGTCACGGTTTCGATGTTGTTTTTCGTGATTTGAGCGCGCATTGCTCTGTTGGCCGCGATGGTTTTCGTGATGAAAAATCCGGAAATCAGACCGATGACGGATAGGGCTATTGCGATTTCCAGCAGAATCGACCCGCGCCGCCTACCAAATCCGGAACAGAAGTACGCAATCTTTGTTTTTATTTTTGACATTATACCTTGATCCGACAAAGCACTCTCCCGACGCGGTCGAAGATCTGATCGCCCGTATTTCTCCCGTATTCGGATTGCCGTCGTCGTTGTTTTTGTCTATGCAAAATGCGTCTTCCGGCGACAATGCGCCGACAAAATTCCGATTGTCGCTTGTGCCGCCGCACAGGATGATCCACGTTCCGGGACAACCGGAAACGACGGAAGAAACGCTGTAGAATCCGCCCGCTTTAGAGATCGGATATCCGTTAACGGTCTCAAAACTTATCAAATCAGCCGCCTCCAAATGCTTCCAGAATAATTTTGCATCTTCCGGAGAGGATATGATTCCGTCTCCGCGACCGTTTTGCAAAGAATCGCCGATCATTTCCCGGGCGTTGGCGAAATCTCCCGGCAACGCTCCGTATTTATCGACGAAACTCCGGATCGCCACTCTGAATGCGTTCACCTGATCGCCCGCCGCTCTTAATCCGGCGACGCGGATCAGTTCTCTTCCCTTCAGCGCAAATCCGGCGATCAGGCCGATCACCGCAATCGCAATGGCGACCTCCACAAGAGAAAAGCCTCTGTTTTGTTTCGACGAAAAAATCATTGTTCAAACCTTAGCGGCCTCGGATCCTGCGCGAATTTGTCATAGATCTTTTTATCCGCGTTATGGTGGACCCGCCTTCCTTTCCGCAAAATAGTCGCCCGAAGGAAAATGACCAACTCCGTCACTTCCGTGGTTTTTTCACTGCTGCCGAAGAATAAATCCGTCTCCGAAAGTCCGGGCAAACCGTCTCTGTTATTTTGGGAAACTTCCCGCATCAGGCCGCCCATGACGACGATCTGTCCGGAATTGAGTCTCAGAACTGAATCCAGCTCCCGCACGGCGATGACGGGAATTTTGCAGGATTGAAGTTCCATGCTCTTATTGTCGGTTTGCCTGCCCGTAAAAGTCACGGTCTGATACAGAAACGGCACTTCTTTGTAGCTTATGATTTTGGAAACGGTGGGGCGCAAACTCAGCAGGATCGTGTTACTTTTCCTGTCCACCGAAGGCAAAACGGACATCATAAGTCCTTCCGGTATTGTGCGGATGGTCGTGGACAGAAAATCCGTACTGCGGTTATCGGCGACGGTGGCGTATTGTCTTTGCAGCTCCGGAATATAGATCACTTCGTTGTTGGTGACTTTCAGTACGGCGGTTTGGTTGTTCATGACGGTAATTCTCGGACTGGAGAGAGTTTTTACCGAACCGAATTTTTCGATCAGTCCGGCAACCGCGTTCAGGCCCGTTCTGTCCACGCCGAAGGAAATCATCCCGTCATGCAAGAATTTTCTGTCCAGCTTTGCGCCGCCGTCCCGCAGGATATTCCAATTGATGCCGCTTTTGTATTCGTCGCTCAGGCGTACCTCCAGGATTTTCGCTTCGATCAGCACCTGGGATTCGGCGTTGTCCTTCAGGAGACGCAGGTATTTCTTTATTTCGTTGTGTTTGCTTTGGGGAGCATAAACCGTTATCAGTCCGCCCTGTTTATGTACGGAGAGATACGAATTTTCGACGTTTCCCATGATGGACTTTAAAGAGGTCTCCAACTCAGACCAAAAGTCGCTTTTGGCGGCTCCGGATATACAGCTGCCGGATCCGTTGTTGGACGGTCCGGAGGCCTTTGCATCCGGTTTTGTTCCCACGGATTGGTTCATGAAAATATCCGTGGAGACGGAAACCGTAGTCTGGGTATCCCGCCGAATGTTCAGAAACTGCATGTCGTAGATTTTCAGCATGGGAGTATCAATCTCGATCTTTACGGAGTTGCCGTTGACGGAGTATTTCAATCCGGCGCTGCTGCAAATGTCGTTTAATATGTCCAAAAACGGCCGATCTTTGGCCGAAAAAGAAATGCTGCCTTCAACGTCCTGCACGATGAAAACGTTAATGCCGGCCAGGTCGGCCATTTTGGTGAGGATTTCCCGCATTTTCATGTTTTCGGTGGCGGAAATCGAAATTCGCCGGTAGAAATTTTCTCCCGGCTTCGGATCTTCGTCGGTTTCCTCCTCCGTCAGTTCTTCGATTTCCGCGTCCGACATGAAATCGTCCGCCGGAGACGTTATCGCATTCAGGGCTTCGGGATTCAAATTTTCCTGTTGGGGCGTTCTCGCATCTTTTAGCGTAACGCATCCCGCCAGAAGCGCGACCGCCGCCCATGAAAAATAACAGAGAAAATTACTCATAATATTCATAAAAATTAACTAAACTAATATAAAAAAGCAGACGAAGATTGTACAGGAAAATTTTGCGCGACAAATGATTCAAGTTACTACAGTTTCTGCCGACGGGAATTAAGAACCGCCGACAATCCTACGCTTTATTTTTAGCATTTTCTCCAAATTTTTATGTATAATTATTGTGATTTTATATGAAATATTACACGATATTCTCTTGCATAAATTCGGCTCGAAACAGTAATATCTGACCGGTAATTTCGCAGGAATATCAATGTTGCAAAAAAATCGAACAGAAATGTTGTTGCTTGTGGTACTTTGCGTTTTCATAAGCGTCGTCTTCTATCTGCAAATGTACGGTTTCCATATATTCTTTTCGGATACGGACGACTATATGCGACTGGTAAGGGTAAGGGAATTTTTCGATCATCGCGATTTGTCGAATAATGTTATCTCGCGATGTAACGTTCCCTACGGCTGTTGTCTTCACTGGACCCGATTTTACGATTTTTTTATAATTGTTCCGACTTATATCCTGAATATCTTTATTGATTCCGTCAACGAGGCCGCGGAATACGTCGGTTTTCTGATCAGTCCCGTCGTCAAATGCATAACCGTCGTTCTTTTTTTCAACCTGCTGCTGAAATCAATGAAAAGGAGCGACGCTTTTCTGGCGGCCGGGATATTCGTCGCGCATCCCTACCTTGCCGTTTACGGAATTTTGGGACGCGCCGATCATCACGCTTTCATAATGCTGTTTACGGTGATTTTTCTTCGCTCTGTGGCGGATCTTGTCGAGTCGGGTTTCAAAAATCAAATTTGCATTCTGAAAACTGCGATCGTGAGCGCGATTTGCATCTGGATATCGCCGGAAATGCTGATTCCTCTTCTGCTGACAGACGTCGTTTCGGTTTATTTCGCGCTTTTCGGCGCGGAAAAATCGAATCGCCAAACAGTGCTGAAGGCTCTCTGCGACAAAAACGCGCTCATATCTTTCTGGACGGGGATAATAGCCCTCCTGCCTCCGCCCTCGACATCGGAGAGTTTCTCGACGGTTTGTCTTCTGGCGACGACGATTCCTTATGTTCTGTCTGACAGAATCCCGAATTCGATTACCCGCCGTTGGCATATCTTTGCCGTTCCGGCTGCAATTCTGCTGTTTTCCGGCCTGGGACCGACCGAATACGACAAAATATCCGCGATGCACGCGGCGCTTTACGTCTGCAGCTGCATTTGTTTAGGAATGAATGCCGTCGACAACGAATTCACTCCCATGAGTCGGATAATAAGAACAATAATATGGCCCGGAATTATAATTTTGGCGTTTCTGCAGAAGTATCCGTACTTTTTAAACGGCATGGAGGGAAATCTCGATCCGCAACTGAAGCCGTGGTTAAGTAAAATTGCCGAAATGCGATCTCCGATAGTCGGCGACAACGGTATTATTTTTGCGATTTTCGACATTCTCCTGCTGCTGTTCATCGCGGGCAATTTCCTGAAACCCGAAGACCGAAAACTTACCGGGCAAAATCTGATGCGGATGATTACGGCGACCAATGCCGCGTGCTATACGGTTTTTGGCGCGATGGCCTACAGAATGTTTCCCTACGCGCTGCTGTTCGGGATACCGTTTGCGGTTAATTTCATCATGAACTGCGATCTGACGAAATCTCTCCATCGGCTGTACCGAATAATACTGAGTTTTTTCCTTCTGATATTTTTGCTGATGCTTCACTTTTTCTTCGATTCGGGGAAAAACGCAACGGACTCGATGTCGATCAGCACCGCGAAGGAGTTATACGAAGTCGTCGACGCTCTTAGCGAAGATCCCGTCGTCATAATGGCCGACACCGACGCCGGACCTTCCATACTCTACTACACGAAACATAATGCGGTCGGCGCCAACTATCATCGCCAGGGAAAAGGCATAATTTTTTCCCGTCGGATTATGGAGGATCCCTATTGCTTCGAGGCCGTAAAATCGGCACTTACAACGACGGACAGCTCCTATATCCTGGTGAAGAAGAAAGAGAGTCGGAATCGGAAAAGTCTTGCCGGCATGATAATCGACAACAATTATCCCGACTGGATCAGTATCGTGGAATTGCCGAAAAAATTCAAAGACGTGATTATCGCCAAAATCGATAAGAAGAAACTGGAGCGTCAGATACAATAAAGGCGGCGACATTTTCCTGACGGACTTTACGGCGGGGCATGTTCTCAAAGCGGCCTGAACTTCCCCTAAATGGGCGACGTTTTTAACTTTTATGTCCACCAAAAGATCGAAAAAGTCTGCGGATCGATGTTCCACTTTAAGGTTGGTTATGTCAGCTTCGTTGAAGCTGATGACGTTTGTGATGGTTGCAAAACTTTCGGTTTCGTTCGACATCACTATGCTCAATCTGGCGATGAACTCCGCGTCGCTCCTGTCGTCCTGGTTCCATTTTACTCTTATGAAGCTGCCGGCGGTTCTTTCTATGCGGTCGCAGCTGGTGACATGCACCATCAAACCCTTATGCCGAACCAGTGCGCCTATTATTCTGTCTCCGAGAATCGGATGGCAGCATTCGGCGAAATGTACGGCAATTCCGGGGGTGAAATCCAGCAGGCATAGGGAGGGCTCATTAACGTGAAGAGAAGGCGTTTTCCGCTCCGGCAGTAATGTGTGCACGGCGTTGAGCGAAATAATTCCCTTGCCTATGTGATAGTAAAATTTGTTCGGCGAATCGCAGGAAAATTTTTTCGGATCCAAAGGATTTTCGTCGAAAGACGCGTCGTTTGAGGCGAAAATGTATTTCGTCAGCTGCAGACCCAGCACCGTAAATTCTGCTTTTTCCTGCGCTTTTATGAATTTCTTTATACAGGCTTTTGCTTTGCCGGTTGTAACAAAACTTTCCCATGCGGCCTTCGGGTGCTGATCCAACGACGTAATGATATCTACCTGATCGCCGTTTCTCAGCACCGTTCTGAGCGGTACTATTTTGCCGTTGATTTTAGCCCCGATGCAGGTGTTCCCGACGTCCGTATGGATCTCGTAGGCGAAGTCGACGGCGGTGGCGCCGCGCGGCAGAGTGATCAAGTCTCCGTCGGGAGTGAAGCAAAAGACTTCGTTTTCGAACATCTCCAGCTTCGAATTGTCCATTGCTTCTTCCGGATTGTCGGAACTTTGCAGAATTGTGAGCAGACTTTTAATCCAGTTGTATTTTCTCGGATCCTCCAGCGGGATTACTTCGTCGTTCTTATAGGACCAGTGGACGGCGATTCCCTCGTCCGCTATGCGATGCATTTCCGTCGTTCTTATCTGGATTTCTACGGGTTGTTTCTGGGGCCCTATTACGGTGGTGTGCAGCGAACGGTAATTGTTCAATTTCGGGATGCTTATGTAGTCCTTGAATCTTCCCGGCATTATCTGATATTTCGTGTGGATTACCCCCAGAGAGGCGTAGCAATTCGCCACCGTGTCGACAATTACCCGAAAAGCCACGATATCGTTTATTTGCTCGAGGGATGCGTTGCGTCTTTGCATTTTTTTCCAAATGGAATAGATTTTCTTCTCCCGGCCGCTTATGTTGGCGTTGATGCCGGAGTCTTTCAGCACTTTTCTTAATTCCAGTATGGTGTTTTGCACGAAATTGTGGTCTTTGCTTCGGATTTGATCCAATTTCATGGATATGGCGCTGTATTCGTTCGGGTGAAGGTTATAGAATGCCAAATCCTCTATCTCGTCTTTGATGATGTTCATACCTATGCGCTCCGCAAGGGGAGCGTAGATTTCCAAAGTTTCCAGGGCGATTCGCTTTCTCTTTTCCGCGGAAATGACGTAATTCAGAGTGCGCATGTTGCTGAGCCGATCGACCAGTTTTACTATCAGCACCCGAAGATCCTGGGATATGGCTATGAGGAATTTTCTGAAATTTTCCGCCTGATGGCTTTGGGAGGAGGTGTAGTGGATTTTCGATAATTTCGTAACGCCGTCCACCAGGAATGCGATTTCCGCTCCGAAAATTTCCTCGAGTTCTTCGAAAGTGACGTTGGTATCCTCCAGAACGTCATGCAGAAGGCCGGTGACGACGGTTTGCATATCCAGCTTCAGTTCCGCCAAAAAGCGGGCCACCTCGGCCGGATGGTAAAAGTACGGAGATCCCGAAGCTCTTTTCTGGATTCCGTGAGCTTCCATCGCAAACACATAAGCCTTTCTCAGAAGATCCTCGTTTGCATTCGGATCATACTCTTTAACCAGACTTATCAACTCGGACGAAGTAAGCACAAAACAACTCCCGTTACGATACAGTATATATCGAAGAATCGAAAATTACATTTATTTATGGGGGATTCGCCGTGAGGCGATTTCAGGAATCGTCGTCGGTTTTTTTGCACAGGGAGGCGGCCAGTTTGTCGGCGCGTTCGTTATATTCGTCGCCGGCATGTCCCTTAACCCAATGCCAGGAAATTTCATGGCGCTCCGCAAGTTCACAAAGTTTCAACCACAGCTCTTTGTTCTTTACGGCCTTCTTTTCCGAAGTCAGCCAATTATTCTTTATCCAGTTGCTCATCCAACGAGTCATTCCCTCCGCCAGATATTTACTGTCCGTATAAAGATCCACGATGCAAGGCTCCTTCAGCGCTTCCAGTCCTTTGATGGCGGACATAAGTTCCATGCGGTTGTTGGTGGTGTTGCCTTCCACACCGCATAATTCTTTCTCGTTCAATCCGCAAATGATCAGGGCTCCCCACCCTCCGGGGCCGGGATTGCCGCTGCACGCTCCGTCCGTATAAATTTTAACTCGTTTCACAAATATATTTCTCCGCAAAAAACAAAAGAGGCCGGTCCGCTTTGAAGAATGTTTCCTTCGTTGTCGACGGAAACGGTCAGGATTCCTCCTCTTTGATACACTCGAACTTTTTCTGATTTTACGAGCCCTTTGAGACGGGCAACGGCAACGGCGGCACATGCTCCGCTGCCGCAGGCGAGGGTCGGTCCCGCTCCGCGCTCGAAAACCGACAGAATAATCTCGTTTTCCGATTTCACAAAGGCTGCCGAAACATTTATTTTATTTCTAAACAGAGAATTTTCCGACATTTTAGCCAGAGACGCCGTCCTTTCCGCCGTCGGCGCTTCCGGGACAAACAAAACCAGGTGCGGATTTCCTACGGAAATGCAGGAGGCGACCGATACGTCCGCATCGCAGGGCAAGTGCTCGGTCACGGAAAGCGGATCCGGAACGGGTTTGGAAAATCCGATATCTTCCGGATCGAAGCTCGGCTTTCCCATGTCGACGGAGATTTCATCTTCCGCCAGAATCGGACAGATTTTTCCGCCGGCTTTCAGCAGAAACTTCGGTTTTCCGTAACGCTCTTTCATCAACGATCCGAGGCAGCGGGCGGCATTGCCGCAAATTTCGGCTTCGCTTCCGTCCGCGTTAAAAAATTCCGCCTGCACTTGGGAACCGTCGTTCGATTTTTGATAAAGAACGGCTGTATCGCAGCCGATGCCGTAATTTCTGTCACAAATTTTTCGGAAAAAATCCGCTCCCCAAAGCGGCTTCCGAGAAAACTGATCTAAATCCACCATCACAAAATCATTACCTAACGACTGCATTTTATCAAATTTTATTAATAACATAAATCTTTTTCCAGTAAATTTTTCGTTAAAATTTTTCCGCGCTCGACGGCGGGTTGATCAAAAGGATTGACCTTCAGATATTCACAGATGTAAGTCACCTCCAACATAAAATGCATGAAGAGAGCGCCGAGAACTTCCGGCGTTATTTCTCCCGTCTCCATTGTTCGGACGCGGCAGTTCTTTTCAACGAGGGCGGCGGCGGTGGCTCTGAACTGCGCTTCAAAAACGTTCGCCATGTTCCTGCCTTTCAAATATGAAAATGCCGGAGGAAGAAAAGCGTCGGCAGCAACGGCGGACTCCGAGGTGCGCTCTTCGAAGAAAAACGTGAAGCATTTATCCCTTCTGCCTTCGAGATACAATTGCAGTTGGCTGTGCTGGTCGGCCGCTCCGATTGCCGTCAGAGGCGTAACGCCGACTCCGGACTTTCCCGTGCTTTCCGCGTAGAGTTGGGCCAACCATGCCCCAAAGGCGATCAACCGGTCGGAATATATAAAAGACACGTGCTCCGTAATGCCGTTTTGCAGACTTTCAGTCACGAAGGAGGCGCCTTTTTCGGCGTCGTCGCGCCGATGATCCAGCACTTGACTTCCCCCGGCTCGTATTCTTCGGGGATCGACGCCGCAGAGCAGAGCCGGCAGCATTCCCGTCAGCGAAAACACGGAAAATCTTCCGCCGACGGTTTTGGGATGATCGAGGCATAAAAACCCGAATTCGGCGGCGATTTGTTTCAAGGACGAAGGCTTATCCTCCGTAATTACCGTGAATCCGTCGCCTTTTTTGGCGAAATCCAACGCCAGCAGGGTTTGACAGACGGTTTCCAGCGTTTCTCCGGACTTGGAAATGCACAAAAACCCGGTTTCGTTCGGATCAATTTCGCGAAACAGTTCGTCCATAGTTCCGGGATCCGAGTTTGCGACAAATCTCACATTCCGGCCGCCGTTGCCGGAGATCGCCCGAATGCATTGTCCCCCGAGGACGGATCCGCCGGCGCCGAAGACGACGAAGTTTTTCCGAAGCATCCAGGTCTTCAAACGGGGATGTTCCAAAACATCCAGATCTTCAACGGATTTTGCAATCAAAAAGCAATCTTCGGATCGGGAAGAAAAATCTACGCGGACGGGCTGTAGAGGAAAAAGAACAGATTGACTATACGGCTTTTCTTTTGACCTCCGGTTTGAGGATTGATATGACGCACGGATCATTTTTAAATATCTCCTTTGCTTGCGCATTCACTTCTTTCAGATCGAATTTGTTTATAAAATTGCAATAGGATTTCAGGAAATCAAAGTCGTTCCGGGAGCCTGTTTTTTTTGATATCCAGTCTGTCCAGTCCAATACGTCGACCTCATAGCGGAACACGTCGGCCGAAGCCGTCAACTTTTTTGCCGCCTTTTTGGCTTGCGCTTCGGAGATTCCTTCCGAAGCCGCATATTTTATCTCCGTCAACACCGCTCTTATTACGTCGTCCGTATCGGAATTGCCCGCCGTAATCGTTATGCAAAAATCGCCGTAATCGTAGTTCCAGAAGGAATAGGTGAACGATACGGACGCGACTGCTTTTTGCTTTTCGATAAGATTCTTTTGGAGAATTTCATCCAAACAATTGATGAAAATTTCGGCCGCGCGGGCTTTTTCCTTTTGATTTCGGTAGTCGGGTATTTTCCAATACATTTCGATGATCGGAACACTCACCTGAGAGCTGTATTTCGTGAGTTTAACCGAGGATCCGTGGTGAGGCGGCTCCTGCAGACGATTTATCGGTTCTTCCGGAATGTCGGATTTTTTGAAGTATTTTTCGATTTCTTCCAGCGCAAATTTCTTATCGACCTTACCGGCGATGATCAACGTCGTCCGTCCGTTTACGTAATTTTTGTTTTTGAAATTTTTCACATCCTCCTCGGATATCGATTTCAAGTCGTCTTCGTTGCCGTATATCGGACTGCCGTAGCGGGAGTGCCAATAGAGGGATTTTCTGGATTCGTAACGAATGAAATTTTTATCCGTCTGTCGGTCTTCAATGATTTTTTTCTCGATCATCCGTTTGCAGCCGTCCATTTCATCCGACGTGAAGGTGAAATTCGAAAAAGTCGTTCCCAGGTTTTTAATGAATCCCGCCAGATTTTCCGTTTTTCCGTAGAAATAATATATGCTGTGGTCATATCCGGCGTAGGAATTGCTTTCGGATCCGTACTGCAGATCGGAACCCGTGTTTTGTTTTAATTTCTGCTCGAATATACGGTTAAGCAGATTGGAGACCCCGGTTTTTTCGATCTCGTCGGTGCTTCCGGACGAAATGCACAACATCACCAACAGGCCGTCCGGTTTAGGGGTATCCGCGAAAATAACGGTGACTCCGCCGTCTGTTTTATGAACGGAGCATCCCCGATAGTTTTCGGCGGAACAAGAGAGAAACAGCGAAAATATCGCAAAAACAATTGCAAATTTTCCGAACGGGCGATGATATATCATTTTAAACACGGAGGAATCAACAGCGGATCATTTTTTGCGTCGTCCGTCGAAATTCTGTCGTTTTCATAACCTCCGCATCCGACAAGAAAAAGCAACAACGCCGCAGCAAACATTCTCATGATTCCTCTTCTCCGTAAGAAACAAAAAATAAAACTGCCAGGCCGATTACAATTGCGCTGTCTGCAATGTTAAAGGCAGGCCAATGCCATGTTAGCAGATGGAAGTCCAAAAAATCAATAACCGCTTTACTGGTAATTCTGTCAATTAAATTTCCGAACGCTCCCCCTATTATCATGCAGGCCGGCAGCATATATTGCCTGTTGCGCTTCGTCCAGACGCATAAGGCCGCAATGACGAACAGAGAAGCCGCAACCAGGAGCGACGGATGTATGACGTCGCTCAAAAAACCGAAAGTCAGGCCCGTGTTTTCGATGCGGACTATGTTGAAGAAAGGAAAAACACACACGACGTCTCCGATGCGCATGGTCTCCGTTACGATAAACTTCGATAATCGGTCGCTCAAGAAAATGAAACCGGCAATAAACAGGCAGACGCCTAGTTTTGCAGATCCGAGACTTTTCGACATCTTTCGCATATTTTATCTCCGTAGGCGTTTTTTGAAACCTTCCAGCATCTTTCGCATTTTTCTCCCTCGGCGACGATTATTCTGACGCCGATATTCTTTCGGGTTTCGTCGACGAATGCGTCTGCCGGAATCGAAGCGCCGATTATTTTGAATCCGGAGGTGATGGCGATCTCTTCCCAGACTGACTCGTCTCTCATTTTGATAATTCCGTCGGGATCGAAAACGGTTACGCTTGCCTGCAGAGAGGATCCGATTATTTTTTCCCTACGGGCCGCCTCCAGGGCGGTTGTTACGATTTTCCGAATTTTCTTGATGTCGTCGATTGCGATGCCCAGCTGCGGATCGACCCAGTTTTTGTCCGGAACGAGAAAATCTTCAAGATGTACGCCCGGCGAGCCGTACATGCTCGTCCAAGCTTCTTCCGCCGTGAAAACGACGATCGGGGCAAGCCATCTGACGAGATAATGAAACAGAGCGTTCAGCACGCATCGGTAGGCTTTGCGTTTCGGATCGTCTCTTCGGTCGCAGTAAAGACAGTCCTTCCGAACGTCGAAGAAAAACGACGATAAGTCTCCGGAGCAGAAGGTATGCAGCGTCGCGAAATATCTGTTTACGTCACAGCATTCTATGCAGGACATAAGTTCCTCATGTATTTCCGTCAACCGGTGCAAAATCCATCTTTCCAGATCCGGCATGTCGCCGCAGGGAACCGTTTCGACGGAGGAATCATATCCGGCCAAGGCGCCCGATATGTACCGCAGGGTATTTCTGAGTTTTCTGTAGACGTCTTCCAACTGCTTCAGAATATTCTTCCCCAACTTCAAATCCCGGGTGAAGTCGCTGGAGGCGACCCACATGCGAAAAATATCGGCGCCGAAATTTTTTACGACCTCCTCCAGCGTGACGACGTTTCCGAGGGACTTGGACATCTTGCGCCCCTGTTCGTCTACGATAAAACCGTGGGTCATCACGCTCTTAAACGGAGAATTGCCGAAAACGCCGCAGGAATTCAACAGAGAATGCTGGAACCATCCCCGATGCTGATCCGATCCCTCGACGTACATGTCTGCCTGAACGGAGGAATCGTCTTTTTTCAGAACGTAGGCATAGGTGGAAGCGCTTTCGAACCAGACATCCATGGTGTCTTTGACCTGCTCGTAGTCTTCGATTTTATATTTATCTCCGAGAAATACCTGCGGATCCTTTATGAACCAGGCGTCGGAGCCTTCCAGTTCGAAAATGTCCGCTATTCGTCCGATGACATCGGGATCTCGCAACGGTTCGCCGGTTTTCCTGTGCGTAAACAGCGGCAGAGGCACTCCCCAGACTCTCTGGCGCGAGATGCACCAATCCCCGCGATTTTCCACGAAAGCCGTAATGCGATTTTGACCCTGTTTCGGGATCCACTTGACCTTTCCGATTTCTTTCAGAGCTTTTTGCCGCAACCCTGTATTGTCCATGCCGATAAACCATTGGGGGGTGGTTCTGAAGATTAACGGAGCTTTCGAACGCCATGAATGCGGATAGCTGTGGAGGATCGAAGTTCGAAACAGCAACGTGCCTGCCTTTTCCAGTTCCGACAGTATTTCTTCCTCGACTTTGAATATATGCTTTCCGGCGAAAACGGGAACGCAGTCGTGGTATATGCCGGCTTCGTTTACGGTGATCGGTACGGCGATATCGTGTTTTTTGCAGGCACGGAAATCTTCGACTCCGTGTCCCGGGGCCAAATGTACCAAGCCCGTTCCGGTTTCCGTATCCACATGATCGCCGTGGATCAGCGGTACGTCGAAATCGTAGCCGGATTCGCAAAGCGGATGACGGCAAATCGTATTTTTCAAAAGTTCTCCGCCGAATTCTCGCAGAATTTCGCCGGCAATGCCGGTCGTTTGAAGGAAATTTTCCGCCAAATCCTTGGCTGCGACGAAGTTGCCCCTGTCGGTGCCGAGCAGGCAATAGACGACGCCTTCGGAGAAGGCCAAAGCCCGATTTCCCGGAATCGTCCAGGGGGTCGTGGTCCAAATTACGCAGGCGGCGTTTTTCAGGAAATCGACGGAGGAGGATTTTATTCCGAAGGAAACGTAGATGCTTGCGGATTTTTTATCGATGTATTCGATTTCCGCATCCGCCAGGGCCGTTTGCTCCACCACCGACCAGAAAACCGGTTTTTCTCCTCTGTAGAGAGTGCCGTCCGTGATGAATTTCCCGATTTGCCGGATTACGGCCGCCTCTGCCTTAGGACTCATCGTCAGATACGGATTTTCCCAGTCTCCGACGATCCCGAGACGCTTGAATCCTTCCCGCTGAACGTCTATCCAGCGCAGGGCGAATTCTTTGCACATGTTTCTGAATTCGACGACGGAAATATCCTCCTTCTTCTTTCCTTCGGCTTTGAGTTGTTCTTGTACTTTCCATTCGATGGGCAGTCCGTGACAATCCCATCCGGGCACGAAGGGAACCCGAAATCCCTGCATGCGCTTCAGTCGGTTGATCATGTCCTTGACAATTTTATTCATGGCGGTGCCGGCGTGGGGATTTCCGTTGGCGAACGGAGGTCCGTCGTGAAGAATAAACTCTTTGCGTCCCCGGGAGATCGACAGCATTTTTTCATAGATGTTCGTTCCGTTCCAGGATTCCAGAATCTCGGGTTCTTTCTTCGAAAGATTCGCACGCATTTGAAAATCCGTTTCCGGAAGAAATATCGTGTCCTTAAAGTTCATAAATGCCATCCGCCGATACAGTATTATGAAACAGGGTAAAAGACGGCCTCCGGAAAGTCAACAAACAAGGGCGACAAGGGATTGCCGGATTAATAACATTATGTATTCGTATTATTGTATGATTTATTGTGTAATTACATTATAAATTTAAGTTGTTAAAGCATGATTTTGATGCGTTAAAATATAAAATTCCTCCCGACGGAAACGGACGAAACATATGTGCGCATTAAAGGGGCGTTTTATAGTTCTCCGTCATTCGGAAAAACGCCGGATTCGTCCGTAATGCCGTTCGCTTATGAAAATAAGCTCCGTAACCTGCCGTCGGGAACGATGCTAACCTATTATTTCCTTAACCTTGCCGGCCAGCTCTTTTATGCTGAACGGCTTGGGCAAAAAGTGCACCTTCGGGTCATTGGTGAGGGAATCCCGGAAACTGTCCTCGGTGTATCCGGAAATGAAGATAACTTTTATGTCCGGATTGTATTCTTTTATTCGGCGAACGAGGTTCGGCCCGTCCATTTTGGGCATTACGACGTCGGTTATCACCAAATCTATGGTGTTGCCGTCTTTTTTAATGAACTCCAGGGCCGACTCTCCGTTCGAGGATTCAATTACGCGGTATCCCTTGTCCCGAAGGGCTCGAGAGCTGAACATCCTCACCGCGTCTTCATCCTCCACCAGCAGAACGGTTCCGGTTCCGGTAAGGTCGATGATTTTATTTTCCGATGATTTTTCCTTTATGGCCGCCAATTCTTTTTCCGTGGCCGTCACCATCGGGAAATACAAATTGAATTTCGTACCTTCGCCGATTTTACTGTCTACGGATATGAAACCGCCGGTCTGGTTGACTATGCCGTAGACGGTGGAGAGTCCGAGGCCGGTGCCGTGTCCTTTTTCCTTGGACGAGAAGAACGGGTCGAAGATTTTTCCGAGATATTTTTCATCGATGCCGCAGCCGGTATCGATCACCTCTATGAGGACATAATCTCCCCGAGGCATGGTCTCGCCGCGCAAAAATTTCGGCTCTTTCGCAGAATAAGAGGAGGTGCGTATGGTTAAGGTTCCTCCGTTTTCCATGGCGTCTCTCGCATTGACGGCGAGATTTATTATGACCTGTTCGAATTGTATCTGATCTACTTTGATGAACCCGACGTCTCTTCCGTGCATAACCTTTAACTCGATTTTTGCCCCCAGCAGTCTTTTCAGCAGGGCCGACAGTTCGCCTATCATGTCCGTAGTGCCGGATATCTTCGGCTGCAGCGTTTGCTGACGGGAAAACGCCAACAGCTGGCGAACCAGATTCGAGGCCCGATTGGCGTTTTGCTTTATCTGCATCACGTCGTTGAAGGCTTGATCCGACGGTTGATATTTTTCCAGCAACAAATCGCAGTAGCCGATCATGGCCGTGAGCAGATTATTGAAGTCATGGGCTATGCCGCCGGCCAATTTTCCGACGGCCTGCATTTTTTGAGACTGGACAAACTGCTGCTGCAGCTCCTTTCTTTCGCTTATATCCATAAAGTACATCACCAATCCGTCGGTTTCCTTCGTGCGTTTCGTTTCGTCGATTTTCGTGACGTAAACCATTACGGTTTTCCCCTCGCGCCCTTTGAAGTGTATTTCAAACGGAGGGAGGGATTTATGCACCGTCGTGAGCAGCTGATACAGCTTTTCTCTCACCGTTTCTTTCTCTTCGTCCTCGACGTAGTCGAGGAAGGACGGATTGTTTTCTTCCTGATTTGCGCCCATGACGGTTTGGAAGGTTTTATTGCTGGCGCTGATGATTTCCGCTCCGTCCGTTACGGCTATTCCGAACGGAGCGTCGTCAAAAATATGCTCGAAATACAGCTTGGTTTTCCCGAGCGCCTGAATAATGTCGCTGTTCTGCTGCAGGTCGCGCGTAAGCATATAAACCCTGTCGCCGGCAGACGTGCGCAAAATCGGCCGCGCAATGACTTCAAGCCCGTCGCCGGTTTCCGTTTTCAAAGTAATTTTAGCCGGAAGGGAGGGGACCAGCTTTCCGGTTTTTCCGACGTCGGGGAGCTCTTCGCTTCTCTCTTTAATTATGTATGCGCTGAATTGGGTGTATAAAGCGTTTTCGGTTTTGCTTCCGATCCAGTCGGAAAACGTCCTATTGCGGAAGATTATTTCATTTTCTTCATTCAGACAGAAATAAGCGACTGCGGAGTTGTTTAATATTCCCAACAAAAAATTGCTGTCGGTTTCGGGCGAACAGACTTTTGCGTTCGAAGGGGTGAGGTCCGCGATTGTCCATGCGGACAGCTCTCCGTGATTTTGAAGAGGAGAAACCGCTATTCTCCAGATGCTGTCGGTTTCGGAATTCAATTTCATGGGAACGTCCGCGTGGGACGGTTTCATATTTTCCGCCGCGATTTGCAGATTGCGAACGGCTTCCGCCACCTTCGGATGCTTTCCGAAGCAGAATACAAGATCGTCCGAGGTTCTTATGTTCAATCCGGGAAACAGATTCTGCGCAACTCTGTTGACAAAAACACATTTTCTGTTTTTTGCAAACACGAAAAAGGCAAACATTGTCGAATCCAATCCGCTCGAGGCGACGCTTTTCTGGTAGGCCGCTATGTGATGCCGCGCATGCAGTTTTTTTATTTCGCCGGAGAACGATAAACAGATGAATCCGACCGCCAGGGTCGCAATGACGGAGCAATAATTTCCTTCATACATTCCCAGGACGACGGCAAAGAAAACAAAAAACCAAAAGGCGACGGTCAGCAGGATATGCTTCAGCGGCATGCGCTTTTTCGATAAAAAATTCTCCAAATCAACGATAAAATCCATGGCGTCCCGAGAAATGTCAGCATATTATTAGCAAATAATCAGGCGGATTAACAGAAAATTAACGAAAACAAAGAAGATTGCCGCGCTGCCGTTCGAGCCGGCCGTTTGTTTTTATCGGGCCCGATGTTTTTCTGCAAAAGCTTGGCGGATTACCGGATATTATGCGTCCGGATGCCGGATTTGATATGACGTGCAGTTCGATTCAGTGTTTTTGTCCGAAAAATCCGGATTCGGGATGTATATGTATTCGGATGTCAGATTCGATTCAGTGTTTTCGCCCGCAAAAACATCCCCAATCTTTCGGTATGTCCGAGGAGGAGACGCCCCTATAGGATTTGGCTTTGTATCTTTCATTGTCGTCCGATGCGGAATATTTTGATCCGGATCTTTCATCGTCATCATCCGATGCGGAATATTTTGATTCGGATCTTTCGCCGTCGTCATCCGATGCACGGGAGGACCTTTTATTTGACCGGGATAAACGCATGGTCTTTACGGTATATACTCGTCTTTCGGATCTCTCTTTCGGTAGCGGAGGGGTCTTCAGAAGTTTCAGATAATCGTCCGGAAAGGTGGCTCGGTTTTTTGCCACATCCATGGTCTCGCTCAGATCGAGCAGATCTCTCAGGAGTTCTGCGATATTTCTCGTGAGGGTATCCAATCTTTTTTTAACGCCTCTTTCTCTTAATATTCTCGCGAATTTACTGTCCGGATCGTCAACGTGGGAATTGATTTTCAGAAAACTGTCTACCATGGAGCGTATACGCTTTCTTGCGGAGGAATTTTCATCTCCGCGAGGGCTTCTTTCTTCTTCCTCTTCCTCTTCTTCCTCTTCTTCTTCCTCCTCTTCATCTTCATTTTCGTCGTAATATTCGTTGCGCCAATCGCGGGCAAAACGGGGGCCCGGCTTGCGAAGTGCGGCGGGCTTACCGGGCGGTGTGGCGAGCGGCGGCTTACCGGGTACGTCCGGCTTGCCGTGCCTGCCGTGCTTATCGTGCTTACCGTGTTTACCGTGTTTACCGTGTTTACCGTGCTTGCCGTGCTTGCCGTGTTTACCGTGCTTGCCGTGTTCGTCGTCGTCCTCGTAGGCGCCATCTTCGTCATGCTCGTCCGATCCGTCGTCGCGATGGACGGGGGCGCCGTGTTTTCCGCCGGCCGCAAAAGCGGAGTTCACGAACCCGAAAATACAAGTTCCGCCAAATAACAAACAAACAAAATAATATAAAAATCTGTTCATGCGCCGATTGTTTCACAAATGTACTACTATTTTATTAATTTTGGAGCCGATTTTCTTTCTTTTCGGAAGAGGACATTAATAATGTTGCATCAGATGATGCTTTAAACTAGAATAATTTTCGTTTTTAACGGAGGTATAAGTGAAAAAAATTATGATATCGGCGATTTTCTGCAGCGCTCTATTGATGATCGGAGGATGCGCCAGAGATATCTCTTCGTCAACCTATGATGCGAAGACGTTGGGAGAGGCGGCCACCACCTATCTCTGCACCGTGATTAAGGTGCGTACCGTTTCTGTGGAAGAGGGAGAAAGATTGGAGGATAACAGGACCGGGCAGATGCTCGGGGCGCTTGCGGGCGGAGCACTGGGCAATACGGTCGGAGGAGGCCGCGGACGTACGACCGCCACCGTCGCCGGAGCGTTGGCCGGAGCGGCGGCCGGAGCCTATGCCGAAAAGAGTTTGAAATCGCAAAAGGCCTATGAGTACGTCGTAGAACTGGACGGCGGGCACGGTTTGAAAACGGTCGTTCAGGGAACGGACGTCGTTCTGAATCCGGGACAACGGGCTCTGTTGATTGTTGAAAAGGGACGCTCCCGGTTGGCCCCCTATTGATTCGTGCATGAAATTCTGATTCCCGACGACGGGAATATAAAATATGCCGCAGAGGCTCTCGGTCGCGGAGAAGCAGTTGTTTTCCCGACCGAGACCGTCTACGGCGTCGGCGTTGACGCCCGCAACAACGCCGCCGTCGCCGGGCTTTACGATTACAAGGGACGTCCGAAACTGAAGCCGTTGAGCGTCTGCTACCGCAGCTTTGAAGAGGCTTTGGAAGACGTTGAATCCGACAGTAAGGCTTTGCTTTTGGCGGAAAAGTTTCTGCCGGGGCCGGTTACGATTATTATGAAGCGGCGGGCAGATTCGAGGATATCGCTTTTGTGCTCCGCCGGAACCGATACCGTCGGCATAAGGGTACCGTCCGATCCGGTCGCATCGGCTTTATTGTCGAAATTATCCTTTCCTTTGGCAGCTCCGAGCGCGAATAAATCCGGCACGGCAAGTCCGGTCACCGCGCAGGAGGCCTCCGACAGTTTGGGCGACGACAAAAAACTGATAATTCTGGACGGAGGACGCTGCTCCCTCGGCGTAGAATCCACGGTCGTCGATTTGCCCGGCAACAGAATCCTGAGAATCGGAGCGGCGGATCCGAAAGAGATCGAGAGGATTCTTTTCGTCTGAGACAGGTTTTTGCTCCGCTGCCCGACTTTGCGCCGTTATTGCTTTATTTATCCTGCGAAGCAGTCGTCATGTCACAAAGGCGTTTTTTGCAGTGGGGGCATATTGCTTCATTAGTTTTTATTGTCGCAGCCGGTATCGCAAGGAGCAGATTCGGCCGATCCGCGTTAAATCCGTAGCCGATTTTAAATCCGATTTCGACGGCTTTATGTTTTGCGTAGTAGTCGCTCATGTCCGTCTGCCTGTATCCCTTAAATATCGACAGTATCGGAGTCGTGTATCGGCCGAAAATATGCTTGTTCCACCTCGTAAAATGACAAAACGGGACGCCGGTGTCGTCCTGCAGAATCGCAGCGCTGTTTTCGAGGATAAAATCCCTGATTTTAGAGGCTGATTTATCGTGCAGAACGTAGGAGGCGCTCTTTATAAAAGTCGCGAACCGGAAGCGTTTTACAAAATTGGTCAAATTTGCCAGTCGGTTGTTGGAGTTGCAAAGATCGGCCCTTATGTAGTAGACGGTTTTTAATTCTCCGCCCTCCGTCGGCGCAAACGTGATTTTCACGCCGTTCAACAACCCGATTCCGGGGGCGGCTTCTTCGCCTTCCGGCGTCAGGGACAGATTTTTAACGTCGTTCACCGTAAATCCGCTTTTGACCAGTTCTATGAGCAACGGATATATGGTTCCCTTAATATCTTTGTTGAACAATTGGGTTGTCATCTGGGAAGTAATGAAATATCCCTTGCTCAGGTAGGCTGAAAAAGCCTGTTTCAGGGCCTCCGTCGCGGAATCGTTGTTGATGTTTTTTCTTACGCTGTCGAAGTTTCCGACAGGTTCGAGTCCGATCAGTATGTAGGTCCGCATGCGGGGGAAAAAATTTAACGCATAAGCTATGTCCGGCCCTCCGAACGGGTAAAATAACGCCGTCGTATCCTCCGACAGATGCGGAAGTATATTTTTTTTACTCCAATCTTCTATTTTAAACAGACTGGCTTCCCGGAGTTTGTTCCACTCCCGATGCATGAATCTCGCGTAATCTATGCGCGCTTGATTTGCCAGCATGTTATCTGGAATGAAAAGCCCGGCCAATTGTCTGGAGATCTTATCGCAATCGTTTTTCGGAGAGCTGCCGAAAGAGCCGGATTTTTCCTTTGTCAGAAAAGGATTTTCAAACGGGCTCCGCTTGATTCCCGACAGGTTGAAGATCTCGTCGATAATGGCAGACTTATCAACATTTTTGTCCGCGACAATAAGTTGCCCCTCATCCCTATGCTCCGGCGTCTGAGTCGTCGTTTCGCAATCGACTCGAGGCTGCAAATAAACCTCCGGGGACCGTCTGATTCCCGACAGGCTGAAAATCTCGTCAACAAGATCCGATTTGTCAACATTCTTATTCGAAACAATAACTTGCCGATCGCTCTTGAGTTCCGGCACTCTTGTTGACGCTCCGCAATCGGCTCGAGGATGCAAATAAACCGCAACCCCGAGGCATACAGACATAAAACCGTACCTCATTATAGTCTCCGCCATAAAATTCGATGCCGATCGCAGACGCAGGAGGATTATAAAATGCTATTTTTTTTTTGCAATCTTAAATCTTTTCTTGAGAGAGAGGAGAAAAGAATATATCTTTTCATACGTGCGTTTTTTGACGAGGATGTCGCGGTTGTGGCGAGGTAATTATGTTTAAGCGTTTGAGAGGTTTTTTTTCTTCGGATATCGGCATTGATCTGGGGACGGCCAATACTCTGGTTTATGTGAGGGGAACCGGCGTAGTTCTGGATGAGCCTTCCGTCGTCGCCCTTGCCGAAAGCGGCGGGAAAAAGCGCGTTCTTGCGGTGGGGGAAGAAGCTAAGCTTATGGTCGGACGGACTCCCGGTAATATAACGGCCATTCGCCCGTTGAAAGACGGAGTGATCGCGGACTTCGACGTCGCCGAAGAGATGATAAAATATTTTATTCGCAAGGTGCATAACAGAAAAAGTTTCGTCAGTCCCCAGATAGTGATTTGCATTCCTCGGGGGGCGACTGCCGTAGAGAGAAGGGCCATACAGGAATCGGCCGAGGGCGCCGGGGCCAGAAGAGTATTCCTGATCGAAGAACCGATGGCCGCCGCCATAGGAGCCGGTCTTCCGGTAACGGAGCCGACCGGATCGATGGTGGTGGACATAGGAGGCGGCACGACCGAAGTCGCCGTACTCTCTCTCGGAGGCATCGTATACGGAAATTCCGTGAGAGTCGGCGGAGATAAAATGGACGAAGCCATCATAAACTACATAAGGAAAAATCATAATCTGCTGGTGGGGGATTCGACGGCCGAAAAGATAAAAAAAGAAATAGGGGCCGCCATACCTCCCGAAAATGGAACCGGTCGTTCCATGTCCATAAAAGGGCGCGATTTGATCAGAGGTATCCCGAAGGAAATAACGATCAACGAAAGCCAAATCGTCGAGAGTTTGACGGAACCGGTTACCGCAGTGGTGGACGCGGTGAAATTTGCGCTGGAAAATACGCCTCCGGAGCTGTCCGCAGATATAGTCGACAAAGGAATCGTCATGACCGGAGGCGGTTCGCTGTTGACCGGGTTGGACGAATTGCTCCGCGTAAGAACCGGTCTTCCGGTTTTTGTGGCGGATGACGCTCTTTTATGCGTCGTCATCGGTACGGGAAAAACTTTGGAGGAAATTGATACTATGAAAAGCGTGCTGCTCAGAGCTTATTAGCCAATGTCGCCGGTAAATGCATAAAACCGGGAAAAAATCATTCACTCTTTTCAGACGATTCAAAAAGAGAAGAGTGTTTTTAAAAATCTTCTTTTTTCTCCTCATCATCGTTCTTCTTCACACGAAGAGTTTTGTTCCCCTGACGGAGAAATGTAAAATTCTCGTAAGTTCGGCGAGGGTTGCTCTGCACGAATGGTACAACGCCTGCGGAAATTATCTTTCCGATTTAAGCTATTGTCTGACAAACGACGTCGAGGGCGTATTAATAAAGCTGCACGACGAAAACATCCGGTTGCGCGAAGAAATCGAAAGCCTGAAAAGGGCGGATTTCGAGAATCGGGAATTGAGAAAGCTGCTCTCGCTTAGGGAGCAAATTCTTTCTCCGATAGTTGTGGCGAAAGTAGTCAATATTTTCTCCGGCGATTTCATCGAATCCTGCATATTAAACGTCGGGAGAGCGGACGGAGTATCCGTCGGCGACGCCGTGAGAAACTCCGACGGACTGGTCGGCAGGGTTACGGAAGCGCACGACGCCTGGAGTCATGTTCTGCTGATTTCGGATATGAACTCCGGCATTCCGGTAAAAATCGGCGAAAGGCAGATTAACGCCATAATGACGGGCTGTAATTGCTGCCGACTCCGGATATCCGTAATTCATGACGATATATTGCCGGAAGACGGAGAAACGGTCAGTACGTCCGGCTACGGCATATGCGAAGGCATTCCGGTGGGAAAAATAGAAAAAGACGGCAAAAAAATTTCGGTCAAGCCGTTTGTGAATTTTAATTCGTTGAAGTTTGTGGTTGTATTGAAAAAGTAGAAATGTACGGATTCGGACAAACGGGTTTACAGTGTTTGATTTTCGCTTTTCTTGCGGCGGCGACATTTTTTTCCGCCAATTTCGGCAACGGACTTATGTATTGCTTCATTTTTATATCCAACGGTTCGGGAATAAAATACGTTAATCTTTCCTCCGTATTTTTGATTTCTTTATTTTCGGATATATGTTCGCTCGGAGTCGTCGGCGTTACTTTCGCTCCTGCTGCGATGTTTTATATGCTTTCCTACAAAATAAAGACAATTTTTCAGAATTTCGCGGACGATTTTTTGCATCTGCTGCCGTTGCTGCTCTACTGCCGGGCATTTCACTTTCTGCTGGTGAAATTAAACGGCCGAGACTTCAACGTGTCTTCCAATTGCAAACAGGTGACGTGGACTCTGTTTCTCTATGCGGCTTTCTGCATTTGGAGAACTTTCCGCAGCAAGGAGATCGTCCGTGTTTAATTATCGCGATCCGAGAATCGACGTAAAAACAAGGATAAAAATCATATTTTGCCTGATGCTTTCGGCGATCGTTCTGCCTCTCGTCAGTCTGTATCGTCTCCAGGTGGTCGACGCCGAAAAATACACGCTGTTGTCCGACCGGAACAGAATAAGACTGTCGCCGCTTCTGCCAAAACGGGGGCGCATCATAACCTCCGACGGAAAAACGGTGGCGGGTAATAACAGCAGATACCGGCTGATCGCGGATCGCTGCAGCGGAAAAATTCTCGCCGAAAACGTTCGACTTCTGGATGCCTGTATCAATCTGAGTGAAGAAGACAAGGCGCGCATCTTCGGCAGCGATAAAAATCCTTTGATCGTTATTAAAGACGAATTGTCCTGGGACGAATATTCGCGACTGTCGATGATTTTATTCCGCCTTAACGGCGTTTCCGTGGAAATCGCCTACGGACGGGATTATAAAATGCCTTTGGAGTTTTGCCACGTTCTCGGATACGTCTCGAGGAGCGGTTCCAATGTCCGAACACCGACGGGAAAAACCGGAATCGAGGCGGTTTTTAACGCAAAACTGAGCGGAGAAACCGGAACCGTGCAGACGGAAGTGAACGCCGTCGGCAAAAAGATCAGAGTTACGGATTCCCGAGATCCGAAGGATGGCGAAGACGTCGTTTTAACAATCGATTCCGAACTTCAGAAGTATGTCTGCGATCTGCTGTCCCGAGAAAAAGCCGGAGCCTGCGTTGTCCTCGGCATACCCGACGGAGAAGTTCTGGCTATGGTATCCGTTCCGGCTTTCGATCCGAATCTTATTTCCGGCAGAATGACCCGCGCCCGATGGGAGGCTGTCATTAAAGATCCTCTGTTTCCTTTGATGAATCGCGCCGTGGAGTGCTCCTATCCTCCGGGGTCGATTTTCAAAATAATAGTGGCGTTCGCAGCCCTGAGCGAAGGCATTATATCTCCGAACGATCAGATTTTCTGCTCCGGCGGCGTTAAGCTCGACGATCGCGTGTTCCATTGTTGGAACAGAAGCGGACACGGGCGAATGAATCTGCGGGATGCTTTGAAATTTTCCTGCGACTGTTATTTTTTTGAAACGGCGAAAAAAGTCGGCATCGATCGAATTGTAAAATACGCGAAAAAATTCGGATTCGGTTCGGAAACCGGCATAGAGCTGCCGGGAGAAAACGCCGGCCTGCTGCCGAGCAAAAAATGGAAATTCCTGAAATACGGAGCCTTCTGGAAACCCTACGAAACCATGATTATCGGCATAGGGCAAGGGGCGATTCTGGCGACGTTGCTGCAGTCGGCCGTCATGATGGGGAAACTCTACTCCGGGGATTATGATTTTTCTCCGACTTTGATTCGGGGAGTATCGAAAAATCGCGCCGAAAATCCCGTTAATCGCGAATGCGCCGATATAATAAAAAAAGCGCTGTATCGGGTCTGCACCGAAGGAACCGCCGCCGGATCATGTCACACAAGCTACGGTATTTCCGGCAAAACCGGCTCCTCTCAGGTGCGACAAATAAAAACCGGTGAAGCGGGAATCAACTCCAAGCTGATACCGTGGAAATACAGAGATCATGCTTTTTTTACGGGATGCGCTCCCCGGGAAAATCCGAAATATGTGGTGGCAGTCATGATAGAACACGGAGGGGGGGGCGCTTCGGCTGCCGCCCCCGTGGCCCGACAAATATTTGATAAATTGATGGCAAAATGAAACTGCAAAAATCTTTTCCCAATGAATTTAACGCGTTGTTTATCATATTGTTTCTTCTGCTGTTCATAGGTTTAGCGGGTCAGTACAGCGCATCCGGCGGCAAATTCGAAGGACAGACGCTGCGACACCTGATAAAAACCGGAATAGGCCTTGTTCTTCTCGGATGCGTTTACATGACGGATTCCAAATTCTGGAGCAGTTTCGCCTATCTGTTCTATGTCGCGGTTCTGTTTTTTTTGATTATCGCGGATTTGTCCGGGATCGTGAGATTGGGGGCTCAACGGTGGATAGATCTGTACTTCTTTGTTTTTCAGCCGTCGGAATTTATGAAGCTGGCGCTGATTTTGACGCTGGCCCGCTACTATTCCATGCTGTCATTCTTCGAAACCGGCGAATTAAAGCATCATCTTTATCCGATTTTACTCGTTCTGTTGCCGTTTCTTTTGATAATTAAGCAGCCGGATTTGGGAACCGCCGTTTTGCTGCTTTGCGTCGGAGTCGGCATGATATTGGCGGCCGGGTTCCCTCTGAAAATTTTCGTTTCGTTCCTGATTTCATGCCTGACCATATGTCCGTTCGGATGGTTTTTCCTGCGGGACTACCAGAAGAACCGAATACTTACCTTTTTGGATCCGGATCGGGATCCGTTGGGAACCGGCTATCATATTTTGCAGTCGAAAATTGCAATCGGTTCCGGACGTGTATTCGGAAAGGGATTTCTGCAGGGCACCCAAGGCAGTCTGAATTTTCTTCCCGAGAAAAATACAGATTTTATCTTTACCACCCTTTCCGAGGAATTCGGATTTGTGGGTTCGGTTTCGATACTGCTGTTGTTTGCGGGGCTATGCGGCTGTTTTCTGTGGGGCGCATTTGCGGCCAAAAACAAATTTTCCCGGCTTGTCTGCTGCGGACTCGGAATACTGGTGTTTGCGCACGTTTTCGTAAACGTTTCGATGGTGACGGGAATTCTGCCGGTCGTGGGCGTTCCTCTGCCGTTTTTATCCTACGGCGGAAGTTCGTCGAGTACCTTCATGATCAGCTGCGGACTTCTGATGTCCTTAACAAAGAAGGAAAATCGCGGCGTGATCTTCTAGCGTTCCGCGGACTTTGATCTTCTGTCGATTATCGCTTTTAAAAAACCGTCGCGATCCGTTTTGATTCGCTCCAGCTTTATTTCCGACTTTGGCGAAGGGGAATAAACCAACGGAATGCGAACTTCGTTTCCTCCGGAATTCCGAAAAACCGCGACAAACTCCTGGGTCTCCGGGGTTTCGATATAGGAGGATAATTTTATTTTTTCGGTGTCATGCGGATTGATATAAATGTCGTTTCCCATGATGTTGAAATCATCCGAATCCGACAGATATCGGCCGTTGTTCTTTCTCAGAATTTTGACAGTTATTCTTGTCTTTTTGGCGCTGTTATTGGTAACCGCAAACAATATCGGCTCCTGTTTTTCGGACAAGACCGCAACCGTGTCGCCGATCCGATCTCCGGCTTTGTTTACGACTTTTACTTTCATGGCGCTCAATTCCGCACAACAGGCGATAACGGCGCATATTCCGAGAATTTTTTTCATCATTCCTGACCCCTGCATTCTTATTATACCATAACATATGGGGGAAGGTTAATACTCTGTCAATAATATTTGTTGCAATTATCAAAATATCGCGGTTTTGTTCCCGAAATTTGAAACGTCGATCAATTTTAAGATATCATGCCGGAAATATTGCGGAAAGGCATTCTCATGGGAAATTTAATAAAAGCGTTTGTTTTGGCGATACCGATCAGCCTGTTTTTCTTCGATGCGACGTCGATATCGCCGGAGGATTTGAAAACGTCCGTCCGCTGCATTCCCTTGAACGCCGAAACATTCCGCTGCGAGTTTACGATATCCGCGCCGTCGGGGTTTAAATTCGCAAAAGCTCCGGAAATTTCCGTCGCGAAATCGGAAAATCTGAAAAACTTCAAATACGACGGCGATTTCCGACTGCCGGAAGTGAATGTTTGCAACGCCGTCTTCTTTTTTGCCCGGGAAAATCCGAAAATCCGCCCCGTCCGGGCGGAATTGACGATTTCCTGCTTTTTATGCAGCGACGTTTGCACCGTCGTTTCAAAATCTCTGGTCGTGGTTCCGGACGTCGGACAATCGCCGTCGGAGTCTCTGCCGACGATGCTGTTGCTTGCCTTTCTCGGCGGCCTGATACTTAACGTCATGCCCTGCGTTTTACCGGTATTGCTCATGAAATTGAAATCCCTGAGATCCCGGGAGGCGATCGTCGGATCGATTGCCGGCAATTATGCCGCCTTCGCCGCTTTCGCCGTCTTTACGGCTTTCCTGAAGGCGACCGGCGAGACGGCCGGATGGGGAATGCATTTCGGCAATCCGTATTTTCTCGTGGTTGTAACCCTGGCGCTCTTCGTTCTCACCCTGTACGGATTCGGCCTGATACCCCTGTTTCCGTCTCTGGAAACCGACGACCGGAAGCGCGGCGTCTTTTTCGAGAATTTCTTTTCCGCCGTTGCCGCCGTCGTCGTGGCTGCGCCCTGCACGGCTCCCGGCCTCGGAGTCGCGGCGGCTTTTGCGATCGGCGGATCGCTGCCGGAGCTCTTTGCGGTGTTTTTCGCGATCGCGACGGGGTTTTGCGTTCCCTGGATCGCATCGCTCGCGGTCTCGCCGTCCTTTTTCCTGAAACTCGGCTGCGCGTCCCGGAGCGGCGTTGTCGAAAAAATCGTCAACGGCGGCGTATTGTGCGCGTTTTTATGGATGTTTTGGCTGTTGTCCCGTCGCCTGAGTCCCGCCGCCGTAGCCCTTTGCGTCGCCTTCTTCGCCATTGCGACTCTGCTGTCGGCGAAAAAGAAATTTAAGATTGCCGCCACGGCGACGATTCTCTTTTTTCTCTGTTTTCCCTACCGGGAATTCGCGTCCCGCGACGATTCTCCCCGGGGTTTGCCGTTGCAACTGAGTCCGCGGGAGATCGGAAAGAAGGTGATCGTCTTCAACGTCACCGCCGACTGGTGCCTCACCTGCCGATACAATAAACGCGTATTCCGGGACGAAAAAGTAGGCGAGACAATGCGAGCTTGCAATGCCGAGTTTTTGGAGGTTGAGTTAACTCCCGGCGACGACGCTCTGATGCGTTTCATCTCCGCCCGAGGTCGGGCCGGCATACCGTTTACGGCGGTGTTCGGTCCCGGCGCGCCCGACGGCATTCTGTTGAGCGAAATTCCGACGGCGGAGGAGGCGGTAAAGGCTCTGAACGCGGCTGCCGGGAGAGGGAATTAGGAAAGAGACGTTCATTTTCCGGCGTTTGTCGCACTACTCGTATTCTCCGTTGCGTCCGTGATTGCGGTCGGCGGGTTTTATTCGATCGAAGTTCGCGGGCGAAATGCCTTTTTTCATATTCCGCCGCCTGTTCTTCCTCCGGCCGCCGTTTCCTCCGGCAGTGCCGCCGTCGCTGCCGCTGTGCTGCCGTCGTTGCCGCCTTCGCTTCCGTTTCCGGCCTCCGTTTCCTCCGACGGCGGCGGTCGCCTCGGCCAGACCGGCTCTATCATTTCATCCGGCAGCAGCAGCGTGCGCCTCGGCCGGGTCGTCTCTGCCGTTTCCTCCGGCGTTGTCGCTGTCGCCGCTGTGTTGTCGCCGTTGTTGCCTCCTACTGCCTTCGTTTCCTCCGGCAGCAGCGTGCGCGCCGCCGTTCCTGCTGTGTCCTCCGGCATCTCCGCCGTCGCTGCTGCTGTGCTGCCGTCGTTGCCGCCTTCGCTTCCGCTTCCGGCCTCCGTTTCCTCCGACGGCGGCGTGCGCCTCGGCCAGACCGGCTCTATCATTTCATCCGGCAGCAGCAGCGTGCGTCTCGGCCGGGTCGTCTCTGCCGTTTCCTTCGGCGTCGTCGCTGTCGCTGCTGTGTTGCCACCGTCGTTGCCGCCTTCGCTTCCGCCTCCGGCCGCCGTTTCATCCGGCAGCGGCGACGGCGAGAGAGGCGTTGCCGGCTCCGACATGTTTATGGGAAAGTTCGTCGCGACCGATCAAATATTGCACGAGGTAAAGCAGTAGCGGCGTAAACACGGCCACTATGGCCAAGATGTAACCCTTTTTGGCGCCGCGCAGCAAATGGTCGACCATATATGACCCCGTTAAGAATCGGAAAGTTATAGCGTAATTTGCTTAATTTTTGTTTAATTTTAAGGGACGGCCGGGGCTGCCGGTCCGGCTGCGGGAGTTGATTTTTCACGTAAATTCCCGAGTCGTCCCGGATGAAATCCGAAACCTCGGGCGGATCGATCAAAGGCCTCGCTGCGGGTTTTATCCGGTCGGGCCGGTCGTTTCTCCGGGAGTCTCCGACGACGGCCGGAGCTGCCGGTCCGGCTGCGGGAGTTGATTTTTCACGTAAATCCCCGGGGCGTCCCGGATGAAATCCGAAACCTCGGGCGGATCGATCAAAGGTCCCGCTGCGGGTTTTATCCAATCCAGCCAATCGTTCCACCAGGAGCCGACTATTTTTTCCGCCGTGTCGAACCACTCCCGGGCCGTTTCGATGTTTCTTTGATTGACGCGGTACCAATATTTGTTGAGCGCCGGGTGATTTATTACTCCGGCGACGTGTCCGGATCCTCCGAGCACGAATCTGACGGTTCCGCTGAACAATTTTATGCCGTCGAAGGTGGCCTGCCACGGCACCAGATGATCTCTTTCCATGGAAATCATGTAGACCGGCGTTTTAACGAGACTCATATTCACCGGAACTCCCAGTATCTTCAATAACCCTTTTTTCAGCATGTTATCCCGGTACAAATCTTTCGCGAGGGAATGCAGCATGGATTCGCTCAAATTGACGGGATCGGAGTTCCAGAAAAGAATTTCGTGGGCTTGCGGTTTTTTCCCCAGCATATAGCTGTCGATCACGTATCTCCAGATCATATCCTTTGATCTCAATGCATTAAAGGTATTGTACAAGATATTGCCGCTCAGAAATCCCTTTGCTTTGCTGTAGACGCTGACGGCTTCCAGATATCCCTCCGTTATGAAGGCAACCATATCTCCGGCGTGTTCGAAATCCAGCGGAGTGGTCAACAGCGTTGCGGAAACGATATTTGTTTTCGGGCGATGGCGGCAGTGCGGAGAGGCCGTGTAGGCCATGTAGGCGGAAAGTATGGTTCCTCCGACGCAGTAGCCGACGGCATGCACGGATTTCGTCTTCGTCAGGTCTGCGATCTTGTTCAGGGAGGCCGCGAGTCCGTCGGCCACATAGTCGTCCAATCCTTTGTTCCTGTATCCGGCATCCGGATTGACCCAGGAAATCATGAATACCGTGAATCCGTTGTCGACCGCCCATCTTACGAAGGAGTACTCGGGATTAAGATCCAAAATATAAAATTTATTGATCCAGGGTGAAATGAAAAGAAGCGGCGTTGCAAACACCTTCGGCGTCGAGGGGGAATACATTATGAGCTCGATTATGTCGTTCTGGAACACAACTTTTCCCGGGGTTACGGCCAAATTCTTTCCCACTTCGAAGGGCGTTCGATCGTTGGTGGAAACGGCTCCGTTTTTTATATCTTCCAGCAACAATCCCATGCCTTTTATAAAATTTTCGCCGCCGGTGTTCAGGGCTTCCTTTATAACTTTCGGATTCAAAAAGGGGAAATTATCCGGCGACGTCATGTGAATGTATTGTTTGGTAAAAAACTTGGCGCTGTTTAGGGAAAACGGATCGAGGCCGTCCGCTTCGTCTATCAGGTTCATCATCCATTCTGATACGGTTTCGTGGAATTTTCGTACGAAAATTATCGCCGGATTATTGTCGAAAAAATCGTCGTCGGTTTCGGAGTGTTTTCGGACGGAGTCGAACCATGTGTCGGCGAAGGATTTTTGCAGTTCCGCAAGTCTGTCGAACAAGTCTTCCCGGGATTTTTTTATTTTTTCCGGCCGGGAAGCCATCTTTTCGGCAATTTTGAGGTAGGGGAGAAACGCGATTTTAGGATCGGTCACGGCCAGTTGAAACAGTAATTCCATGCTTTTAGAGGCAAAGTTAAAATTATCGTCAAGAGGGTTCGCCATTTGCAATTCCAAACTATTTTCGGACAGTATACTAAAAATCCGAGAAAAATGCATAAATTTTGTTTTTTAATTTTTCGGATCGGCGGCGACCTCCGCCGTCTTCGCCTTGATCGATTCGGCATATCAATGTATCATGATACTCGGTTATTTGGCGGGATGTGTCCATGAAAATCGGTAAAGCCGTGTTTCCGGTCGGAGGACTCGGAAAAAGATTTTTCCCGATCACCCGGGCGGTGCCGAAGGAAATGTTGGGTATAATCGACAAGCCTTTAATCCACTATGCTTTTGAAGAGGCAGTCGCGGCCGGCGTCGAGGAATTTATTTTCGTAACGCGCCAGGGAAAGAATTCTATAGAGGATTACTTCGACTACATATCCTCCCATTCCGAATATTTTAACGTGAAAACGGGCAGCGTCTGCTACGTGAGGCAAAACGAACCTTTGGGATTGGGGCACGCCGTTTTGTGCGCGAAGAATTTGATAGGAAAAGAACCGTTTGCCGTCATTTCCGCCGATGATTTCATGTTGCATGAAAAATCATGTCTCGGCGAAATGATGGAGCGCTATGAGGGCGCCAATATGGTCGCCTCCGTAAGCGTAGACCGCAGCGAGGTAAATCGCTACGGGATATTGGAAATCGAAAGTGAAACAGAGGATTTGATCAGGGCGAAATCGGTGTGCGAAAAGCCGTCGATCGAAGAAGCCAAATCCTCCTCCGCCATAGTCGGGAGATATCTGTTGTCCCATGAAATTTTCGACGTTCTGGCCCGTCTGAATCCCGGCGTCGGGGGAGAAATACAATTGACGGACGCTTTGTCGGAAATGATACCTTACTGCGGGCTGACCGGATTTAAGTTTAAAGGAAAGAGATTCGACTGCGGTTCCAAGGAGGGGCTTCTGGCTGCCATTTTGCACGTGGCCGACAGGGATGAAAAGCTCAGATGCGTTGCGGAAAATTTTTGCAGAGGTAAAAGATGAGAATTACGGTTGTGGGAACCGGATATGTGGGGCTGGTATCCGGAGTCTGTTTTGCCGAGTTCGGATTTAACGTTACCTGCGTCGACAAAAACAAATCCAAGATAGAAGAATTAAACCGGGGCGGCGTTCCCATATACGAACCGGGATTGGATAAGCTGATATCCAAAAATTTTGCCGCCGGTCGACTGCGTTTTGTCTCCGAAATCGAAGAAGGCGTAAGGAACGCCGATATCATTTTTATTGCGGTCGGCACTCCGTCCCGTTCCGACGGAAGCGCCGATCTGTCTTATGTGTATCAGGCGGCGGAGGAAATCGCCCGCTCCGCAAATAACGGCGCTCTCATAGTCATCAAATCCACCGTTCCGGTCGGAACCTCCGGGGCGGTGAAGAAATTTTTGCTCGACAAAGGAATTGACGCGGACGTGGCCTTTAATCCGGAATTTCTGAAGGAAGGCGCCGCCGTCGAGGATTTTATGCATCCGGATCGCGTGATCCTCGGAGTTGAGAGCAAAAATGCCAAAAGAATTCTCTCGCAGGTGTATCGGCCGCTTTATGTTTTCAACACTCCGCTGGTGTTTACGGATTTGGAAACGGCCGAGCTGTCCAAATACGCCTCCAACGCTTTTTTGGCCATGAAGGTTGCCTTTATCAACGAAATAGCCGATCTCTGCGAGTCATGCGGGGCCGACGTGAATGAAGTCGCCATCGCCATGGGACTCGACAAAAGGATCGGCGACAAATTTCTGCAGGCGGGTCCCGGATACGGCGGATCATGTTTTCCTAAGGACACTTCCGCCTTGAATCATTTTGCCGCCGAACGGGGCGTGAATCTTTCGCTGGTGAAGGAAACCATAAGATCCAACGGCGATCGAAGAAAGAGGATGGCGGAAAAGATTCTTTCGGCCTGCGGCAATAACGTAAGGGGCAAGAATATTGCCGTCCTCGGGGTCACTTTTAAGGCCAACACCGACGATATGCGCGACAGCCCGAGCATAGATATCATAAAAGCTCTGGCAGAACACGGGGCGCACATAAAAATCTATGATCCGTCTTTTTCCGGGCAGGCTGCGGAAATATTTCGCGGCATTCCGTTCGGCGATAACGCCTATGATGTTTGCAACGGAGCCGACGCAGTTATAATTCTTACGGATTGGAGCGAATTTCGGGCATTGAATCTGAAGGAATTGAACGGAAGGGTGAAAAATCCTCTGTTGATTGATTTGAGAAACATCTATACCCTGTCCGAAGTAAATTCTTCCGGATTCAACTATTGTTCCGTGGGGAGGGTTTTTAAAAAGTTGGGAGCGGCGAAAGAGACGGAATGAGTTGTTTTTTTAGAGTAATCCCGGCATTTTTCCTTGCGGCGGCGTTTTTTGGCGCAACGGATGCGAGGGCGGCGGTTCAGTCCGCAGAAATGAGGGAGCTGTGCAGAAAAGCCCGGGTGCTCGAAGCGAAAATCAACAAATTGAACATAGAGGTCGAATCGATCAACCAAAAGGAAAAAGCTTCCGTTCCTCTTATTCGCAGCGTATACGGGATTTTAGCGCGGTGTTTTACAATGCTGACGGACATGCAACGTTTTTCCGCTTTACTGATTTTAAGCCACAGAGACAATAAGAATGATTTTGTGAGATGCTCCATCATCATCAAGAATTTTGCTTCCTACTTCAGATCCGTCGGATCGGGATTGGAGGAAGTCCGCGAAGAAATATCCAAACTGAGAAAGAGTAAACAAAAAAGCTCCGACGAATTGAAAGAGAAGATCGCGGAATACGCCAAGCTGGCGGAAGAGATAGAAATAAAATCCGCGAAGTTTGCGGAAATGCGCGGAGATAATTCGATTCAAAACGATGTGGTCTTTCATCTGGCAACCAAATCCGAATCTCTTGAGGAGCTGGACGCCGAGCTGGAGGCGGAAAATGCCATAGGGGTGTTGAAAAATACCAAAATATCCACGAAGTTATCGCTGGCCTGTCCGGTATCGGGAAAAATCGTGACCGAATTCGGGGATAAAGGCGAAAATGACGAGATGATATATCACCTTGCTTTTTCAACGTCTCCGGGAGCGGTGGTAACCTCTCCGGCAAAAGGATTGGTGGTGTTTGCCGGAAAGTTTTTAAATTACGGGAATATATTGATTATCAGCAACGGAGAGTATAGGGTATTTTTGTACGGGATGGATAACGTATTTCCGTCGCCCGGCGACATGATTGATATCGGAGACTATGTGGGAAGAATGAGAAAAGAGGGAGAAGGTGATCCCGTAATAAAAATGGAATTGAAAAAATCCGGCGAACCGCTTGATCCGCGTTATTGGTTGTTCGATTCGATCGGACAGAAGGAAGAAAAGAGATGAAAATCGCATTATCCTGCGGAGTTTTGTTGTCGTTGACATGCTGCAACGTTTGCGACGCCGGCAGTTTCAGAAAAGACGCGACCGCGGACGAATCCGCGCTCGGTTCGTCCGTCAAGGCCTACGCCGATCCGCTGGGCGATGACGGAGAAAAAGAAAAAAAATGCTCCCTGGTCATTCCGGATAACATAAAAGCAAGCATTCCTGCGGATATGCAGTATACGGTGTTTTTGCAGCTGATATTCGATCTGATCCGTGCGGAATACGTCAAGAATTTATCGCAGTGCGAAATTACCGAAAAAGCCGTGTCGGGGCTGCTGTCTTCCCTGGATTTACACTCGTCCTATCTGAACGAAAAAGCTTTCGTCTCCATGAAAAACAATACGGAGGGAGAATTCGGAGGCGTCGGGATCGAAATTATCCCGGATGAAGGGTTTGTGCGCATTATCTCTCCGATCGACGATACGCCCGCCTACAAAGCCGGTTTGAAAAGCGGAGACCTCATTATATATATAGACAACGAATGTGTGAGCGGCTTGCTCTTCGAGGAAGTGTTCGAAAAACTCAGAGGAAAGCCTAAAACCAAGGTGAAACTGAAGATAAAACGCGGAGACAAGCCCCCATTTGACACGGTTATCGAACGGGATATTATACGGATTCGATCGGTGAAAGCGGAGGTTCTTAACGAAGTCGGCTACATCAGGATCTCTACGTTCGACAAAAACACATCCGGAAGCATAAAAGAATTTTTGAAGAAAAGTCAAAAATTAAAGGGAATTATTCTGGATGTAAGAAACAATCCCGGCGGACTTTTGGACGAGACCATCGAGGTCTGCAACATTTTTCTGGACGGCGGAAAAATAGTTTCCACCCGGGGCAGGACGACGGATAATTCAAAAGTGTTTTCCGCCGGTCCCGGAGATTTGACAAACGGACTGCCGATTGTCGTTCTGATTAACAGCGGAACCGCTTCGGCTCCGGAAATACTGGCGGGTGCGCTGCGGGATAATAAGCGGGCGATTATTATCGGCGTCAGATCATTCGGCAAGGGATCGGTGCAGAAGATAATTCCTTTGTCCGATAAGGCCGCCATAAAAATTACGGTGGCAAAATACTATACGCCGAGCGGCGAGTGCATTCAGTCCAACGGCGTCGTTCCGGATATCGAAGCGGACTATGCGTTAATTCTCAAGCCGGAGGAGATGATTACCGTCAGGGAAGAGTCTTTTAACAACGCCCTGGATGCGGACGGAAAGTCCGGGAAGCAAAAGCATTCCGACAATCAAATTCGAAAAAACATCGAAGGGCCGGAGAAGAAAAAGAAGAAAAAAGACGGCGGGGAAGAGGATCAGGAACTGATATATCGCAAACTGTCGCTGAAGGAAAGAGCGGAGAAAGACTATCAGCTGAACAAAGCTTTTGACGTTTTAAAAGCCATAGAGAAGTACGGGCAAATCGGCGGAAGGGGGAAATGAAAAACAAAAAACTGATTTTGGCATGGGCGATATTTTTGGGCGCGGCGGCTGCATTTGTCGTCGGCGTGGAGATATACGGCAACTTTAAAAAAGAACGCTCCTCCGGTTACCGCTACAGAATACCGATAGACGGCGACATACTGCCGGAACAATTTATGGAAAAGAAAGAAGATCTGATTCCGGAAAAAAAAACGGAAGATTGCCGTAAAGACTTCTACGAGCGCACAAAATACGGATATCTGCCGAAAATCTCCCGGAGCGGGGCGCGTGTGTTCGACGAATATTCCGCCTGCTCGGAAATTACTTCCGGAAAAAAGCTGCGGCTCGCCGTAGTACTCAGCGAGAACGATGCGGCGAACCCGGCGAACATCGACGCCGGATTGAACGGACAAAAGGTTACGTTCATAGTTCCGCACCATTGCGATCGGTTGGACGAAGTCGTTAAAACCGTTCAAAAGGGCGGACACGAGTTTTTCCTGAAAATACCCGTGCAATTTCCGGTTTCAATCGGCCAAAATCGGACGATTACTCCGTTTCTGGTAAACGCCGAGGCCGGCGATACTTTGAGCAAGTTGTTTCGTCTGCTTGCATCGACGAAGTATGCGTTGGGAATTGCCAACGTATCCCCCACTTTGCTTACAAAATCAGCGAAAGACATGGCGATCATAGCCGAAGCGCTGGCCGAAAGAGGGGTGGCTTTTTTTGATTTTGAGGATTCAAACAACTTACCGAAAGAAGTGGCCGAGAAAACGGGTTTGATCTTCATAAGCGCCGCCGCCGTATTCGAATCGGACGATTTTGACCTCTCCAAACTTCAGGACGGAAGCGTCCTTATGATACGCAGGGAACACCTGCCGAATCTCATAAAAATTCTTCCGGCGGATTGGACGCTGGCTCCGATCAGCGCAGCGGCAAAAAGATGACTTTGCTTTCCTACAGAAAGTGCGTAGTTATCTTCGTTATCAAAGACTCGAAAATTTTCGTCGGGAAAAGAATCGACACCAAAGACGCCTGGCAATTGCCGCAGGGAGGCGTCGAGGAAAATGAAAGTTTTCCGGATGCGGCGAAGAGGGAGCTTCTAGAGGAAACCGGTATTTCGTCTGTGGAGTTGCTGGGATCTTTCGGCGGTTGTCGCTATGATTTTCCTCCTCACATCCGGAGAGTGCTCGAAAAGAAAAGAGGACAGCTGAAATATTGCGGTCAGGAGATTACGTTTTTTGCCTTCAAATTTTTAGGGGAAGAAAGCGAGATCTGCCTGTCCGGATCTCCGCAGGAATTTGTCGATTGGACGTGGATATTTCCGGATGATCTGCTCAAAAAAATCGTATACTTCAAAAAAGACTCCTATTTGCGGGCCGTTGAAGAATTCCGCCGCCTGAAGATCATATAAAATCTCCGATATCC
>JAISMS010000068.1 GCA_031276565.1 Holosporaceae bacterium | reverse complement strand
AAAAACTAAGTGCTACAATAGTACCGTTACATTCTGACTCTTACTGTATATAAATCCTCATAAGAATATCTTACGTCGCAGAGCAGCGGGGAATCTGCCCTAAAAGAGATTGAAAAATCTGATTAACGGGAATGAAATTCTCAAGAGAGAACTCTCGTGAATCGGCTCACCGATTTTGTCCGTCCCCAAGTCCGCGTCCTCGTCGGCAACAACGTCCCGGATAATCTTTGGGAAAAATGCGGGCAGATGATTTTTCGCAAGGAGCCGGATGCCGATTTGTCCGTCTGTCCTTATTGAGAAAATCACATGAGATTCGGAGTGAAAGAGAGAATTAAAAACCTGTTCGACGGCGGAGAATTTTCCGGGATAAAATACCGGGTTCCTCCGCACGATCCTTTGAAATTCAAAGACAACAAACGTTATTTCGATTAAAATTTCCCGATTGCGGGGCGAGCATCTGCGGTTTAAGATTTTCCGCATATTATGCCGAACATTTGCAGTTCGTTCAGCAGATGTTTTCTTATCTCGTTGCGATCAAAACGTATCAGATATCTGATATCCTGATCCGGGGAAAATCCGAAAATATTGCGACCTTTTTTTATGTCGTCGACGATGAATTCGTATGCGCTGTCAATAACTTTATCCGACGAAATGCCGAATTTATACATGGCGGACAGCAACAATGCGCTCTTTTTGGTTACGGGAAAGGCATTGCCGGTTACTTCGGACGCCGGAAATACGTATTTAGAATATTGACCGTCCCAATTCACTATTTGATTAAGATTATATTCGCTCGTGAAAACAAATGATTCGCAATGTTCGACGTTGCGGCGTTTCCGCAGAAATATGTTGAATTGATCCGACAGCATGCAGTTAACCGTGTTTTCCACGGTTTCTCCGATTTCTTTTTCGGAACGGCCCAGTTTTTGATTTATCTCCCGGACGGTTAATTGATCTTCGGACAACATCTCGAAAATTTTAAGATATATGTCAGGTCTGAGCGAAAGTGTATATCCTCCTGTTTGGACCTCCAAATTCAAATCGGAAAGGGGTTTTTTGGCGCCGAACATCAGATTTCCCAAATAATCCGCGATTTTTTTGTTTTGCGGAACGGCGGACGGTTTGCATTTCATATAAATATCTCTTCGGAAACGATCGTTCATGATGATACTTCTGTGAGTTTCCGCCGAAATTTTATCGCTCGCCGTGTCCAACAATTTTCTGAACGGCTCCGGCGTCATCATTCGGCAGTTTTGGAAGTGCTCGCTGTTGCCGACAAAAGTCAATCCGGCTTTTTTCATGTCGGAGGCAACATCGCAGAAGTATTCCGGTCGCAGATGTTTGTTGAACAATTCGTGAATTACGTATCTGGCGTCGGAGCGCTCCAGAGTTTGCAGAAAAATCTTCGCTTCCGGATTGCGCTCGAAAAATGCGCTCTTATTTCCGTTTAGGAACTGCAAATATGTCAGCGCCGCCGAGGCCTTTTCCGTTATCGATCCTTTTTTATCGTTCGCATAAGCGAATATGATTTTATGAAACGGAGCCAATTGCGACCAGCCGGGCATGGCGTCGTAGCTCAGATACAAAATTCCGTTCGGCTTTAAAAACTTTCGGACAAATTTGAGGATATCCGTTCTCGCCGAATCTCCCACCCAGGACCAAATTCCGTGCGCGGTTATGAAATCGAATCTCGGCAGATTTTGCGGCAGAGCTTCCCGAAACGAAACGTCCAGAAATTTTATATTCTTCAGTCCGACCGATTCGCTGCGGGCGATGCGAATGTGTTCTTTGTTTATGTCGATGCCTGTGCAGTCCGAGTACGGATAGGCGGCGGCCACGATGTTCGTGGTTTTTCCGCATCCGCATCCCAACTCGCAGTAGGAGAAGTTTTTTAACACGTCGGGAGGTCTGAAGCCGTTCAAGGCGGCAATGAAAGACAAATGCGCCGGATTTAGATCGCAGTAATAATTGGATATGTAAGGGATTTCAGTAATATAATCTTCCATGATACCGACCGTAAAATTAAATGCACTGATGCGCAACGGTTAATTTATACACAAACAATAATATATTCATCAAGCTTTTTAAAGATTTCGTTCCCGCACGCGGAAGGAAATTCTAAGCGAGGCGATTGTCCGTTGCCGATCGTATCATTTCCCGGAAATCCTCTTCGGAAATGATTTTAATTCCTAATTTTTCGGCCTGTTCCAATTTTTGCCCGGCGTTTTCTCCGGCTACGACCAGAGACGTTTTTGCGGAAACGGAGGAAGTCGCGCGGCCTCCGTATTTTTCCGCGAGTTTTTTCGCCTCTTCCCGGGAGAAGCTTTCAAAGCTTCCGGTGAAAACAATCGACTGTCCCGAGAAAAGATTGATTTCCGAGGATTCCGCGTCCGTAACTTTCACGACGCCCTCCGAAGTTCCGTCTCCTCCCAATTCGAGGACGATTTTTAAGTTGTTTTCGTTGGAAAAAAAGTTTTTGAAATCGTTCGCCGTAGAATCGCCGATCCCCTGAATTTCCGTCAATTTTTCTTTTTCTCCGTTTCGGACGAAATCCAGGAAATTACGATATGTTCCGAAAAAAGTCGCCAAAGCCCCGGATACCGCTCTGCCCGTTTGCGGTATTCCCAACGAACAGATGAATCTGTCCAAAGGTATTATTTTCGCCGCATTTACGGATTTAACGAGATTTTCGACCGATTGCCGTCCCCAGCCTTCAAAACTTTCCAGGCGCTCTTTTTGTTCTTCGATGCGAAAAATATCCGTCGGACTTTTTATGAACCCTTCCTCAAAGAGAAAGCGAATGTTCCGTTCTCCCAGTCCGTCGATGTTAAAGGCGGATTTGGATGCGAAGTGTATGAGTCTTTCCGTTAATTGCGCTTTGCAATTCAAATTTATGCATTTGACGGCGGCTTCGTTTTCTTCCTGTACCAGATCGGATCCGCAGCAGGGGCAGGTTACCGGAAATTCGAACGGGACCGAATCCGCCAGCCGCTCTTCGGGGATGAAATACAGAATCTGGGGAATGACGTCGCCGGCCCGTTGCAGCACGACGCGATCTCCGATCCGGATATCCCGTTTTTCCAGCTCGCCTTTATTGTGTAACGTTGCTCGCGAAACTACGACCCCCCCCACCGTTACCGGTTTTAGTTCCGCCACTGGCGTTATGTTGCCGGTTCTTCCGACGCCGGCGGTAATATTCAGAACGGTGGTTTCGGCCTTTTCTGCCGGAAATTTATAGGCAATCGAGTGGCGGGGAAATTTGATTGACGCTCCGAGTTTTTTTTGCAGCGA
>JAISMS010000045.1 GCA_031276565.1 Holosporaceae bacterium | reverse complement strand
ATCTCCTCCGAGTTCCCGACCCGCCGCTCGTCCGATCTCGCGTCCGTGTATCCGCCCTCGTGGTAGTTGCCCTGCGCGTCCGTGTATCCGGACTCATGGTAGTTGCCTTGTGCATCCGTATATCCGCCGCCGCCTTTGCCGCCGTGTTTGCAGCCTCTGCCGCCGTGTTTGCCGCCGTGTTTGCTGCCTCTGCCGCCGTGTTTGCCGCCGCGCTTGCCGCCTTTGCCGCCTTTGCCGCCGCGCCTGACCTTGCCTTTATGATATTTGCCCTGCGCATCCGTATATCCGCCCTCATGGTAGTTACCCTGCGCGTCCGTGTATCCGCCCTCGTGGTAGTTACCTTGCGCGTCCGTGTATCCGCCCTCGTGGTAGTTGCCCTGCGCGTCCGTATATCCGGGCTCGTGGTAGTTTCCTTGTGCATCCGTGTATCCGCCGCTGCTTTTGGCGCCGCGTTTGCCGACGCGGTTATTGCCTTTGGTTGCATAGCTGCTGCCTTTGGCACTGTTGCCGTAGCCGCTGCTGCTGTTGTAGTAATTGCTGCCGGAAGTGTTCTTCTTGTTCTTTTTATTCTTTTTTTTGATGGATTTCAGCATCTTTTTGAAGGACTTGCTTTGATTGCTTTTGTTGCTAAACAATCCGCTTAAAAAACTGCTGCTGCTGCTTTTTTTCGCCGCTGCTTTTTTCGCTTTCTTTATTGCTTTTTTTAAAGCTTTCTTTTGTGCCTTTTTTTTCGCCTTCTTTATTGCTTTCTTTAAGGCTTTCTTTTGTGCCTTTTTTGCACTGCTACTGCTAGAGCTTGACGGCTTATAGGCCGGCGCGGGTACAAAGACCGACTTAACGGGAGCCAAAACCGCTTTTAAAATGCCTGCGAGCGGCTTGACGGGAGCCGAAGCCGCTTTGGCAGGAGCTGCGGCTGCTTTGGCAGGGGCAGGGGCTGCGACTGCGGCCGGTTTGACCGCGCCTCCTAATACCGCTGCGGATGCTCCTGATCCCGGCGCTCTGTGAACTCCGGGCAAATCCAGCCTGGGGGTATATTGTTGTACCCCTCCGAGAGAAAATTGCACAATGGGAGTATCTTCATCCGCGAGGGTTTCTCCGCAGATTATTGCCAAGAACAACAGTATATGGGCACACATTAATCTCATAAACTTACCCGATAACCGCAGTAATTATTTCATAAAAAAATTGAATTTCAGTTAAATTTAATTAAAAGCGCCGTATCAGGCATTTGATCAAAAAATTAATTTTCTTGTCAACGGTTAATTATTTTTTAACCTTATTGTTCTAAAGTTGACGAATCTAGTCAGGGATAAGGAGCGGGAAAATGACCCATGAACTGTTATGGACTCCGTCGGAGGAGAGAATAAAATCAAGCAATGTGTATCGCTATATGAATATGCTGAAAGAAAAATCCTTGTTTGAAGGGACTTCCTTCAATGACCTCTGGAAATGGTCTGTGACAAATCCTCAGGCCTTTTGGAGCTCAATTTGGGATTTCGGAGATATCATAGGAGATAAGGGGGAAAGAATATCCAACGGAGCGGAAAAATTCTGGGAACACCGTTATTTTCCCGACGCAAAATTGAATTTTGCGGAAAATTTTCTGAAAAGAAAAGATGCTGCCCCGGCGATAATTTTCTGGGGAGAGGAAAAGGTAAGAAAAATCGTCAGTTGGCGGGAATTGTACGATTCCGTGGCGAAAATCGCCGCCGCCTTAAAACAAGCCGGCGTCGGTAAAGGAGATATAGTCGGGGGATACGCGGCCAACATGCCGGAAACAACCATTGCAGCCTTGGCGACCATCAGCATCGGGGCAATTTGGGCCTCCTGTTCGCCGGATTTCGGTATTCCGGGAGCTTTGGATCGGTTCGGACAGGTGCAGCCGAAGATTTTCTTCGCCGTTGACGGCTATTTTTATAAAGGCAAGGCGTTTAACAATCTGGAAAAAATAAAAAGCGTCGTCGATCAGGTGACCGGCATTGAAAAAACAATAATAATTCCGTACATAAGGGCGGGATTGCCCGCCGATAACAGAACCGAAGTTGTTACGTTCAAAGATTTCGCGGGCGAAGGAGAAGCGCCGGAGCTTACGTTTGAAAAATATCCGTTTGATCATCCGGTTTACGTACTCTTCACCTCCGGCACCACCGGAGTTCCCAAGTGCATCGTACACGGGGGAGGGGGAACGCTGCTGCAACACAAAAAAGAGCAGTTGCTCCACTGCGATATAAAACCGGACGACCGGGTTTTCTATTTTACCACCTGCAGTTGGATGATGTGGAACTGGGCGACTTCGATTTTGTCTCAAAATGCCACTCTGATGCAGTACGAAGGCTTGCCGCTGTTCCCGAAACCCGATGTTCTGTTCGACATGGCCGACGCCTGCGGCATGACCTTTTTCGGAACTTCGGCGAAGTATTTGGATACTCTGCTGAAGAGCGGGGTTAATCCCATGAGGACTTCTCGATTGGATAAACTGAGAACCGTAGGTTCCACCGGATCTCCGCTCTGCGCGGAAGCCTGCGAATTCGTATATGCCAAGATTAAAAAAGACGTTCACCTGAATTCGTTCTCCGGCGGAACGGATATAGTTTCTTCCTTCGTGATGGGAAATCCGATTTCTCCCGTTTATTCGGGGGAAATGCAGGGATTCGGATTGGGCATGAACGTCAAAGTCTACGGCCCCGATCAAAAGGAAATGCCGATCGGGCAACAGGGGGAATTGACCTGTGTCACTCCGTTCGCCTCCCAACCGATAAAATTCTGGAACGACGAGGGAAATCGGAGACTCGTAAAGTCCTACTTCGAGAAATTCGAAAACTGCTGGTGCCACGGCGACTGGATAGAACTTACGGAGCACGGCGGAGTGTTCATATCCGGCCGGGCCGACGCCGTGCTGAATCCTTCCGGGGTGAGAATAGGCACCGCGGAGATTTATTCCCAGGTGCAGAAGGTGGAGGAGGTGCTGGAATGCTGCGCCGTCGGCCAACAATGGGACAACGACGAGCGGGTAATTCTCTTCGTCGTTTTGAGGGAAGGACTGACCCTGGACGAGGATTTAAAAAAGAAAATCAAAACGGTGATAAGGGACAACGCGACTCCGCGCCATGTGCCGAGCAAAATCATTCAGGTGCGGGGAGTGCCGAAAACCAACAACGGCAAGCTGGTGGAGATCGCCGTCAAGAACGTCATCCACGGTCGGGAGGTGGTCAACAAGGATTCCATAGAAGATCCGTCTCTTTTGGAGGAGTTTAAAAACATTCCCGAGCTGTGCGAGGACGAGGAAAAGCGTACTCCGCCGCCGGTTATCGGACAAAGTCAATCGAAAGCGGAACGCGTCGAATGCCTGCAGCGACAGGTCGACGAAGCCGCTCCCGCCAAAGAAGACGATAAAGGGGGAATCGATAAAAAGGAAACCGATAAAGAGGGATCCTATATCGGAGGAGCTTAAAGTATCTGAGCGTCCGTGCAAATATCTTGCGGACGTATCGCGGCACGCAAGCAAGCGGCTCCGTGCATCCGAACGCGGAGCCGACGTGCGAGCATTGCAGCGCAGCGATGTACGAACATAACGGCGCGGCATGAAGGTATCGGATCCGATAAGCGTAAAATGCGCGTCTTCGCGTCATCGGAAATGGACAAGCCGGTACGAATACCGTATACGGATAATATATATAAAATATAATCTGTTTCGTTCCCGCCGAAGTGTTTTGAGAAGCCGCTTTTGTGAGTGAGGTGTTTATGCCGCAGTCTCGGAAAAATTGCCGAAAAATTCTGCGGACGGTGGCGACGGTCTTGCTGTTTCCGATTGCGAATTCGGTGGCATAATATAGCCGGACTCTGTATCCGGACGCTGATCCTGTTGCACGTCGCCGACGTTGCGGAACTTTTCGATACGGATCTCAAAGGCAAAAGCATCGGAGCGGCAAGAGATTGCGCCGTCTATTGCAAAGCTCTGACGGAACGCGCGAAGTCGTTGAAGGGCGCCGAATGGCAAAAATATTTGAACTCCGGAGTATTGTTGTTTGATATACAAAAGACTTTAAAACAGGATTTAACCGGTAAATTGCTGAGCTATTTATCTTCCTGCAAGAACAACATCGGATTTTTTTTCGAATACCAAGACGCTCTAAACGCTGTCTGCGGCGACGACGTGCAACTGATCGATAAAAGACGGAATATGTTCTCGAAATATACTTCAGAAGGTATGATACCCGGGAAGGACATTTTGATCAGGCATTATGCGGGCCGTAAACTCCGGAAAGAGAATTTGAAGTCGGTAATCTCCGGTGGAAATACGCCGAAAAAACGCCCTATTACCGGCGATTGGTTTTGGAAAAGTATCTGATACACATTCCCGCAAAAGCGATCAAAGACTGTTGTTTATATCTGCTGAGAGCCGCTGCTTATATCCGCTGAAAGCCGCGATGTTCATTATCGGAAAAAGGCCGGTGACGGAACGCGCCGCATGGCCTTCATCGCTTCCGGTAACCGAATATTAACCTTTGCTCGGCCATAATTTCGCTTCGGAAGAGACGGAGCGTTGACGGTGAAGTTTTTATTCGAGGGCGAGTTTCTATGGCGGATTGCGGCTGCGGCGGTGCTGGTATTTTTCGTCGGAGCGGAAGCCTTTGGCGGAAGCGAAATAAAAGTCGTCTCATCCGTCAAGGAGGTGAAACCCGCCTTCGGCAACGCGAACATCGTCCGAAGCGAAGTAAAAGTCGTCTCATCCGTCGAGGAGGTGAAACCCGCCTTCGGCGGCAATGCGAACATCGGCGGAAACGAAGTAAAAGTCGTCTCATCCGTCAAGGAGGTGAAACCCGCCTTCGGCGGCAACGGCGTGTCCGTAGTTTTTGCCAGCGACGACAACTACGCCATGTATCTGACGGTGGCGCTGCGGTCTTTGATCGATAATTCAAGCCGAAATCGCAAATACGACGTCTGGATATTGGACGGCGGCATATCCGAAGACAAAAGAAAAGTTATTCTCGATCTGCCGAAGGGCTGCGGGAATTTCTCCATCCGTTTCTTTGACATAAAGCCCTTCATGAAGGGCCGAGAGGATATTTTTCGCATATGGCGCGGATATCTGTCGGTCGCCTGCTACTATCGCTTGTTTATCCCGCAGATATTCACCGCCTACCGCCGCATGTTGTATCTCGATTGTGACCTTTTGGTACTTGCCGATGTTGCGAAACTCTTCGACACAGACCTTGAAGGCAAGAGCATCGGAGCGGTAGGAGACGTCGGCTTTCCGGTCAAACACAAGCAATTTATAAGGGGAAACAAATGGCGGGAGTATTTCAACTCCGGAGTACTGTTGTTCGACGTAAAAAAGGCGATGAAGGAGGATATCGGAAACAGGTGTCTGGAATATTTGTTTTTCCTTAAAAATGACGCCGGGGTATTTGCCGAAGACCAGGACGCCCTGAACGCCGTCTGCATCAGCAATCTAAAACTCATGGAGTATAAATGGAACGCCCAGGCGTTCTATCCGGAAGAAAATCTGATTCCCGGAAAGGATGTTCTGATCAGGCATTATATGGGCCCCAAACCCTGGAAACATAACATCGGATTCGGGGATCTCTGGTGGAAATACGCCGAAAAAACGCCCTTCTGCAAAGAAATTATCTCACAAAATCGACCGTCGATTATGTTTGACATGATA
>JAISMS010000007.1 GCA_031276565.1 Holosporaceae bacterium | reverse complement strand
TGTTGTTTTTTTTAGGCAAGTTTTCAGGGTATTCTGCAAAAAACGCCTCCAGCACAGGATTTGCCCCCCCCCCCCCGAATTTTCGTTAAAGACAAATCCAAGGTGCCCGCGCCCGAATCTGATACAAAATTACCCGATAACTTTTCCATGGTCGTATTATTGCGAGAATTTGCTAATTTTTCGTTAAATCCGCAGCTGATAATAATAAAAAAAATTTTCGACCCGCAGTCACCGCGGGACGACGGAGTCCGTCCCTATTAGTATTGTCAGGGGGCTTTAACGAAAAATCAGCAAGTAAAGAGAGCGTATTTTGCCTTCGGGCGGCGATGCGTCAGGCGGCAACGCCTTCGAGAAGCGATTGATCCTGATCGAACAGAAATGTTTTGTTGATGAGAAATCCCAGAGTCACAACGGAATTCGGCGGAAGCACGGTTTTAGTTTTCGCGATAATCGGAGTCCCGTTTTTGAGAACCGCGTGTAAAAATCCTTCTCCTCCGAGATTTTCCGAAAGCGAAACGACGGCTTCCAATTTATTCCCGAAAAAAAGGGCGCCCGGCGCCAGAATCGTCACGTCTTCCGGTCTGACGCCCAAGTAGTAGCGCCGATCTTCGGGCGTTTGTACTTCATTCGCGCAGCAAACCGAAGCCTGTTCCCCGGTTTCGAGCTTGAAAATCCGCAGCTTTCCGGAATTGTGAGTGAAAAAAGCCGGAAAGATATTCATCTCCGCCGATCCGATGAATTTTGCCACGAAAGTATTGACGGGTGAATTATAAAGCTCCGCCGGAGTTCCGATCTGCTCCACGGCGCCGTCCCTCATCACGGCTATCTTATCGGCCAGGGTCATGGCTTCCGCCTGATCATGGGTGACGTAGACCATGGTGGTGTTCAAACGGCTTTTAAGCTTGGCCAGCTCGTAACGCATTTTGCAGCGCAAAGCGCAGTCCAGATTGGAAAGAGGTTCGTCGAAGAGAAAAGCATAGGGATTACGCACCGTAGCCCGGCCGATGGCGACCCTCTGCCGCTGACCTCCGGACAATTCCTTCGGCTTTCTGTTCAGGAGTTCTTCTATTTTCAAAATTTTGGCCGTTTCGATCACGCGTTTTTCGATCTCCTCTTTGCGTATTTTCCTTACGCGGAGGGCGAACGCCATGTTCTCAAAAACCGTCATATGGGGATATAGGGCATAGGATTGAAACACCATGGCGATGCCGCGTTTGGCCGGCGGAACGTCGTTGACGTATCGATCTCCTATAAGAATCTCTCCAGAATCCGCCTCTTCCAGGCCGCATATCAGCCTCAGCATCGTGGATTTTCCGCATCCGGAAGGACCCACCAGCACCATGCACTTGCCGTCTTCCGCCGTTAAATTAGCGTTCCTTATGATCTGACTGCCCCGATAACTTTTATTTACATCTTTTAAAATTATTGACGCCATTTCCTAATCCTTGTCCGCCAATCGAACGGCCGAAACTACCTTTTCTCCTTCTCCCGCCCGGAATACTATGACTCCTCGAGTTGCCCGACCGGTGATCCTTATTTCATCCGCCGAACATCGGATCAATTTGCCGCCGTCCGTCACCAGCATTATTTCGTCTTCTTCTTCCGCCGGGAAAACGGCCACCACTTTGCCGTTTTTGGAGTCCATTTCAATGTTTTTTACTCCCTGAGTTCCTCGGCGACAAGTGCGATATTCAAAGGAAGAGGTTCTTTTGGCGAATCCGTTTTCGGTGACGGTCAGCAGCGTTTGTTCCGCTTTTTTCATCTCTTCGTAGCGGGCCGGCGGTTCGCCGATATCGGATATGATCTCTTCTTTACTTCTTCGCAGTCGGTTGGAATATCTTACGTAGTCTTCTCTTTCCTCGACGGTCGATTTGTCATTGTTAAGAACGGTCATGGATATAACTTCGTCGTCCCCCAGCAGTTTTACGGCTCGAACTCCCGTCGATGCCCGGCCGCTGAAGACCCGCAACTCGCTCAGCGGAAATCTCACGCACTTGCCGAATTTCGTCGAAATCAAAATATCGCTGTCTCCGCGGCAAACGGCCGCCGAAATCAACTTTTCTCCGCCTTCCGGCTTCATGGCAATCTTGCCGTTGGCTCTTATGTCCGTGAAATCCGTCAGACGGTTTCTCCGGACGTTGCCTTTGGAGGTGGCGAAAACTATGTAGAGCGAATTTGCCGCTTCCGGATCCTCCGGCAGCGCCAAAATTGCAGCGACGGTTTCCTCCTGCTTCATGGGAAAGAGATTCACCAGGGCTTTGCCTCGGGACTGAGGAGTCGAAAGCGGCAGTTTATAGACTTTCGTTTGGTACACTATGCCGGAATCGATGAAAAACAAAACCGGAGTATGGGTATCCGCCACAAAAAGATCCCGAACGAAATCTTCCTCCCTGGTGGTCATGCCGGTCTTGCCTTTGCCTCCCCGCTTTTGAGCCCTATAGGTGCTCAACGGCACTCTCTTGACGTAGCCGCCGTTGCTGAAGGTAACCACCATCTCCTCCCGCTGGATGAAGTCCTCGTCTTCGGATTCGTTTCCGTCGTCTTCCTCCAGAAGAGTCCGCCTCGGGGTCGCAAATTCCGCTTTCACCCTAAGACATTCTTCCCGAATGATCGCCATGACCCGGGCTTCGGAACCCAAAATATCCAGCAGATCCTTTATTTCTTTCGCCGATTGCGTTAATTCGTCGGAGATTTTCGTTCTCTCCAAAGCGGTCAACCGATGAAGTTTTAAGTCTAAAACGGCTTTTGCCTGAACGTCGGTCATGCGGAACCGGCCGTTTGCACAAAAGCTGTTCGGATCGTTTACCAGCAAAATCAGCGGCTCCACCTCCTCCGCCGGCCAATCGATGCCCGTCAGCTTCTCCCTGGCGGATTCGGGATTCGGAGCAGATCGTATAATGCCGATTACCCTGTCGATGTTGGCAACGGCGGCGGCCAGTCCGATAAGAATATGTGCCCTGTCTCTGATTTTGTTCAGCTCAAAAACAGTCCGCCGCGTCGTCACCTCCCGACGGAAAGCGATGAAGGCTTCCAGGATCTCCTTCAGATTCATCAGCTGCGGCCGCCCGTCCCGCAGGGCCAGCATGTTAACGCCGAATGAAGTGCGAAGGGCGGTATCCCGATAGAGTCGATTAAGCACCACGGAAGGATTGGCGTCTTTTTTGAGCTCGATTACGATGCGAATGCCCTCCCTGTCGGATTCATCCCGCAGGTCCGAAATGCCTTCCAGTGTTTTTTCGTTCACCAGAGACGCGATTTTTTCGATGAGACGGGCTTTGTTAACCTGGTACGGAATTTCGGTGACTATTATGGCGAAGCGATCTTTGCGTATTTCTTCGACTTTGGCGCGGGCGCGGATGATAACCGAACCGCGGCCGGTCCGAAACGCCGACAGAATACCGCTGCGTCCGACGATGGAAGCTCCGGTGGGAAAATCCGGCCCCTTAACGACGGCGGCGATATCGTCTGCGGTCGCGTCCGGATTATCGATCAACAGAACGCAGGCGTCCGTAATTTCCCCCAAATTATGGGGCGGAATGTTGGTGGCCATGCCTACGGCTATGCCTCCGGCTCCGTTAACCAACAGATTCGGGAATTTCGTCGGCAACACCGTCGGTTCCTGCAACGATTCGTCATAGTTTGGGCGAAAATCCACGGTGTCCCGATAGAGATCTTCCGTCAAGCAGGAAGCGATGCGGGACAGTTTAACCTCGGTGTAACGCATGGCGGCGGCGGGATCTCCGTCGACGGATCCGAAATTTCCCTGTCCTTTAATGAGAACTTCGCCCATGGAGAAGGGCTGGGCCATTCGAACGACGGCCTCGTAGATAGAACTGTCTCCGTGAGGATGGTACTTGCCGATGACGTCTCCCACCACCCGCGCCGATTTGCGAAAAGGCTTGTCGTGGACGTAGCCGTTTTCCGTCATGCTGTATATGATGCGGCGATGAACCGGCTTCAAGCCGTCCCGCACGTCCGGAAGAGCCCGGGAGACGATGACGCTCAAAGCGTAATCCAGATAGGAGCGCTTCATCTCCTCTTCCAGAGATACTTGTACTATATCACCTTCGGCTGTCAAAAAATCACCGTTATGCTAAAAAACTTTAAAACGGAATATCGTCATCCGGTCCGACGGTTTCCGAAGAGTCGGCCTTTTCCGCCGGCGCTCCGCCCGCGTCGAACGTTCTGGAATCCAGCAAGGTCAGCTCTCCCCGAAACCGGGACAGAACTACTTCCGTTACGTAGCGTTCGACGCCCGCCTGATCTTGCCATTTTCTGGTTTGCAGCTGTCCTTCCACGTAAACTTTAGATCCCTTATGCAAATATTTTTCGCAAATTTCCGCCAGATTCGGATTGAACACCACCACCCGATGCCACTCCGTCCGGTCTTTTCTTTCGCCGGAAATTTTATCCTTCCAATATTCGCTGGTCGCGAGAGAGAAAGATACCACTTTCGCCCCGTCCTGGCTCGTCCTTACTTCCGGATCTTTTCCCAGATTTCCGACTAATATTACTTTGTTGATGCTTCCCGCCATAAACCTCTCCGACGCTACTCGAAACAGATTTGATTCTACACTTTGCGCTCCTCAAATTCAAGAGAGCGTCGGAGGGAAATTCAGAGACGCGCGCGGATTCGAAGAAACCGCCGTCCGCGGCGGATTCAGGGCCGTCTCCGTCGTGAAATACGAGACCGCCGCTATTCGGCGCGAGACGCCATACGCCGGGCCGCTTCGGCTCCGGGGCCGCGACCGCTGTTCGGCGCGAGACGCCATACGTCGGGACGCTTCGGCTCCGGGGCTGCGGGGATCCTTCGTCCGGGGCGTTTTATTCCGTCGTTCCGGGTCAGTTGCCGCAGAGCCGACACTCCCCGAGAGCCGAAACCCCTGTTCGAAGCGATGTCACGGGATCGCGCCCGTTCGGCGTCGCAGTCGATTACTACAGCTTTTCATTGACTGCTTCGACTATCCGCAGCATATCAGCTTTTGACGGCAGCAGATTATCTTCGGTATAATCATTGCGCAACCATTCCTCATATCTCTCCATGAATGTCTTATTCCCGTTTTGCGGAGAAGGAGGGTCTTTTTTGTTGCACTCCCGCTCCAAAATCATGTCAGTTCCCGCCATGCTGCGAACGCACAACGTGGTATACAGAATGTGGAATACCTGTATGTTTTTCTTCGCCGTCCACCAGCCGGGATTGATGCCCAACGTTACCGACAAATGCAAAAGCTCGTGGATACGCCGGATCATGTCGGTCAATTCCTTCAGCTTCCCCTTCGATTCACCCTCCCCTTTTAAGGAGCTGTTTATTGTTTCGTATAATTTGATAATTTCATTGTTGAGATTCGCTAACTGCTCGTTAAAAAAATTCTGCAAAGCGAGAGGGTCGAATTCCAGATCAGGAGTTTGCGCATTGTTAACGGTCTCGAGTATGCGGGCCACGATATCCAGACAACCGCTCGCTCCGCCCAAAATCTTTCTGATATTTCCGGCTTTATTGCTCGCCGACGCATGATATTGGTGATTGATATCCGCAATCACCCGATAAATATATTGCTTCAACGCAGTGGGATTGATGTTTCTGATTTTGGTCGCATCCAAGTCGGTTTTCTCTATCAGAATTCCCAGGTATTTTTTAAGACTTTTAACGCCGTCTGCGCTCAAACTCGCGTCTTTCATAATGTCTATACCTTCCTTGCAAAGCGCCTGATAGAGTTTATCTTCCGGAGAATCGGCAATCAGGTCATTTTCGAGTCTGTCCGGCGCTCTTATTCCCATGGCTTGCAATTCCATTTCCCCCCGGAACGCCGCAGCCAAAATCGCACAGGCAAATATTGTTCTTATTTTCATTGTTTTCTCCTAAAGTTTCACCCGCCATGATGGCACAAAAAGTTTAATTTTTGATTAATGTCGAGTTTTTTGAGGATACCGTTTTTGTCTTTCGGAATTCCGCATCTTTGCAATCGCGAAATGATATTGAACTTTATTGCATGCCGATGCTACACTGATCCGGTAGTTTTTGTTGGAGGTAATAATGTTAACTGTCGGAGATAAATTTCCTAATTTCAGCCTGCTTGCCGGTTCTGATCTGCCGTTGGAGCAGCTCGATACCGATAATGCTTTCATAACCGTCACGGAATCATCCTACAGCGGCAAATGGAAGCTGGTATTCTTCTATCCTAAAGATTTTACCTTCGTATGTCCGACGGAGATCATTGCCTTTGCAAATCTCTTCGACGAATTTCAAAAAAGGAACACGCAGATTTTGGGCTGCAGCACCGACAGCGAATTCGTCCATTGGGCCTGGAGAAAATATAAACCGGAACTTCGGCAGTTGCCGTTCCCCCTGATGTCCGATTTGAAGAGAGAGCTTACGGGACAGCTGGGAATTTTGAACAGAGATTCCGGAGTCGCCCACAGAGCGCTGTTCATCGTTGATCCCGAAAATACGATTCGATTTGTCACGGTCACCGATCCCGCAGTGGGAAGGAATCCGGAAGAGGCTTTGCGGGTATTGGACGCGCTGCAGACGGGCGAGCTTTGCCAATGCGGCTGGATAAAAGGCCAAAAAACCATCGATCCGAAAAAAGCGGAAATTTAAGGGGAGAAACAGCGTGATTCAAGCACAAATTCCTTACGGAAACGACGAGCTTTCTCCGATTTTAAGCCGGGAAACTTTGGATTATCATTACGGAAAGCATCATTGCGGTTATGTAAAAACGTTAAATTCGTTGATCGTCGGTACTCGATTCGCCGATCTGTCTCTCGAGGAGATTATCGTTAAATCAAGAAATGTAGACCGAAAGATATTCAACGCCGCCGCCCAGTCTTTCAATCACGATTTCTACTGGAAGTGTTTGAAATTATCGGGAGGACGGCCGATCGGAAAATTAAAAAGTCTGATGGAGAATCAATTCGGATCGTTCGAAGAATTTGCGGATAAATACCGATCGTTTGCCGGCGACATGTTCGGCAGCGGCTGGTGTTGGTTGACGGAGGAGAATGAAACGCTCTCTTTCGTCAACTCTCCGAACGCAGAAAATCCGGTCGGCACGTCCGGACGGCCGATTTGCGTCATCGACTTGTGGGAACACGCCTACTACATAGATTACCGAAACGACCGGGCCTCCTATGTTACAAAGATTCTGAACGAATGCATAAATTGGGAATTTTGTAACGACCTGGTTTGCGGACAAACATAGGCGGGCCTTGCGGACATGAACAAACACTATGAGACATTTTCGAAAACGCCCAACGATCAGCTGAAGGAACCCATGTTTCTGGGTCAGCCGGTGAACGTGGCCAGATATGACCAGAGCAAATACGAAGTGTTTGAAAAACTGATCCAGAAGCAACTGTCGTTTTTCTGGCGACCGGAAGAAGTGGACGTAACCGCGGACGGCGTCCAGTATCGCGAACTGTCGGATCACGAGAAACATATTTTTCTGAGTAATCTGAAATATCAGACTCTGATGGACAGCATACAGGGACGATCGCCCAACGTTATATTTCTGCCCGTCGTGTCGCTGCCGGAACTGGAAACATGGATAGAAACCTGGTCTTTCAGCGAAACAGTCCACAGCCGCAGCTATACTTACATCATAAGAGCCATCGAATCGCAGCCCGACAAGGTATTCAACGACGTTGTGATCAATCCGGAAATTCGCAAGAGGGCGGAGGCCATATCCTGCTGCTATGACCGTCTGCATATGCAAAACGTGTTGAGGGACGCCGCCGTTAAGTTTAAGAGTCCCCACTACGACAGAGCAGAACACATGCGGGCGATCTGCATGGCTCTTCATGCGGTGCATGCGCTGGAAGCCGTGAGATTCTACGTCTCCTTCGCCTGCTCCTTCTCATTTGCGGAGCGGGGATTGATGGAGGGCAACGCGAAAATTATCAAACTGATAGCCCGGGACGAAATGCTGCATCTGGTCGGAAGCCGAAAAATGCTCGTCAACCTTGCGGACGGATCCGAAGGGCGCGAATGGGCGGAAATTTTCGACGACTGCAGACGCGAAGCGGAAGCATTATTCATTGAAGCGGTTCATCAGGAGACGGAATGGACGAAATACCTGTTTAAGGACGGGACAATCCCGGGACTGAACGAAAAAATCCTGACGGAATACATACATTATCTGGCCGGACTCCGCATGAAGGCGACGGGGCTTGCTTCTCCGTTTTCCGTAAAGCATAATCCGATTCCCTGGATTAACGCCTGGCTGAGTTCCGACAGCGTACAAATGGCGCCCCAGGAAGTGGAAATGAGCTCATATCTCATCAGCCAAATAAATGCGGAAATAGATCACGGATCCCTGGGTAACATAGAAATATAGGACTTCCAAAATGCAGCTTTCGGTCATAAAAAGAAACGGTGTACGGGTTTCTTATGACGGAGAGCGTATCCGACGGGTCGTCGAAAGCGCCTGCAGGGATATAAAAGGCGTATCTCCGGCGGCGATCGTCGCCCGGGCCGAAGTTCAGATCTTCGACGGCATTGCGACGGCGGCAATTTTAGAGATCCTCGTAAAATCCGCCGCCGATTTGATTTCGGAAGAAACCCCCGGTTACCAATACGCCGCAGCCAATCTCAATATCTTCAAGATTCGCGGAATCGCCCGGGGCGGAAAAACGCCGCTTTCTCTGTACGATCATATTCGCAAAATGTGCGACGCCAAATGGTATGATCCGGAGCTTTTGGAGAGCTATTCGCGGGAGGAAACGGAAGATTTCGACAAAATCCTAAACCATGATCTGGATTTTAATTTTTCCTATGCCGCCACCAAACAGCTGGAGGGAAAATACCTGATAAAAAATCGGGTAACCGGAGAGATATTGGAAAGTCCCCAAACGGCGTTTATGTGCATTTGCATGGCGATATTCCGAAAATTTTCCGAAGACAAAAACGAACGGTCGGATTTGGTGAAGGCGCTATATCGCGAGCTGTCGGAGCATAATATTTCTCTGCCGACTCCGATTATGGCCGGGGTGCGCTCTCCTTTGCGACAGTTCAGCTCCTGCGTGCTGTTGGAGTGCGGAGACTCCCTGGACGGCATCTGCGCCGTCGGAACCGCCGTCGTGAACTACGTTTCCCGCATGGCCGGCATAGGCATAAACGCCGGTCGGATAAGGGCCAAGGGTTCGCCGGTCAGAAACGGAGCCGTTCGCCACACGGGTATTACGCCGTTTTTGAGATTTTTCCAAGCAGCGGTGCAGAGTTGTTCCGCCGGAGGAGTGAGATCCGGCGCCGCCACGGTTTATTATCCGCTGTGGCATTTGGAAATAGAAGATCTGCTCGTTCTGAAGAATAACAGAGGAACCGAGGAAAACCGTGCGCGCCACATGGACTACGCCGTACAGATAAACGGCTATTTCTACAGGAGACTGCAGAAGGGGGAAGACATAACGCTGTTTTCGCCCCACGAGGTCGCGGATATGTACGAGGCTTTTTTCAAAAATCAGGACAGGTTCGCGGAATTATATGAAAAATACGAATCGGACGAACTTATAAAATTCAAGAAAAAAATTAAGTCGACCGAACTTTTTTCTCTGCTTATGAAAGAGAGATCCGGAACCGGCCGCATATACATCATGAACGTCGACCACTGCAACACCCATTCGGCATTTCTGGAAGAAGCGGCCCCCGTAAGACAATCCAACCTCTGCTGCGAAGTTACGCTTCCCACGAAGCCGCTGAGCTGCGAGGACCGGGAGGCCGGAGAGGTCGCCCTCTGCATCCTGGGAGCCGTCAATGTCGGCAACATCGGGACGGACAGAGAAAAAATGCGTCGCTGCACGAAGCTGCTGGTTTATGCTCTGGACAGTCTTATCGATCTGCAAAATTACCCGATGCGCGAGGCGGAAAAAAGCGCCCGAGAAAGACGGCCTCTTGGCATAGGAATCGTGAATTTCGCGTATTTTTTGGCGGCGCGCGATTTGAAAATTTCCTCTCCCGAAAGCTGCGCCGCGACGCATGAATTGTTCGAAACGCTCCAGTACTGTTGCATAGAAGCCTCCGTGGAGCTGGCCAAAATTAAGGGGCCCTGCAAAAAATTCAACGAAACGAAATATTCCCGCGGCGTCTTGCCGATCGACACATACTACGGGAAGGGAATCGATAAAATCGTCGCCAAAGATTCGTTGAAGGCGGATTGGGAATCCCTGCGGGCGGCCGTTTTGAAGCACGGCATGAGGAACAGCGCCCTCACGGCCGTTATGCCCTCGGAAACTTCCTCCCAGGTCAGTAATTCCACCAACGGCATTGAGCCTCCGCGGGCTTTGGTTTCCGTCAAGCAAAGTCGGGACGGCGTTCTGAAACAGGTCGTTCCGGATATCGAGACTCTGCGGGATCGCTACGAGTTGCTGTGGGACATAAAAGACAACATCGGCTATCTGACCAACGTCGGCATTATGCAAAAATTCACGGATCAGGCGATTTCCGCAAACACCAACTACGATCCCGCGAAATTCGAAGACGGGAAAGTGCCGCTGCAGATCATGTTGAGAGATCTGTTGTTCGCCTATTCCGTCGGCGTAAAGACGCTCTACTATCACAATACCCGGGACGGCGCGTCCGAAGAGCAAATCGTCGAAGAGACCTGCAGCAGCGGCGCATGTCGCCTGTGACCGACAACGGCCTTCTAATCGGCCCGCATCTGTAATATAATCCCCGGCGGAAGGATGACAGAGCGGTCTAATGTGACGGTCTCGAAAACCGTTGTACGCTTTCGCGTACCATGGGTTCGAATCCCATTCCTTCCGCCAATTATACGTTTTCGGCAATCCGGAGAAATTTAAAATTGCATGAACTGCTCGTCATGTGCGGTTATGACGTACCTTTTGAATAAAAAAATCACCCGGAATCGGCGGTCGCTTTCTACGCGGCCGCATTTCCGAAAACTTTTCGGCGCGCTCAGATTTATTAACGATTTTTTTACGAAAGGCGAAGTAGATTCGTTCCGTACGGCGGTCCGTTGTGCGCGGACAGCGGCATACGACGGAGATGTGTTATGGCGAATGATGTGTTGAAGTGCGGAAAGT
>JAISMS010000013.1 GCA_031276565.1 Holosporaceae bacterium | reverse complement strand
CGTTCACTCTTCCTGATTTGATATTTTTTGAACCGAAACATTTGGGGCAATTCATCAAAACTCTCCTGCATAACCGAAAGCTCACTATAAACTAATCTATATCAAATTAGCAATCCCTTAAATTCGAACCCATTCCGCGACGGATTATTTTTTAATATGTTGTTATTTTTTTTATAAACCCTATCTTATAAAATAAGTTATATATTTTTTGCAAAAATTTCAACGGCAAGGAGAATTATAAAATGAAAAAAATCATAAGAAATGCAGTGTCGATAATATCGTTGACGGCCGTTTTTTGCGGAGAAATTTTTGCTATGGAAGCGAAGAGACAAGGCGTCGATCCGGCGGCGGATAAGCGCGGCGTAACATTATCCGAAACTTCGTGCGGGTCGCGGTCGGACGCTGCAAAAGGCGCTGCGAATCATGCGGCGATGTCGGTTATGATCGGCGGAGAAAATATAAAAATCCTGACTTTACTGTCAACTCAAGCGGAAGTTGACGTCTACCGGGACACTTGGAATCCGAACAGAACGCTGGCGAAAAATCAAGAAGTCTTGCTTAAGAATTTTATGGCCGTCTGCACGGCTAATCCCGAAGCAAGTTATAAGATAGCAGGAGAAGCGCTGCGGGAGATTGTTAATTCGGCTGTCGGCTGCAAACTGTTGCGCATGCTGATAGCAAAATGCACCGGACATTTCGAGAGACGAATATTAATTGTGGATAAAAACATCATGCCGAAACAAATTCTGCCGAGCTCTTCGTTTATCGTTACCTGCGGAGAAGAATTCTTCATATCGTTTGTTGCCGGGGAATTAAATCCGATTTATTTGTTAAAACCGAATACGGTACGAAACGAAATTATTTCGGAAAAAATGCCGCGGTTAAGTGATTGTTCGTTATTTCACGAAATGCTGCATTGGCTGCATTATCTTGAAGAACCCTCAAAAACCTTCAGTACCGACAATATACCGGAAAGATTACAAAATATTATGGTAAAAAATTTACTTCGATTATATAGTAATAATGTGCATATTTCTTCCGATGGTTTGGGACCTCGGGAACTGTATGCGAATGTATTCACTTCGGCCGAAGAATACAGGACCATGATCGGAATGTCGGATTACGGATTTGACTCTCTCAACGAGTCAATGTATTTGATATCGAAAGGATACGGATGCATCAGATACGTGCATATCAGCTGCGGTAACACCCTATCCGATCCGCAACAAAAAAATCTGACAGATTCGTGTGTTGAGAAAGCTCTGCTGATATTCGGTGATTCGGATTTATATGATTACTATCTGTCCGGGGATTCTTCCCTGCAAATTCCCCGTTTCGGTTTCGGAAATTTCAGAGTCGCAGATTTCGTGGGGATGACGGAGAAAAAATAAGCGCCGCTCGTCAGTCGGAGCACTCGTTTTCCAAGGGGCGATCGAGTTTCCGTCGGACAATTTCAAAGGCTTTGGCAACTGATTCCTCCGGCGAATCGAGGGAAGTATCGAGAATAACATAGTTGTCATCGCAAATCATCGGAGCAATAGCCCGGGATTGATCCTGTTCGTCCCTTAGGGTCAGACTTTGAAGGATCTCTTCGAAGGTAAGGTTCGGATTTGTTTCTTTCAGGAAATCGAAGCGGCGTTTTGCTCTCACCTCAAGATCGGCGGTGACGAAAATCTTACAGTCGGCGTCCGGCGCCACCGCCGTTCCCGTGTCTCGACCGTCAAGAACCGATCCCGCGTAGCCGTCTCCGGGATGCGCAATGAAATCCCTCTGTAATTTTGTTATTATTTCGCGAACCTGAGGGAGAACAGCGATTTCGGAAGCTTTTCGGCCAACGGCGTCCGATCTTAAAATCCCTTCCGGAGCGCTGTCGGCAATGCTGAGAACATCGCGGGCGGAAAAGACGGCGAAATTACCCGGATCCGTATCAGCGTAGGCGACTATGCGATAAAGCATCCCGGTATCCAAATACGCAAACTCCAAACGATCGGCCAGGCGGCGGGCTATGGTGCCTTTTCCGCTGCAGGCGGGACCGTCTATGGTAATTACCTTCGGTTTCATTCCGTCGTCGCTTTTTTAAGTCCGATAACTACGTCCTTGCCGTCTGTTTTTACACCGGTGAACAACAGCAGAGGAGCCGATAAACATATGGAAGAAAAGGTGCCGAATGTAAGTCCGAACAGTATCGGGAAGCAGAAGTCAAAGATCACTTTCCCGCCGAAGAAACACAAGGCCAAAAGGGATAAAACAGTCGTGAAAGAAGTGAGCACCGTCCTCGAAAGCGTCTCATTGATGGATTTATTCAACAGTTCCACCAGAGTTAAAGTTCGGTAGGCCGCCATGTTTTCCCGTATTCGATCAAACACGACTACGGTGTCGTGGATGGAATAACAGGCGGTCATCAGCAGGGCTACGATGGAGTTTACGTTGAATTCGAAATAATGGCACAGGGAATAGAGCCCCATTAACACGATACAATCGTGGGCAAGGGCAATAACCCCGCAGACGGCAAACTGCCATTCGAATCTTATCCAAATATACATCAATATAGCCGCAAGGGATATTATGACGGCCAATATGGCGTCGTGCACCAGTTCGCCGCCGACTTTAGGCCCGATCTTTTCGACTTTCCTGTATTCTATTTCGTGTCCGAGGACTTCTTTTACTTTTTCCAGAGAGGTATTTTGCTCCTTTTGGGTCTTTCCGGCGGAGGCCGGGATTCTTACGAGTACGTCGTTTTTGGAACCGAACTCCTGCAGATAGACCTCTCCTATGTCCAATTTAGTAAGTTTTTCCCTGAGATCCGCCAGGTTTATTTCCTGACGACTTCTGATTTCCATGACAAAGCCGCCCCGAAAATCTATGCCGAAATTCAATCCGTGAAATGCGAAAGTCAGCAGGCTGATCAGCGTTATAATGATCGAGAACGCATAGGTATAACGACGGTATTTGACGAAATCGATCTTGGTGTCGTGGGGGATGAGTTTATAAACTTCCATGTTCCGAATCCTTTCTTACATTGGTATGGAAACCGCATATTTCAACCGCATCAGGGTTGAAATGATATATCTCGTCAGAGTCGTCGACGTAAAGAACGAAATCACCGTTCCGAGGATCGTCGTAACGGCGAATCCTTTCACGGGGCCGGTTCCGAACTGATAGAGGCATATCATGCCTATGATCGTATTAAGATTGGTGTCGATGATGGAACCCATGGCCAGATCATAGCCGGACTCGAGGGCTTTAACCCATTTTTCTCCCTTTCGGAGATGTTCTTTTATCCTTTCGTTGATGAGAACGTTGGCGTCCACCGCCGTTCCCACCGTCAAGGTTATGCCGGCTATGCCCGGAAGGGTCAGAGTCGCCTGCAGACAGGACAAACCCGCCATCAGCAGAATTATGTTGGTCACGACTGCAATGTTGGCTATCATTCCGAATGAAGAATACCATAAGTACATGAATACGAGCACAAAAAGTCCGGAAATCAACGTCGCCGCCACTCCGGAACGAACCGAATCGGCTCCGAGATCCGGACCAACGGTCTTTTCTTCTATGACATGAAGAGGGGCCGGCAAAGCTCCCGCTCTCAACAGCAGTCCCAGATCCCGGGCTTTCTCCGTCGTGAAATCTCCGGTGATTCTGCCGGATCCGCCCGTTATCGGCGATTGGATCACGGGGGCGCTTATGATTTCATTGTCCAGCACGATGGCGAACCTTTTGTTCAGGTTTTTCCGGGTGATCTCCGCGACTTTTTTGGCTCCGAGTTTATTAAACTTAAACGTAACCTCCGGACGATTGTATTCGTCATAGCCGAGACCGGCGTCGGTTAAAGTTTCTCCGCCCACAAACGACTGCTTCTTTACGGCGATAAATTTCCCGCTTTCCGCACACTCCATATATACGCTGCCCGCCGGCGGGATGGCGTTTTTGCGCTCGGTGACCTCCGGAGCGCTTTCATCCACCAGTCGGAACGTCATTTTCGCCGTGCGTCCCAGCAGCTCTTTCACATGGGCGGGATCCTGCAATCCAGGAATTTGAAGAAGAATACGATCATCCCCCTGCCTTTGGATGTTGGCTTCGCGAGTTCCGGTTTCGTCGACCCTTCGGCGGACGATTTCTATGGAGCGATCAACGGCGGCGAGATTTCTCTTTTGCACGGACTGCTCCATCGGAGTCATGGTGACATGGGTTCCGACGATATCTACCTTGATATCCGGATCGATGGACGAGAGAACGGACCGGGCTTTTCCGACTTTGGAAGTGTCTTTCAAATCAAATTCCGCTTTGTCGGCTCCTCTGGCGGCCGCTTTCGGAAAATTGGACGCATAGGGGATCGACTCCTGTCTTAAAACCGTTCTTGCACTGTCCAAAATCTGATTCAGGTGATCGGTTTTTACGCTTTCCAGATCGACTTCCAGCAGCAGATGAGCTCCTCCGCGTAAGTCTAACCCGAGACTCACCTTCTGGTTCGGCATCCAGGAAGGCAATGCCTTCAGAAAACTCTGCGGGAGGATATTAGGCAGAGAAAACAAAATACCGAAGGCGCACACGCACCATATGAGCACTTCTTTCCATTTTGCAAAGACCATGATGACGCTCCGATGTTACTTTTTTACGTTTTTATTTTTTTCAAGAGGTTTGTTTCTTCCGGACGGAGGAGAAATCTTCCGAACGGGTTTCTTCGTTTCATTTTCCGATTCCGATTCTTCCGTTGACGAATCCTTTTCCAGTACGTCGGTTATGGAGTTTTTCAGCATGCGAATCCTCACATTTTCCGCCACCTCCAGGGAAATTTCTTTTTCGCCGACGGTTTTATGCAGAACGCCTATGATGCCGGAGGCGGTAAGGAGCCTGTCGCCTTTTTTCACGGAAGCAACGAGATTGCGCCTTTTGGATTCGCGTTTCTGCTGAGGGCGTATAATCAGAAAGTAAAACACCAGCACCATCAGGGTAATGGGCGCCAGGCTTCCCATAAGTCCCGGCGACTGTTGGGGCGCCGTTGAAGGGGTTTCCGTCGTCGTTTGAGTATTGGTCATTGCATTCTCCTATTTTACCAAATATTTTTCCGGATCCGTCGGGGTTTTGTTTTTAAAGACCTCGAAATGCAGTTGAGGTTCCTTAACTTCTCCGGTTTTCCCCACCGATCCTATGACGTCTCCGGTTCGAACTTCGGCGCCCTTCTTAACCTTTATGTCTTTGAGATGGGCATAGGAAGTCGCCAGTCCGCCGCCGTGCCGAATGATTATCATGTTGCCGAAATCCTCCATTTTATTTCCGGCGTAGATTACTTCGCCGCCGGCGGCGGCCTTAACGGGGGAACCCGCCTCCGCTTTTATGTTGATGCCGTCGTTGGAGATTCCGTCTTTTACATCGCCGTAGCGGGAAATGATCTTTCCGTTTTTAACAGGGAAAGCCATCTTGACCGGTTTTTTTGGGGACGAGCGGTTGTCTTTTACATCGGAGGAGATCTTTTTGTCCTTCGCAGGCTTATTTTCCGGAGTCAGAGGTTTCCCCTCGGCGGTTTTCGTTATTTTCGGCGTCGACAGGAATTTTTCCTGTTCTTCGGATTTGGTCGGAGAATGTCCCTTTCCGTTTTTGATTTTCAATATCCCGGCGAACTCCTCGTCGATTTTCTTTTTTTCACGATTTTCGGTCTTCGTCTCCGGACCGCCGTTTTCTTCGATGTGCAGTTTTGCTTTCGGGCTCGGAGAGTCGTCGATCGGCAGCTTGAGGATTTGTCCTTCTTTTACCCTGTAGGGAGGTTTGATGCCGTTCATTTTTGCGAAATTAACGGGGTCGATGTTGTATCTGTAGGCTATGTCCAGCAAAGTCTCGTGCTCGGCAACCGTTACGAAGGAAGAAGAGGAGGACAAAACGGCGGTGTCGATTTCCGGAAGTTTGAGGTCGGCGCCGTTGATTTTTATTTCGACCGGAGAAAGCTCTTGTCTCTCGCAGGCGACCGACATAAACAAAGCCGCGACGACGCCCGCTTCAAAAAATCCGAAATTATGAAAAGCAATTCTAACCATTTGATGAAAATAACTCCTCCAATTTGCCGATGCAATCCGGAAATTCATGTCTGCTTTGCAGCGGAGTAACGGTTATGTAGTTTTCCTTTTCCACGAGAACCACGTCCGTATCTTCTTCGTTGTCTCTGCGTTTATACGTCGCGTGCAGCCAATAATACGGAGATTCGACGGGGTCGTTTCTTTTATGGACGTGCCAGGAGACGTCTATCTTACCCTGCTTCGCCACCCGGATCCCCTTGACTTCTCCGATCGGAACTTCCGGCAGGTTAACATTCATGCAGACATTTTCCGGCCACGTAAACGACATCAGTTTTTTTATGATGATCGGCAGAAAATGCTCCGCCAACGGAAATTTAAGCGGACAATCCCGGGTAAAATGCTGGCTGACGGCGATGGCCTTTATATTTTGAGAGGCTGCGGCAAAGGCCGCCCCCACGGTGCCGGACACGCCGACGAAATCGGCCAGATTCGAGCCGTTATTTATGCCCGAGAGCACCAAATCCGGCTTTTTATCGCTAAGAATTTGACCGAGGGCCGTAAAAACGCTGTCCGCCGGAGTTCCGGAGACGGAAAACCTGCGGGGAGAAAGCTCGTTTATTCTCAAAATCGAATCGAAAGTAATGGAAAATCCCTTCCCGCTCTGGCCGACTTCCGGAGCGATGACCCAAACGTCCGGAGTGATGGAATTCGCTATGCGCTCCAGTGCTTTAATTCCGCAGGAATTTATGCTGTCGTCGTTGGTAATCAGTATTCTCAATCCGGACAGCGGCGTTTTAACCATTTTTATCAAGCTCCTTCGTGCCGTTCATATAGGGTATCAGTACTTCCGGAACGATTACGTTTCCGTTAACGAGCTGATAATTTTCCAGAACGGCTGCTGCGGTTCTGCCGACGGCCAGTCCGGATCCGTTCAGCGTCGCGGGAAATCCTTTATCGGAATCGCCCTTGTAGCGCGCCGACATTCTTCTTGCCTGAAACTGTCCGCACAGCGAACAGCTGGAAATCTCCCGATAGGTGTTTTCGCTCGGTATCCACACTTCGATGTCGTAGGTCTTTTCGGCAGAAAAGCCCATATCGCCCGTTGACAGCAGCATGACCCGGTAGGCCAGTCCTAATTTTTTCAGGATCGTCTCGGCGGCTCCGGTCATGCGCTCCAGTTCTTCTTCTCCTTTGTCCGGATGGACGACGCTCACCAGTTCGACTTTGTGAAATTGATGGTTGCGAATCATGCCGCGATTATCCCGACCGGCGGCTCCGGCTTCGGATCTGAAACACGGGGAGCAGGCCGTCATGCGCAGCGGCAGTTTCGACAGCGGCACGGTCATGTCCCGCACCATGTTTGACAGCGGCACTTCGGAGGTAGGAATGAGCCACCGGCCGTCCGTTGTTTGAAACGAATCTTCCGAAAATTTCGGCAATTGTCCCGTGCCGTACATGCATTCGGAGCTCACCAGAAAAGGAACGCTGATTTCTTCATAACCGAATTCCCGCGTATGGACGTCCAGCATAAAATTTTTTAGGGCGCGCTCCAGTAAAGCGACCTTACCCCGCAGGATCGTAAATCTGCTACCGGCTATTTTGGCGGCACTGCGAAAATCCACCGTTCCCATGGCTTCTCCGAGGTCGTAATGGGCTTTCGGAGGGAAGTCGAACTCCGGAGGTTTCCCGACGACTCTGACGCATTTGTTTGCCGACTCGTCCGGTCCGATCGGAACGTCCGGGCGCGGAATATTCGGAATTATCGACATGATTTCGTTCAATTTTCCGGAGAGATCGGCCTCTTTCTTTTCCAGAAGAGAGATGTTTGCCTTCAGGGACAGAGCTTCCCGCTCCAATTCCGCAACATCGGCTCCGCTGTGCGCGGATCTGCCGATAAGGCCCGCGATTTCATTGCGTCGCGACTGCATTTTTTGCAACTCCGAGAGGACTTCCCGTCTTTCGGCGTCGACGTCGATTATGACGGACGACACGGCCGGTAAATTTCGAGAAGCCATCGCATCGTCAAAGGCTTGCGGATTCTCTCTTATTCGCTTTACGTCGTGCACGACTCACCATTACAGCATTACAAAACCGGATCCGGCGCAGTCTATCACGTTTTGTTGCGAAAAAATACACCGTGTTTCGAACCTGACGAAAATTATTCCGAAACAAAAATTTGCGTTCGGCGGGCGGAAGGACGGGCAGGGTTTAATTTTATCCTTTGCGACGGTAGGAAAACGCATACGGGAAGGCGGCGGTCATGCTTCGAGTTCTATGCGGCGGGCTTTCGTCGGTCGGATTTCGTTTTCGGCGGAATCCCTCTCCGACCAGAACTTGATTTCGCCGTTCCGGCGATTAAAAAGATACAAAACTCCGCCTTCGATTTTGTTCAGGTAAAATATATTTTTAATAAAATCAAAAGTTAATGCTTGTAAAATGGCAGTGTCTTTTATAACGTCCCGCCGTTGATATAATTTATTTTGAAAGAAAAGAAAACATGAGAAAAATATTTGCAATCGCCGCGACGGCGCTGTCCTTTGCCGTCGGCGCCATGGATGTGACGGCGGACGGCGTTCGGTATGTTGTCGCGAATCGGGGAGCTGCGACGGCGGAGTTCTGCCCTTTCGCTGCGGGAGAACGCCTATATTTGCGCTCTTGCGTCGTAATCGACGCCTGCAGATTCCCCGTGGAAGAAGCGGAAAAATCGGCCGCTTCCGATCGTTCGGCTGACTCTCTTTTTCGGACGCTCTTGAAAGTATTTATTCCCGCAGGAGTAAAAAGTATCGGTCGGCAGTGTTTTTCGGGTTGCGTCAAACTGGCGGAAGTAACCTTCGAATACGGTTCCGGACTTCTGGAAATCGCAGACAAGGCTTTTTTCGGGTCATCGGAGCTGCGGTTCGTATTTATTCCGGCGGGCGCGGAAATTATCGGCGGAAGTTGCTTTAAATATTGCAGGAGTTTGCGGGAGGTAACCTTCGAAGTCGGTTCCAAACTTCGGGAGATTAGGGAGAGTGCCTTCGGGTGGTCGGGTTTGCGATCGGCATTTATTCCGGCAAGCGCGGAGGTCATCGGGCGGTATTGTTTTGAAAATTGCAGTAGTCTGAAGGAGGTGAAATTCGAGTCCGGCTCCAAACTTCGGAAGATCGGAAACGAAGCCTTCTGCCGGTCGAACCTGCTGTCGATTCATATTCCGGCGAGCGTAAAGAGCATCGGCCGGGATTGTTTTATATGTTGCGGCTGTCTGGCGGAAGTAATATTCGAATACGGCTCCGAACTTCGGGAAATCGAAGAGCATACCTTCGGTTGGTCGAACCTGCATTCGATCCGTATTCCGGCGAGTACGGAAATTATCAGTCCCCGCTGTTTCGAAGGTTGCAGGAATCCGGAGGAAATAACGTTCGAACCCGGCTCCAAACTTCGGGAGATCGGGTACGAAGCCTTTGTCGGATCCGGCCTGAGGTCAATGTGTATTCCGGCGGGAGTGGAGACCATCGGCGCATCCTGTTTTTGGGGTTGCAGGAATCTTGAGAAGATAACCTTCGAACCCGGCTCCAAACTCCGGGAGATCGGGTGCGAAGCCTTTGTCGGATCCGGCCTGAGGTCAATGTGTATTCCGGCGGGAGTGGAGACCATCGGCGCATCCTGTTTTTGGGGCTGCAGGAATCTGGGGGAGATAACATTCGAAGCCGGCTCCAAAATTCAGGAAACCGCGGGCGATACGTTCAGAAATTATCCCCGACCGAAGTCTTCGATACCGGCGCGCAACACGTCCTCCCTTCCGCGTCGGGACCGGGGGAGACGGCGTGCGCGCGGCGAATTCTTTTCGGCGGCGAAGTCCGATGTTTCTTCGATTTTGCCTTGATTTTGCCTTTCGCGCCAGTCGGGTTTACATCGCGGAGGTCAATATTTTTTTCCGATGAATTGTTTTTTTTATTGTCAAAACAATAAATAACCGCCATATTTTCTTATATGGCTTATTTAATTAATAAAAAGGGGGAAAAGCATGAAAAAAGTATTTGCAATCATTATTACGGTCTTGTCGTTTAGCGCCGAGGCCATGCTTTCGCCGGAGGAATTTTCGACGTCGGCGGCGTTTAGCAAGTTTAAACGGCATCAAAGCAGTCGCTCCTACCGATTTTTCTGCAGTCACTATTCCGTAAATTACGAAGAGCCGATTGCTTTTTGTCAAATTTATCAGGATCTGGAAAACGTGAAAACAGTTATGAGAGAATCCGGAACGGCGATACCGCTGCCTCCGGTAAATGTTGAAAGTAGCCATAACTCGCTGCTTTCGTACCTTGACGCGAACTGGAACGTCTTCGAAAAATACTTCGAAGAAGTATTGAGCTTACAGAAAATGATGTACGGCCCTTGCTGTTACGACTTTTCCTGTTACGTTCCCTGCTATTACGCTCCTTCCCGTTACGAGCCTTTCGGTGAAGATTACTGAAATATCCGTCTCCAAGGATCCGGGGTCGGCGAGATCGATTTTTGCGGCTTCGTGCGCCGCCCCGGCTCTTGCGGGCAACGGTTTATTTGCGATTTTCGCCTTAAAACCCCCGTTTGTTCGATGAAAGTATCGGACGCAGGGAGAATCGGTGCGTTCGGCGAATAAAAATCAAAAATATATCTTATATCTTGTAAAAATGCGATCCTTATGCTAATTCCTTCGACGGACAAGCGCAGGGTGAGCGACGTGAAAAAAAAGATTTGTTTACTGGGCAGCGTATGCATGTTCGCCTGTTCGGGTCTGAGTCTCGATCTGCATTTGCCTCGCGGCCGATTGTTTTTGCGTTTGACAGATTTCGAGGGGCCTTCGCATATTATAGACTCGGGAGAAATTACCGGAAACACAGAAGATATGCTGCAGGAATTTGATGAAGAGGGGAATCCTCTTCAAATTCTTCCTCCGACCAATCGATTGCTGCAAATAAGATTAGAAGAGATCGGAATAGTTATTTTTAGTCCCGTGACAACGACAATTTGGACGTTTGGCCCCGGGCCTTCTTTTTTGCTGCCCGAAGAAGCTTCGAACATGCCTTCGCCCGCTCGGCCCGGTACTCCGAATGAAGCCGGCGATCCGATGGGGTGTAATATGCCGATGCCGACTCCGAATCTGTTCAATCCGCAGTTCGATCAATTGCATTTTTCGGAGGAAGCTTCCTCCGCCGAATTTCCGGACGACAGCGAGTGATTTTATTATAATCCTCCTCCGTCTGTATGCCTGCAAAAAATATATGGGGAGACAAACGGTTCCGGAAATGTCGCAGTGGAAACCGGAGACGGTTGTGATATACTCAAATAATACTACGGAGAAGCGAAAATGAGTTTTGCCGGATATTTCATCAACGGTACGGTGAGAGATAATGAATTGTTTGCGGCCGTGAACGACGAATTGCGGAGACAGCGCGATCAGGTGGAGCTGATCGCTTCTGAAAACTTTGTATCCGAGGAAGTTCTGTCGGCCATCGGCTGCGTAATGACCAACAAGTACGCCGAAGGGTATCCGGGCAAAAGATACTACGGCGGGTGCAAATTTGTCGACGTTGCCGAAAAGCTGGCTGTCGAAAGGGTTTGCCGCCTGTTCGGTTGCAAATTCGCCAACGTGCAGCCCCACTCGGGAGCCCAGGCCAATCTTTCGGTTTTCTATGCCCTCGCGAAGCCCGGCGACGTTATTCTCGGCATGGGGCTGGCCATGGGCGGACACCTCACCCACGGATCTGCGCCCACCATCTCGGGGAAATGGTTCAGGGCCGTTAACTACGGAGTCGACGAGGACGGTTTTACGGACTATGATCAGGTGCGGAGATTGGCTCTCGAGCATAAGCCGAAAATTATCGTTGCCGGCGCCTCCTCCTATTCCCGCAAAATAGATTTCGGACGTTTTCGGGAGATCGCGGATTCGGTCGGAGCTTTTTTGATGGCCGACATTGCCCACTACGCCGGACTGATAGCGGCCGGACTATATCCGTCGCCCGTCGGCGCAGCCCACGCCATAACATCGACTACCCATAAAACGCTGCGGGGGCCCAGGGGCGGCGTTATTCTCACCGACGACGAGGCCATCGCCAAAAAAATCGACGGCGCCGTATTTCCGGGAGTACAGGGAGGCCCTCATATGCACATCATTGCGGCCAAAGCCGTTGCGTTCTTTGAAGCTCTGCAGCCGAGTTTTAAGGAATATGCCCGCAATGTTCTGGACAATTCGATCATGATGGCGGATCGCCTGAAGGAGCTCGGGTTAAACATAGTTTCCGGAGGAACCGATTGCCATATGTCGGTGGTGGATCTCACGAAGTTGTCGATTACCGGAAAAATCGCCGAAACGGAACTGGAAGAAGCCGGCATTACCTGCAATAAAAACGCGATTCCGTTCGATAAGCTGCCGCCGCAGCAGACTTCGGGCATAAGGATAGGGTCTGCGGCTATGACTTCCAGGGGATTAAAGACGACTGATTTCAAAAAAATCGCAGATCTGATTTATAAAGTGCTTTCCGGTTACGGAAAACCCGGTCATGAGGAATTGAAAAAAGAAACAAGATCGGAGACTCTTCGCATTTGCGGGGAATTTCCGCTATACGGCAAAGATCGGGCGCTTCCGTGAAACACAAATGCGGATTGCGCAGCATGGCCAGGCTTTGCGCCGTGCAGACGCTTTACTCTCTTGACTTCAGAAAATCTGCCTTCGGCGAGGCCGAAGAATCGGGAGGCTACGACGAAGCAGTCCTTTCGGAAGAGGCTTCGGCATCCGAAATGGATCGTGATTTTTTCCGAAAGTTAATGAGTACGACCGAAGCTAATCTGCCGGAAACGGATGCGATAATCGCGAAAAATCTCTCCGTCGACTGGAGATTCGAAAGGTTGGATCCGGTTATGCGGTCCCTGCTGAGATTGGGTGTAACCGAACTGACATGTTTTGAAAATTCTCCCCCCAAAGTCGTGTTCAACGAATACATAGAGATCGCAAAAATGTTTTTTGAAAAAAGTGAAACCGCCTTCGTTAACGGTCTGCTGAATTCGGTCGCGGCGGACGTCGCCGGGACTTCAATTGTCGAAATCGAAGTCGCCGAGGATGATCACGGCGTTATCTGAGAAAAACGAACAAATTCCGCCGTCGCTTTTTATGATAATCGGATGTTCGCTGCCGGGTTTGAATATGCGAATCAAACCCTTTTTCAGTATGGTTATGAGGGATATGTGTTTGGGCAGCAGACACATCTCGCCCTCGACGGCCGGAAGGATAACCCGGCCGACTTCTCCGTCGAAAAGTTTTTCTTCCGGCGTTAAGATCTTTGCCTTCAAGTTTCAACTCCCATATTTGTCGCCTTCGCGTAGACGTCTTCTATGGTTCCCACCATAAAGAAAGCGGATTCCGGCAGGTGGTCGCATTCTCCGGAGACAATGGCATTGAATCCTTTCACCGTGTCCTCCAGACTGACGAATTTCCCCGGGCTTCCCGTGAACACTTCGGCCACGTGGAACGGTTGAGACAAAAATCTTTGTATTTTTCTGGCGCGAGCCACCACGAGTTTATCTTCTTCCGAAATCTCGTCCATTCCCAGAATCGCAATGATATCCTGCAGCGATTTATAGCTTTGCAGTACGCGCTGTACTTCCCGAGCCGTCCGGTAATGTTCTTCTCCGACGATGCGGGGGGATAGCATTCGGGATGTGGAACCCAACGGATCTACGGCCGGATAAATTCCCAATTCCGATATTTTTCTGCTCAAGACGGTGGTGGCGTCCAGGTGAGAAAATGAAGTGGCCGGCGCCGGATCGGTAATATCGTCCGCCGGAACATAGACTGCCTGAACGCTGGTGATGGAACCGTTGACGGTACTGGTGATGCGCTCCTGCAATTCTCCCATATCGGTCGCCAATGTCGGCTGATAGCCGACGGCCGACGGAGTTCTGCCCAGCAAAGCCGAAACTTCGGCTCCCGCCTGAGTAAATCTGAATATATTATCCACAAACAGCAGCACGTCCTGATGTTCATAGTCCCTGAAGTATTCGGCCAGAGTCAGTCCGGTCAGGGCGACCCTCGCTCTCGCTCCCGGGAGCTCGTTCATTTGACCGTAAACCAATGCCGCCTTCGATTCTTTTCCGTTGATATCTATGACCCCGGATTCGATCATTTCGTGGTAGAGATCGTTGCCTTCCCGGGTTCTTTCTCCTACGCCGGCGAAGACCGAATATCCTCCGTGGGCTTTGGCGACGTTATTGATCAATTCCTGAATCAGAACCGTCTTTCCGACGCCGGCTCCGCCGAACAGTCCGACTTTTCCGCCCTTCGCATAGGGGGCCAAGAGGTCCACTACTTTTATGCCGGTTACCAAAATCTCGGTTTCGGTGGCCTGTTCCGCGAAAAGCGGCGATTCCCTATGAATCGGCAGCAACAGATCGACTTCGATCGGACCTCTTTCGTCAATCGGTTCTCCGATGACGTTGATGATTCGGCCGAGCATTTGTCTTCCGACGGGGACTTCTATCATTTTTCCCGTGTCGATCACCTCCTGTCCTCGGCGCAGACCGTCGGTGGTATCCAGAGCGATGGCCCTTACGACGTTTTCTCCCAGCTGCAGGGCTACTTCCAGAACGATTTTTTTCCCGTTATTTATCACCTCAAGGGCATTCAAAATATCCGGAACGTTGTTTTCGAAAACCACGTCGACGACAGCTCCCAGCACTTGCGACACGTATCCTTTTTCCATATTTCTATCCTTTCATCATGGCCGAAGCTCCGGCAACGACTTCCACCAACTCCTGCGTAATATTATATTGCCTCGTTTTATTATATTTTTTAGTCATGGCCGTCAGCAACTCATCGGCATTTCTCGTGGCGCCGTCCATGGAGGTCATGCGCGATCCCTGCTCGCCGGCGACGCTCTCCAAAGCCGACTGATAAATTCGGATCCCTATGTTATAGGGAACGAATTCTTTGAGAATATCGGCGATATTCGGTTCGAAAACGGTCTCCGTCCGATCCGTGTCGTCTTCGGGAGCCGAGATCGCGGGAATTACGCTCCGGACCTCCGTGACGCGGTGCATGGGCGAAATATATTTAGTGCCGACGACGGATACTTTATCCACTCGGCCGGAGGTGAAATCTTTGATGATCTTTTCCGCCAGTTTTCGGGAATTGTCGAACAGTTCGCTGCTTTTGTAGAAGTCACTCATAAAATCAATGACTTCGTCTTCCCTCAGCCGTCGCTTCAAAAATTCGAATAATTTCGCTCCGATACAGACGAAATGCAATTTTCTGCCGGCGGCTCGGGCGCCGGAAATCACCCCCGAAACTTCTTTGGAGACGAGATAATTAAAATTACCGCACAATCCTTTATCGGAGGCGAACACCAGCAGCATTTCCGTGCTGACCTCCCGTCTTCCGAAAAAAAGTTCATAATTCGTATCCGGAGATCTGCGGGCGATTTTTGCCAGCATATTCGAGAGTTCGAAGGCGTATTCCCGAAATTCCTCGGCTTTCTGTTCGGCTTTTTTTAGTTTGGCCGCGGCGACCAGCTTCATTGCCTCCGTAACTTTGCGAATCGATTGCACGACTCCTATTTTGTTTCTGAGTTCTTTCAGATTAGCCATTTAACCGTCCGCATGAAGTTTTTTGAAGTCGCCGAGATATTTCTCGATCACAATTTTCAATTGTTTGCCGATGGAGTCGATGATTTCTCCGTGTTCTCCGACGTCGGCCAATATTTCGGGATTTTCTTTTTTGATGCGATCCAGAACATACTGCTCAAACGGAGCAATCATCCGCAGCTCCAAGTCGTCCAGATAACCGTTGACCCCCAAATATATGCTGACCACCTGTTCTTCGACGCGCATCGGAGAATATTGCCGCTGCTTTAAAATCTCAGTCAGTCTTTCTCCGCGGGAAATCAATTGTTTGCTGGAGGAATCCAAGTCCGACGCGAATTGGGAAAAGGCGGCCATTTCCCGATATTGAGCCAGTTCCAGCTTGATCTTTCCGGCCACCTGCTTCATGCACTTGGTTTGGGCGGCGGATCCTACGCGGCTGACGGATTGGCCGACATTGATGGCGGGGCGGATTCCCTGGTAAAACAACCCGTTTTCCAGAAAAATCTGGCCGTCCGTAATGGAGATCACGTTGGTCGGGATATAGGCGGCCAAATCCCCCTCCTGAGTTTCGATGATCGGCAGAGCCGTCAGCGATCCCCCTCCTCTGATTTTATCCAACTTTGCCGCCCGTTCCAGGAGTCTGGAGTGCAGATAGAACACGTCGCCGGGGTAGGCCTCGCGTCCGGGAGGTCTTCTCAGCAGCAACGACATTTGCCGGTAAGCCACCGCATGTTTGGAAAGGTCGTCGTATATTATGAGGGCATGCATGCCGTTGTCCCGGAAGTATTCTCCCATCGTACATCCGGTGTAGGGGGCCAAATATTGCATGGTCGCCGCCTCCGAAGCCGTGGCCGCAACCACCGTCGTGTATTCCATAACTCCGGCGTCGGCTAAAGTTTTAACGACCTGCGCCACCGAAAATCTCTTTTGGCCGATTACCACATAGATGCAGTAAAGTTTTTTATCCTCGATGTTATTGTCGAAGGCATGTTTTTGATTCAATATCGTGTCTATGGCGATGGCTGTTTTACCCGTCTGCCGATCGCCTATGATCAGCTCTCTCTGGCCGCGTCCGATCGGCACCAGAGCGTCTATCGCCTTCAGTCCGGTTTGAACCGGCTCGCAGACGGATCTTCTTTCCACTATGCCGGGAGCTTTGACCTCCACCGGATATAATTCCGTTTCCCCAAGGGGACCTTTTCCGTCAATTGGCTCTCCCAGAGCATTTACCACTCTGCCAAGAAGGTTTTTTCCCCTCGGAACCCGAACGACGTCTCCGGTCCGACGCACCTCCATATCTTCGCGGACTGCCCGGTCTTCTCCGAAAAGCACCACATCCGCGGTGTCTTCTCCGAGATTGAGAATCATTCCCTTAATTCCGGATTCGAAGACTACCATTTCTCCCATGGAGACTTCTTCCAGTCCGTAGACTTTGGCGACTCCGTCTCCGACCGAAATGACGCGGCCGACCTCGACAAATTCCGGCCCCGGATCAAAGTTTTCGATGCGTTCCTTGATTATGGACGTGATTTCGGAAGCTTTAATTTTCATGGCTTTCTCCCCTGACGGCACGGCGCAACCGCGCCAATCTCGATTTAACGGAATAATCTAAAATCTTCGAGTGGAATTGTATTTTCATACCGCCGATGAGGGAGGGATCGACGTCGGTTATGCACTCGATTTCTCCTCCGAAAACACCGCGCAAGCTTACTTTTAGCCGTTTTTCTTCCGACTTCGAAAGAGCTTCCGCGCCGGTAACGCGGAAAATTTTTTTCCCCTCGATTTTATCGACAAGTCGGGCATAGGCATCGCATATTTCGACGATAAGTGGCAGTCTTTTGTTTTTCAGCAACAAAGCGATGAAGTTTCCGACTTCCTTCGGCGGATTCAGTTCCCGGTTCAGCCGAGAAATGAAATTTTCTCCGATTTCTTTCATCACACAGGTTCTTTTCAGGAGTTTTTCATAATCTTCCAGAGCCAGAACAAAATCTTTAACCGCTTTGATCTGATCGGATACGACTTTGCCGATACCTGCCGCATAGGAGACCTCGTATAAAGACTTTACGTAGCGATTAACGATGGGATTGCCGGCTACAAAACTCCAATTCGCCATTATTACCTCCGGAGACCGAACATATATACCATAAGGACGGGAAAATGTAATCGTGCAAAGCGGGATCTTCGTAAATTGTTGCGGAAATAATTCGGGGACACGGGAGATGTTTCCTTAATTTTTAGACATATTCCGTTTTTTAAATATATATTATTTTTTAATAAAAACCCGATGAATCCGTGCTTGACGCGGAGAATCCGGATAGGGCATTTGTCGGCAGGATAGGGCCGCCGGTCGATTTTACTTCGGCGGGCAAATTACCTTAAGCTTTTCGGAGAATCCGAGTACGGCATTCGTCCGCAGGATAGGGTCGCCGGTCGACTTTACTTCGGCGGGCAAATTACCTTAAGCTTTTCGGAGAATCCGAGTATGGCATTCGTCCGTAGGATATAGCCGCCGGTCGATTTTACTTCGGCGGACAAATTACCTTAAGCTTTTTGGAGAATCCGGGTAGGGCATTCGTCCGCAGGATAGGGGCGCCGGTCGATTTTACTTCGGCGGACAAATTACCTTAAGCTTTTCGGAGAATCCGGGTAGGGGTTTCGTCCGCAGGATAGGGCCGCCGGTCGACTTTACTTCGGCGGACAAATTACCTTAAGCTTTTCGGAGAATCCGGGTATGGCTTTCGTCCGTAGGATAGGGCCGCCGGTCGACTTTACTTCGGCGGACAAATTACCTTAAGCTTTTCGGAGAATCCGGGTATGGCTTTCGTCCGTAGGATAGGGCCGCCAGTCGACTTTCCTTCGGCAGGCAAATTACCTTAACCTTTGCGTATCCTTTGGCGCGGAATCCCAAAATTTCGGCCGCCCTCTGGCTTACGTCTATTATTCTTCTGTCGGTGTGTGCGAACGGTCCTCGGTCGTTGACCAGCAATTTCACTTTTCTGCCGTTTTCCAAGTTTTGCACCGTGACGATGCAAGGCAAAGGTAAGGTTCGATGGGCTGCCGTTAACCTGTCTTTGTAAAACTTTCTTCCGGTTGCCGTCGGCCGCCCGTGGCAATCGTAGCCGTACCAGCTGGATTCTCCCGCGGCCGCATAGGTATAGTGAATTTGAGGATAATATTCTGTCCCGTTGATCTCATAAGGTCTTTCGCTGCCGGCATGCCAATATTTATCCGTCCGCGAGCACGAAATCAGAAACAACAACGAGAGAATGAAAAAGATTTGGTAAAATTTGTTGCGGCGCATGGCGTCTCCGTCGGGGGGCGATTTTGCCGATATTTTAGCACGGAGAAATCAAAAGCGAAATACGTCGGATTCTCTAAAAAACGGTCAAAAACAAAAGCGAATTTTTTTTTGAAATTAACTTTATGTAAAATTTTTTGCCCTATGATGACGGTGTTGAATGATATTAATGTAGTGGAATACGAAAATGGAAGAGTCTGAGACATTAGTCGGAATCATTGGTCGCGTGAAGTGGTTTAACCAGTTTAAGGGATACGGCTTCGTCGAAGCGGAAGGAATTCCGGAGGACGTATTTTTGCATTTCTCGGCTCTTACCAAATCGGGAACGGAACGTTTGGGCAATAATGATATAATTTTATGTAATATTGTAAAATCCGGTAAAGGATATCAGGTGAGCGAAGTGGCCGAACTCTTGAAGTCCAATAAGTATGAGGTGGGACAAGAGGAACCTAAGACGACTTTGGCGAAGATGAAATGGTTTAACCCGTCCAAAGGATTCGGTTTTGCTCTTATGGAATCCGGAGAGGATGTTTTTATCCACTCCAGTCTTCTGAAAAGGCATAAAAAGCTGGAAATAGAGCCGGGGGAAGAGATTCGAATGATAATCCGTAAAACGAATTTCGGCTACGAAGCCGTGGACATAATTCCTTAAGGCATGAAAAGTTCCGTAGCGACGGATTGAATTTATGAACGCGGTTTAAACCGTCCGTTTGTCTGTATTTTTATAAAAAATCTGCCGTGCGAAAATACCGGCGCAACGGACAGGCTAAAAAACCGAACAAAAATTTTCCGTTAAAACCGAAAGATCGCAGGCGTTTCCCGTCCGGAAGCCGGTATCCGAGGATAAAGGCAGACAAAAAATCGTCTCTGACGTATTTGCGAGAATGCTTCCGTCGTGAGAAATTCTAAATTTTTGCCGGGAAGATCCCGATCGGCGTCCCCAACGAGATTCGAACTCGTGTTGCCGCCGTGAAAGGGCGGGAATATAGGCTTTTGATAGGTTTTAATATTCGTTGATGTAGGCAACTATCCCCTGAAAAATCAGAG